>NZ_JALNTH010000031.1:0-92005 GCF_023161935.1 Pseudoalteromonas sp. 2CM28B
ACCCCATGCCGAACTCAGTAGTGAAACGAAACAGCGCCGATGATAGTGTAGCATTTGCTATGTGAAAGTAGGACATTACCAGGCTCCAAATTGAGAAAGCCCGACTAGCAATAGTCGGGCTTTTTTACGTCTGCAGGAAAGTAAAAACGCAGGTGAAAGGTAAAAGGCATCAGGTAAAAGGAAAATAATAAGCGCCTAATGCCGACTCTATACATTTGCTATGTGGCTCTCTACCGCTGTGGGCACCACGACATCACCAAGCTCCAAATTGAGAAAGCCCGACTAGCAATAGTCGGGCTTTTTTACGTATGCAGGAAAGTGAAAGCGCAGGTGAAAGGTAAAGGGCATCAGGTAAAAGGAAAATAATAAGCGCCTAAAGCCGACTCTATACATCTGCTATGTGGCTCTCTACCGCTGTGGGCACCACGACACTCTACTGCGTAGCGCACCGACTCCAAATAAGAGAAAGCCCGACTAGAAATAGTCGGGCTTTTTTACGTCTGGAATAAAGTGAAAATATGGGTTCGAGGTATAAGGGTAAATGTGAGTCTAAGGCTTAACGATGATCCTTAGCACTTTCTTATTTCACGTGCTGGATTGCCGGCAACCACGGTATTTGATGCAATGCTCTTAGTTACCACTGAACCCGCACCAACAACAGTGTTATCACCAATGGTAACACCAGCTAACACAATAACTCCCGCGCCAATCCATACGTTATTACCTATAGAAATTGGTGCTGCAAAATTTTCTTTATTGAGGCGCTCAGTTGGGTTCACAGCATGTGAAACTGCTAATAGCTGAACATTAGGGCCAATTAAGCAGTCACTACCAATCTTAATCACTCCTTCATTAATTGGTGCATCTAATACAGTGCAGTTAATGTTTATAAAAGTACGATCACCTATATGTATTTGCGAGCCATAGTCACAATGAAAGCCCGCTTCAATAATTACTCCATCACCACAGTGTGAGCATAATTCTTTTATTCGCTTTAAATTACCTTTACTGGGGCTTTTATTAAATAAGCGGCAAATTTCGTGCACAGCTTTTCGCTGCGCTAGATTCTCTTTACTAATACTATTAAATGACTGCATATCAATTTTGTTTAACTTAAATAATGGTGCCTAGCTTAACCTACTTTATGCATGATGATAATTTGAATAAAATTGCTTTATTTTTATGCATTCACTTGCCATTTATAATGTTTCGTTTAAAATCCACTAACTTTCGAAACGAAACTTAATAGCAGTTACTTAATGACCAAACGAAACACTCAGCAACGCCGTCATCTGATCCTTAGCCAAGTAAATGAGCTTGGTGAAGTGGCCGTTGAGACTCTTGCTGAACAGTTTCAAACATCAGAAGTAACCATTCGAAAAGACTTAACCGCGCTTGAAAAAAGTGGCTTGTTGCTGCGCCGTTATGGTGGAGCTATTGCGCTACCAAAAGAGATTGTAAGCGATGAGATTGATTCTAAGCGCAAAGTAGCCATTGCTCAGGCAGCAGCGGCGCTTATAAAAGATCATAACCGCATTATTATTGACAGCGGGCGTACAACAGCAGCGATGATCCCTGAGTTGGCTACCAAGCAGGGGTTAGTTGTTATGACGAACGCGATTAAAGTAGCAACGCGTTTATTAGCACTTGAAAACGAGCCAACCCTTTTGATGACAGGTGGCACGTGGGATCCGCATTCAGAATCGTTTCAAGGGCAAGTAGCCGAAAATGTACTATGCTCATATGATTTTGATCAGCTGTTCATTGGTGCCGATGGCATTGATGTAGCACGAGGAACAACCACGTTTAATGAACTTGTTGGGCTAAGCCAAGTGATGGCTAAAGCGGCGCGTGAAGTTATTGTGCTGGTTGAGTCAGAAAAAATCGGCCGAAAAATACCAAATTTAGAATTACCGTGGCAAACAGTAACCACATTAATAACCGACAGTGGCTTAGCGCATGATAAACGCGCAGCGATTGAGGCATGTGGTGTAAAACTAATTTGCGCAGAGATTATGGATTAGTAACTACGCCGTGAGTTGCTAGAATTAAAAAATTAATGGAGACACTATGTGTGGAATCGTTGGGGCTGTTGCAGAACGTCCAGTAAATAAAATCTTAGTTGAAGGCCTTAAACGTCTTGAGTACCGTGGTTATGACTCAGCAGGTGTAGCTTTACTTGAGGGTAATACTCTTAATACAGTTAAAGCAGTTGGTAAGGTTGTAAACTTAGAATCAGCACTTGAACAAGCTGGTGTTAGCGGTCACACAGGTATTGCACACACTCGTTGGGCAACTCATGGCGGTGTAACTGAAGCCAATGCTCACCCACATGTTTCAAGCAATCAATTAGCGCTTGTACATAACGGTATCATTGAAAACCACGCAAGTTTGCGTGCAGCACTTAAAGGCGACGGTTACGAGTTTTTATCAGATACCGACACCGAAGTAATGGTGCATTTAATTCATCAGTTACGTCAGCAGCACACCACTTTATTAGCGTCAGTTCAAGCTGCTGTTAAACAGTTTGAAGGTGCATTTGGTACAGTTGTGTTCGATAAAGCGAATGATAACGAAATTATTGTAGCGCGCTCAGGCAGCCCGTTAGTTATTGGTTTAGGCCTTGGTGAAAACTTTATTGCTTCTGATCAACTTGCATTATTACCGGTGACTCGCAGCTTTATCTTCTTAGAAGAAGGTGATGTAGCGCGCATTACTCGCGACACAGTAGAAATTTTTGATGCCGATGGCAACGCGGTTGAGCGTGAAGTTGTTGAATCAAACATTACACAAGATGCATCAGGTAAAGGTGATTACCGTCACTACATGTTAAAAGAAATTTATGAGCAACCACTTGCAGTACGTAACACCCTTGAAGGACGTTTAAACGATGACCGCGTAGCGATTGATGCTTTTGGCGACAGCGCACAGCAAATATTTAAAGATGTAAAACACGTACAAATTATTGCCTGTGGTACGTCATACCACTCAGGTATGGTTGCTCGTTACTGGCTTGAGCAATTTGCAGGTGTTAGTTGTAACGTAGAAATAGCCTCTGAGTTTCGTTACCGCCAATCGTATGTACACGAAAACAGCCTACTTGTGACTATTTCACAATCGGGTGAAACAGCCGATACGCTAGCAGCACTGCGCTTAGCCAAAGAGCAAGGCTATATGGGGTCAATGACTATTTGTAACGTACCAGCCTCATCGCTTGTACGCGAATCCGACCTTGCCTTTATGACCAAAGCAGGCGCTGAAATTGGTGTAGCCTCTACTAAAGCATTTACTACGCAGCTTGTTGGTTTGTTAATGCTTACTGCGTCTATTGCGCAAGAGAAAGGCTTAGATCAAAGCACGATTGTTAACGCTATTAAATTACTTCCTGCTAAATTAGAAGAAACGCTACTATTGGCTGATGGCATTGCTGACCTTGCAGAAGAGTTTGCTGATAAGCATCACTCACTGTTTTTAGGTCGCGGTTCACAATACCCAATTGCAATGGAAGGCGCGCTTAAGCTTAAAGAGATTTCATACATTCACGCAGAAGCCTATGCAGCAGGTGAGCTTAAACACGGCCCATTAGCACTGATTGATGCCGACATGCCAATTATTGTTGTAGCACCAAACAACGAGCTGCTTGAAAAGCTTAAATCAAACGTAGAAGAAGTACGTGCACGTGGCGGCATCATCTATGTATTCGCTGATAAAGATTCACACTTTGAGTCAGACGACACAATGCGTGTAATCAACGTAAACCACGTAGACGACGTAATTGCTCCTGTTGTATATACAATTCCACTACAGTTGCTGTCGTACTATGTAGCGGTCATTAAAGGCACAGATGTTGACCAACCACGTAACTTAGCAAAATCGGTTACAGTTGAGTAAAATCAACAGGTTATAGTTTTTTATTAATGTTAAAAAAGCGCTTAAGGCGCTTTTTTTGTGCCTGAAACTCTGTTAGCTTAAGTAACTTATTATTCTCTAAGGGATTAGTCATGCGTTTATTAACCGTTATTTTTTTTGTTAGCTTTAGTATTTTTAGTTCACAAAGTGCCTTTGCACAAGCTAGCATTAAACAGCAAAGTGCTGATTATTCTCAGTACACACATACATTTAAATCTACTGTTTTAAATGAAGAACGCACTGTTGTTGTACAGTTACCAAAGAGCTATCAAGCTGAGCCAAATAAGGTATATCCTGTCATATATCGCTTAGATGGCGCGGGTAATATACCGCTTGCTAGTGCTGTTATTGAGCGTTTACAAAATGATAATCGTGCGCCTGAGGTTATTATTGTCGCTATTGAAAACACTAATCGACTTAGAGATATGTATCCTACAGTGAACAAGGAACCACAAGGGCCTGTCGGTGAAGGGGGCGGCGCGGCAAAGTTTTTAGCGTTCTTTGAACAAGAGCTCATTCCTTTAGTAAATAAGAACTATCGCACGCATGACTATAAGGTTATTGCTGGCGCATCTGCTGGTGGTGTATTTGCGCTGTATGCGTTGCAGGCCAAATCTGAGTTATTTCAAGCGCATATTGCGTATAGCCCTGCTGTTTGGTGGAATTATGGCGCAATGGTAAAAAGCACAAAATCATTTATAACTAAAACGAAAGACCTGAATAACTACGTTTACATCAATATCGGCGAAGAAGCCGGCATAATGCGGGAAAGGTATGATGAATTGCTGCAAGGTATGCAATCGCCTAAAGTGCGGGGGTTACGCTTTTTTAATGATGCGTTTGATGGTATCTCACATGGCTTAACCTCTGTTGCTGGCGTATTTAATGCCTATTACAACTTATTTTTACCTAAGCAAATGCCAATCAGTGCTTTAACTGACGATGTAGCTTCTATTGATGCTTATTATCAAACATTATCTCAGCAATGGGGCGAGCAAATATCACCACCGGATCGCGCTGTTAGATCGCTCGGTTATAACTTAACGGGCAGCAAGCAGTTTACCCGCGCTATAGAGGTGTTTAAGTACAATATAAAAAACTACCCAAAATCAGCTGATGCGCTTTCTGCCCTATCTTATGGCTATGAAATGCAAGGTGATACTCGTCAAGCACTTGAACAGATGGAGTCTGCTTTAGCCATTGCAGATGACTCATATCCTTATATAAATTATTTAAGAGAAACAAAAGCTAGGTTGCAGGCAGAGTTTGATAAGCGTAACTAGGGTTTTTAGTTACTGTTAAATAAAAACGACGCGCAAGCGTCTTTTTATTAGTTGTAGTTAAATATTATTTAAATCACTAATCTCTACTTAATAGCTGCTAAATACGCTAAAATTACAGGCTACTTTTTTAGCAATAAGCCCGTAATAAATATGACCTCAGCCGCAAGCCCTAGTACTTTTAACGATCTTGGCCTTATTCCAGAGCTAATTGCTCGTTTAACTGATTTACAATATAGCCAGCCTACGCCAATTCAAGCTAAGGCGATCCCAAGTGTACTTGCTGGTAGCGATTTAATTGCGGGGGCAAATACCGGCTCAGGTAAAACAGCAACGTTTGCCTTGCCTATGCTACAAACGCTATTTTTAGCGCAAGGTGCTAAAAAAACTGCTAGCAAAGATAACTTTGTTTCAGGGCTTATTTTGGTACCTACCCGTGAGCTTGCAACGCAAGTAGCTGATAATGTTAAATCGTATTCTGCACACTTTAATGGCGCCATTAAAACGGTGGCGGTATTTGGTGGTGTGTCGGTTAATACCCAGATGCAGGCACTTCGCGGTGGTGCTGATATTATCGTAGCAACCCCAGGGCGTTTACTCGATTTAATCTCAAGCAACGCCATTAAGCTTGATAAAGTAAATACCTTAGTGCTTGATGAAGCCGACCGCTTATTAAGCTTAGGCTTTACCGAAGAGTTGGCTAACTTATTAGCGCTTATGCCTGCTAAAAAGCAAACCATGTTGTTTTCAGCTACTTTCCCAGAGCAAGTAACGCTTTTAACGCAATCGCTGTTAAATAATCCGGTTGAAATACAAGTTCAGAGTAAAGACGAAAGCACCTTAGTACAGCGCGTATTTACAGTTAATAAAGGCGAAAAAACCACGGTTTTAGCGCATTTAATTAAGCAGCACAAATGGCGCCAAGCGCTGATATTTGTCAACGCTAAAAAAGATTGTGAGCACTTAGCCAGCAAGCTTGAAAAGCGCGGCGTGAATGCACAAGTATTCCATGGTGATAAAGGCCAAAGTGAGCGTACTCGCGTAATCGAAAAATTTAAAGCGGGCGAAATAGAAGTACTTATTGCCACCGATATAGCAGCCCGTGGTTTAGATATTGCCAAACTGCCTGTTGTTATTAACTTTAACTTACCGCGCAGCCCCGCTGATTACATGCACCGTATTGGCCGCAGCGGCCGTGCCGGTGAAGTTGGCCTAGCGTTATCGTTAATTGATTATGAAGACTTCCATCACTTTAGAATTATCGAAAAGAAAAATAAACTACGCTTAGAGCGCGAAGAGGTAGCAGGCTTTGCAGTAAACCAAGCGAATCTTGATGCAGCTGATGCGCTTAAAAACGATAAACCCATGGCCAAGCCCGAAGGCACCGGCAAGAAAAAGAAAAAAAATAAAGCTAACCCAGAAAATGATGTGTGGAGTGGCTGGCGAGGCCGTTCTAAATAATACAAGGGCTCGATTGGGTATTGGGAATCAGTCAATAAGCTCGAAAGGGATTCTCGATACTTTTGTAATTAAATAAATGATATTAAAGCGCTTCAATATCGCTTTTCCACTTTACCAGCGCTGCTATGAATTCGGGGCCAATACCACAGCAGCCGCCAATAATTGTTGCGCCTAGGCTATGCCATTGCTTTGCAAACGCTACATACTCAGCGGGTGATAAGTCGCGGTAACCTTGCGAGCCTTCATTGGCTTTATAATCGCTGGCGATTGGTGTAAAACCATTTGCAAAGACTCCTAAATCAAGATGTTTATTTTGCTTGGCTAATACCGCGTTGGTATCGCTAAAGGCTTGCTCTATAACCTCAGGAATAGAGCAGTTGAAGAGTATGCCCGTTATATTATGTTCGAGTAATGCTAAGATAGCGTCGGATACTAATTCACCAGAGCGCAATGTCGCTTGTTCGCTTACTTCATCATTTAAGGTAAATGCGTAATAACATGGTTTGTTTGAATTCTTAAGTACCCTTGCCATAACCCGCGACTCTTCAATGTTTGATATGGTTTCACCAATCCAAACATCTACATATTCATCCTGTGCTTTATACAGGGTATTTAAAATAGTAAATGCGCGTTCACTTTGAAAAAAATCAGCACGGTACGATCCAAATGCGGGTGGCAATGAACCCGCAACTAGCACGTTTTGATTAGTGTTTTGAGCTGCTTTTTTTGCAATTACAGCAGCTTGCTGTGCAAGTGCTGCACCTTGTGCTTGGTAAAGCGTTTCACCTAAATGAAAGGGGACACACGCATAGCTATTTACTGTAATAATTTCAGCGCCCACACTTATGAAAGCTTGATGCGCTTGAGTTACACATTGTGGTGCTTCTATTAAAGCTTGTGCACTCCAAAGTGGCTGTGAAAATGGCGCGCCCATGCGTTTAAGTTCACAACCCATGCCGCCATCTAATATTATTAATTTGCTTATAATAGACTTTTATACGTCTAAATGGTTGGGCTATTCAAACATACTTTTTGAAAATTCATAATGAAACTTCATCAGGTTGAGTATGAAAAAAGTTCAACATGTTAAAGCTGTTTTTAAAAGGCACAAAAAAAGCGACTACCCAGTAAGGTGTCGCTTTTCTTTTTACAAGTAAGCAATTACTTGTAAAACGCTTCTACCGTGCCTTTTACTTTCATAAGTAAAGGTTGGCCGCGGCGGTCTAGCGCTTTAGGTGCGGCAATTTTAATCCAGCCTTCGCTAATGCAGTATTCTTCTACATCAAAGCGCTCTTTACCGTTTAACTTTACGCCAATTTCGTGTTCAAACACTTCTTCTACGTAATGCTTGCTGCGTGGATTAATAGAAAGCTGATCAGGTAATGCTGGTTTTGTTGAATCGGTCATGATTTTAATCTTTATTAAAAAGTGATGCGCTATTGTAGGCAATCCACTCAATACGCTCAAGGTTTAACTACACAATACAAAGCCAAGTATTAACAGTGGTATCCAAATTGTTTCAGCAACAATCATTATTATTGGTTTTAAGCCCACCTCGGTGAGTTTGCCTAAGTTTGTTTTTATACCAATAGCGGCTATGGCGGCAATTAAAAAGAATCGAGAAAGCTCGTTAGCGGTTTCGAGCACGATAGCTGGTAGGTTAAAGGTGCTGTTAATAAGCATTAAAATAACAAAGCCAATTAAAAATCCGGGTACTTTTGGCAACTCGCCATGGTTACCTTTATTTGAGCGGTTAACCGCTGCGCTTTTTTTGTGTCTTAATTTTGTAATGATTTAGTCATTTTTTTTTAATTAAAAATACGCTTAGAGGTCACATCTGTTTTTTATAGTGCTGCGGTTACTTATTTGAGGCTTAGGCTTCAAGCAAAAATAACCACTACATAATGGGAATTACGGATGAAAATTAAAAAAGTTGCTGCGGCAATCGCACTAACCTGTGCGTTTAGTGCCGTTAGTCATGCCAATGTTTTACCGCAAAGTCAAAAAGACAGCAGCTGGTACAGCGCTGCCCAAGCAAAACTAACAACAAAAACAACGCAAGCGCAGGCAATTAAAAACACTAAAGCTAAAAATGTTATTTTGTTTGTGGGCGACGGTATGGGTGTATCTACCCTTACCGCAGCACGTATTTTACAAGGGCAAAGAGCGGGCAACTTAGGTGAAGAAGGTTATTTAAGCTTTGAAAAGTTCCCGTACTCAGCACAAGTAAAAACATACAACGTAGATGCACAAACACCGGATTCTGCAGGCACAATGACTGCGATGATCTCAGGGGTTAAAACCGATGTAGGTGTTATTGGTGTTGATGAAGAAATTGAGCGCGGTGAGTGCTCAACGGTGGCTGGTAATGAGTTACTTACAGCCACTGAGCTTGCTGAAATTAAAGGCCTAGCAACAGGAATTATCTCTACTGCCCGCATTACCCATGCAACGCCTGCGGCAACCTATGCTAAATCGGCTGATCGCAACTGGGAAGATATCTCAGACATGCCTGAGGCAGCAGTGAATGCTGGCTGTGAAGATATTGCCTCACAGCTGGTTAATTTTGAAAAAAACCTAGAAGCACGCTTTGTCGGAACCGATGTTGATGGCTTAGATTTTGTTATGGGTGGCGGCCGTCGTCACTTTTTACCAAAAGAGGCCGCGGCAAATTCTACTGATGCTATGAGCGCAGTAGAAGGCGATCGTACCGATGAGCGTAACCTTGTTACTGAGTGGCAAACACAATATCCAAATGGCACTTATGTGATGGATCAAGCTGGGTTTGATGCTATTGCCGATGACGCCACTAAAGTATTTGGCTTATTTAACGAATCGCATATGCAATACGAAGCTGACCGTGCAAACGATATAGCTGGTGAGCCGTCGCTTACCAATATGACCACCAAAGCGATTGATGTACTGGGTAAAAACGAAAAAGGCTTTTTCTTAACCGTAGAGTCGGGCCGTATTGACCATGCTCACCATGCGGGTAACGCATACAATGCACTTAATGACACCATTGAATTTGCAAAAGCAGTACAAGCTGCCGTTGATAACACCAATCCAGAAGAAACCCTTATTTTAGTTACAGCTGACCACAGCCATGTATTTACTATTGCAGGGTACCCTAAACGTGGTAACCCAATTTTAGGTAAAGTGGTTGCTGTAGGGCAAACTACACCAACGCTAGCTGCTGATAACATGCCATACACCACAGTAGGTTATGCAAACGGCCTCGGTTTTAGAAACTTAATCGATGAAACGGATGCGGACGCAAGCTATGAAACAGCTGCGGTTGCAGGACGTGTTGAGCTAAATGGTGTTGATACAACAACGCCAGGTTTTCACCAAGAAACCACGGTACCACTGAGCTCTGAAACACACGCAGGTGAAGATATTTCACTGCATGCAACCGGACCGGGTGCTCACCTAGCTCAAGGTGTTATTGAGCAAAACGTTGTATTTCATTTAATAAATCAAGCTCTTGAACTAACTCAGCAATAATGGCGGCTCACATGAATAAATTAACAGTACTTTCTTTAGCAGTAATGGTCGCATTAACGGGGTGTTCGAGTGATGACGACAAAAACAGCAATAATATTTTAGCGGTCGATCTCCCAATTGCAGTGGGATCTGCGCAATGTATCAATGGCGGCGTAGAAACACAAAGCGGTGTTGATACCAATACAAACGGGCAATTAGAGGGCAACGAAGTAACGCACACTAACTTAGTCTGTAACGACCCAGCCACCTCATTAACGAGTGAGCAGCTGGCGTCTCTTAGCAATAACGTATGGTTTAGTGATGCACAAACTAAGCTCGCCGGCGCGCAAGATGCTGCAAGTAAAGTGGTAACTGAATCGGGTAAAGCTAAAAATGTGATCTTGTTTGTTGGCGATGGAATGGGTATTTCTACTGTGACAGCTGCTCGTATTTTAGCGGGGCAATTACAGGGTGAAATGGGTGAAGATCACCAATTAAGCTTTGAAACCATGCCGTACTCTGGGTTTGTAAAAACCTATAATGTGGATGCACAAACGCCAGATTCTGCCGGTACAATGACGGCAATGGCCTCAGGTGTAAAAACCGATGTGGGTGTAATTGGTATAGACGAAGCGGTTGAACGTGGTAGTTGTACATCAGGCAAAGGACATGAGCTTGTTACGTCATTAGAGCTGGCTGAGATTGCCGGTAAGTCTACGGGTATTGTTTCTACTGCGCGTATTACCCATGCAACACCTGCGGCAACCTACGCTAAATCGGCAGACCGTAACTGGGAAGATATTTCAGATATGCCTGCTTCTGAGTCAGCTAATTGTGAAGATATTGCCTCACAGCTGGTTAACTTTGAAAAGAACCTAGAAGCACGTTTTAGTGGTGTTGATGTAGACGGAATTGAAGTGGTTATGGGTGGCGGGCGTCGTCACTTTTTACCAAAAGATGCCGCGTTTAACTCAGCTGATGCTGTTAGTGCTGTAGAGGGCGATCGTACAGATAATCGCGACTTAACCGCCGAGTGGAAAACGCAATATCCAAATGGTGCTTATGTGATGGATCAAGCGGGTTTTGCTGCTATTGATGCAACCACAACTGAGCGTGTATTTGGTTTATTTAATGAATCTCACATGCAGTACGAAGCCGACCGTGGCAATGATATTGCAGGCGAGCCTTCATTATCACAAATGACCGAAAAAGCGATTGATGTGCTTGATAATAACGAGCAAGGGTTTTTCTTAACGGTTGAGTCGGGACGTATTGACCACGCGCATCATGCGGGTAATGCATACAACGCACTTAACGATACTGTAGAGCTGGCTAAAGCAGTAAAAGTAGCGATGGAAAACACCAACCCAGAAGAGACGCTAATTGTAGTAACAGCCGATCACAGTCACGTATTTACCATTGCGGGTTACCCTAAACGCGGTAACCCAATTTTAGGTAAAGTGGTTGGTGTAGGGCAAACAGAGCCCAGCCTTGCTGCCGACGATATGCCTTATACTACAGTTGGTTACACTAATGGTTTGGGTTACAGAGACCTAGGTGCAGAAACCGATGCTGATGCATCTTACTTAGCAGCACCCGTTACAGGGCGTGTTGATTTAAGTAATGTTGATACTACAACGCCAGGTTTTCACCAAGAGGCACTTGTGCCACTATCATCAGAAACTCACGCAGGCGAAGATGTAGGTGTGTATGCAATGGGCCCTGGGGCGCATTTAGTAACAGGTACTAATGAGCAAAGCTTTTTATTCCATGTTATGGACTTTGCCGCTGACTTTGTAAAAGCCGCGGATGAAAAAGTAGCGCAATAAACCTTGCGATATAAAACAACCCGCACACTGTGTGGGTTTTTTTATGTCATTAAACTGCCATTATTTTTGGTTATGATAAAGGCAATTAAGCTAAAAGCGATTAACTAAAGAGATAGCCCAATGAAAAAAGTATTTTTAATAATGAGCGCATTATTTAGCGCAAGCAGCTTTGCTGAGCAGTGCGATATAAATCCACAGGTATTAAAAGCCACTTACACTATTATTAATAAGGCTCCACAAACGCTTAAAAATAATAAGGCAAACAGCCAAACTCTCATCCTTTGGCGAAATGAGCAACAAGTGGCGCACCAAAGCCAAGTTATTACAGAGCTTTGGCAGTATACTAGCAACAATCAAATACGACCTATTCGTTATTTTAATGCGCAGCAGCGCGGTATTGAATATCAGCCATCAGAGGTGCAAGGAGTGCAAAACTGGAGTGCAAAAGTACAGCTGGTAGATAATCATCTCATTAAAAAAATGACATTAGTAAGCACCGAAGGCGAAGGCTGCAACGAAATAAAAAATTACAGCTTAGAAGAAAATAACTCTCAGTATAACTTGGCATTTTTTACCCATTCAAAACTAGTAAAAACATTTAGTATTAGTAACCTAGCGAATAAAGCAAGCACGTCGCTTAGCTTAGACGCGGTGCAAAATGACACACCAGCTATTAAGGCTCAGTTTGCAAAATGGGATAACTTTCAAACCACCGACTATGCCGACATTGGCGATAACGAAAGCGACCCATTTTTAGCAAAAATGATTAACCTAGGTTTTATAGAGCACGGCGCCACCGGTTTTTATAATCCTCAAGGTGAGGCTATTCAAGGTGGGCATCACCATTAGGTCGTTTTTTAGGCTTAGCAGAGTCTTCTGTTAAGCCATTTTCATAATCGTTGGCATCACAGGTATTTAAATTTTGCTGTGCTTGCTTATCTTGCTGTAATACCTGTTTTAAATCTTCCATACGTTGGCGTACTGCAACGCCGTAGCTGGCATCATCTCCCCAAAGCTCAGAAAGTTGTAACACAGATGCACGGTCATGATCCCTAAATAATTTACCAGCACGCTCAGCGTCTTCTTTGCTATTGCCAAGTAGCTGCAGTGATTCTATGGCTAAGTTAATGGCTGAGTCGACGGTTTCGCGGTTAAATGCATCCACTTTTAGATTCAGTAATTGATACGCATGGCGACGATCGATTGCGCGCGCCACTATTTTTAATTGGGGGTAGTTTTTATGTGCCAGCTTAATAATTTCAATGGTTTTATCTGGGTTATCAATCGCAACAACCAGCATTTGTGCTGTATGCGCGCCCGCGGCTTCAAGCAGTTCTTGGCGAGCAGCATCACCGTAAAATACAGTGTTACCAAAGCGGCGCAGCAGTTCTATTTGGCTTGGGCTGTGATCAAGTACGGTAATTTCGTAGCCTTGTGCATGTAATAAACGTCCCATAATTTGCCCAAAGCGGCCATAGCCCGCAATAATTACGTGTTTAGCGGTATTTATTTGTTCTGGTTTATCAAACTCAGGCTTAGTGCTACTACTGCGTTTTTGTATTTGTTCATACAGCATCAGTAATAAAGGGGCTATCAACATAGATACCGCAACCACTAAGGTCACTAGACTGGTTTGTTCTGGGGTTAAAATACTTAATGTGGTGCTCACGCTTAAAAGTACAAAAGCAAATTCACCACCTTGTGCTAGTGCCAATGTAAACAATAGTTTTTGCTTTGAGCTAATTTTAAATGTGACAGCAAGGGCAAACAAAATGAAGGCTTTAATGACAATTAATAAGGCAACTAAAGCAACCACGGTACTAAATTGATTAAATAATAGCTCAAAATTAATTGAAGCCCCCACAGTGATAAAAAATAGTCCCAGTAATAATCCTTTAAAGGGCTCTATGTCGGCTTCTAATTCGTGTCTAAATTCACTTTCGGCCAATACTACACCGGCTAAAAAAGTACCTAAAGCAGGTGATAGGCCAATACTGTGCATTACAAGCGAAATAGCCACGACTAAAAACAATGCAAAAATAGTGAATATTTCACGCATGTGAGTTTGTGCTATGTATCTAAACAGTGGTGCCGACACATATTTACCACCAGCAATGATAGCGGCAATAACGCCAACAGAGACGCCTACTTGTTGCCAAACAGGCCAGCCTGCAATGATTGAATCGCTAATTTGTTTTGAACTACTTGGTGCAGCAAAGGCCAGTAAGGGGAGTAGCGCTAAAATAGGAATAATGGCGATATCTTGAAATAATAAAACCGAAAATGCATTTTGCCCAGCTTCTTGCTTTAACCAGCCTTTTTCTTCGAGGCTCTGCAATACAATTGCGGTAGAGGAAAGTGCCAGCATTAAACCAATGGCCAATGCGGTTTGCCAATGCATGCTAAAAAACCAATAACAAAAGGCAAAAATAACCGCCGCAGTTAGCACCACTTGTAAGCCACCAAGCCCTAAAATAGAATGCCGAAGCTTCCATAGTCGTGAGGGTTGTAGTTCAAGTCCGACTAAAAATAGCATCATCACTACGCCAAATTCGGCAAAGTGCATTATATCGGTTTGATCCCCTACGACTCCCAATGCATAGGGACCAATTAGTATGCCAGCAATTAAATAACCCAGTACTGATCCTAAGCCAAGTCGTTTGGCAATAGGAACAGCTACAATGGCGGCGGCTAAATAAATTAAAGCAATTTCTAACACGCATTTATCCTAATAATTTCAAGACATTTATCATGGCTTAGGTGTTAGTAAAATACAATAACGGATGTAATGAACTGCCATTTATTTCGCTTTATTAGTGTATTAGCGGTCTAATTTTACAGTGCCTGAAATATTATCAATACTGACATCACCCGAGCCTGCTTCTGTAATAGTTAGCGCTTTAGCGTAATTAACGCGAATATCGCCAGAGCCATCATCAATCGTCACGCTTGAGCCAATATGTTCAATCAACATATCTCCTGAGTTATCGTCTACGGTGACTGCGCCATTAATATGTTTAATAGTTATGCCGCCCGAGCCATCTTCAACATTTAATACGCCTGTTACGTTAGTAACTTGCATTTCGCCCGAGCCATCTTCAATAGCGACATTACCACTGACATTATCAATATCAATGCTGCCTGAGCCGTCATTTAATACTAAGTCGCCGACCACATTTTTTACGTAAATACTGCCCGAGCCATCATCAATATTTAGGTTTTTAGCACTATTGATAGATAAGCTGCCAGAACCATCTTTTACATCAATATTGCTTTGCATCTCGTTAATAACAATATCGCCTGAGCCGTCGTTAATATCTAAATTTAGGGTGTTAGGTACGGTAACAACTAAATTGATACTTGGTGATTGCCCGCTGTAAAAGCTAATCCCATTATTACTTTTATTTTGTGCAACAAGTTTTGCTTGTGTACCGCTTTTCTCAAGGGTGAGTTCGTATTCATCGTCAATGTCGGCGGTGTAAATGATGGCATCAACGCTAATACTGGTTGCAGTATTAGAGCCCTGAATATCGAGCGAACCGGCACCACTTAATATCGTTAAGTACTCAAGGTTATTGCTTGGCAGTGAAAGCTGCTGGGTTTGTTTAACTGATGCGACACTGGGCGATATGTGAAATACACAACCGCTGAGTAATAAAATGCCACTAATTAATGAAACGGGCTTAGTGAAGTTCAATAGAGTTGATGTGCTCATGTTTAGTCCTTTGATATTGATTATTTTAGTTAATATACAAAGTATGGAGCAAAATTGAGGCCGAAATGTAAGTTGTTGTTTTATACGAGGTGGCAGCAGTAATTAAAAAGTTAAAATGCCAAAATATGGTTAAAAATACTAAATGTTAATAAAAAGGATGCACACTGCATCCTTTTGTAATTACTCTATTATTAATGGGCGTTTTACTTAAAAATTGTAAGTAATGTTACCGTATAAAAAGCGCCCATCTAAACTGTAGGGTGTGTAAGGCGTGTACGGAAATATTTGGCCAAAGTTAGAGTAGCCAATATTATCTACCGTTGCTTGAGGGTACTGATCGAACAAGTTATTTGCACCCACTGCAAATTTCCACGCTTCGTTAGGACGATAAGCGACTTCTAAATCGGCAATCCATTTAGCATCTAAATATTCATCACCCTCGCTGGTGGTTGAAATATCTGCCACTTCCCCATAGCGAGTTGCACGCAAGGTTGTTTGCCATTGGTTAAAGCTCCAAACAGCCGATAGGTTTAGTTTGTTATCGGGTGTGCCTTGCTCAAAACGGCCTACTTCACGACGGGCAAATACCACGTAGTCATCGCCTAAAGAATTTAGCTCGCTCGGGTTTGCATCTACATGAGTCACTTCGGTATCGTTAATGTTTGCCGCCGCATTTAAGCGCACATCACCCAATGTATTTAAATCAAGTGTGTACGTTGCCACAATATCAACACCTTGCGTGCGCGAATTGATTGCGTTGGTAAAGTAACGAACACTTTCGGTATTTAGCTCGCCAGCATTCGCTAGAATTTGCTGTACAGCGTTACCGCTTAAGTTTTCAGAGAGTACAATCCGGTCATCAATATCAATGCGGTACGCATCAACTGTTAAGCTAAAGCCACCTTGAGTGTAAACAAATCCAGCGGTAACGTTAACTGAGTCTTCTGCATCGAGCTGTTTTGCACCTAACGCTTGAGCTGCAGGAGCAGAGCTTGGGAATAGACCAACTTCAAAAGGCTGGTTATTTTCGAGAATAGTCGATATTTGACGGTACGAGCTTTGTGCAAGTGACGGCGCACGAAAGCCAGTACTTGCCGCACCACGTAACGATAGGTTGTCGTTAATACTGTAACGCGTGGCTAATTTTGAAGTAAATGTGTTACCAAAATCGCTGTAATCTTCATAACGACTGGCTAAAACAACATTCCATTTATCAGTTAAGTAAGTATCAAATTCAGCAAATACAGCAACATTATGACGACTTTCATTGGTTGTGCTTTGCGGCCCAAACCCAGGAAGCACTTGCGCACCGCCAGCAGCAATTGGGTTGCCGTTGTTATCAAGCGCAGTAATATAAGAGGCTTCCTCGCCTTGCTCTATTTTATAGCTTTCACGGCGGTATTCAGCACCAATAGTGAAAAATACATCATCGGGTAGACCAAAATCAACGCTGGTATTGGCATCAAAATTAACTAAAAATTGATCGTAAACCATGGCGCCGTTATCAAACTCAGTTTGGCTATTAGTACCTAAAGAAGTATTGAGGCTATTTACAACCCCTAAACCAAAGTCATTTCGGCCGTAGTTGGTGCTTACATCCCAAGTCCAGTCGCCACTATCGCCTTGTAAACCAAGTGCCAGCGAGTAATCTTTTACGTCGGTAGCAATTTGTGGCAAAAAGCCATTAGGGTATAGCTCTAAAACATTGCGGCTGTCTTTTGCACGACGGTAAAATCCGCCCGAGTTACCTTCACGCTCTGAATAGCTACCAAATGAGTAAACATTAAAGCCATTCTCTAAATCGTATCCCATATTGTAAAACAAAGCGTAGTCTTCCAGCGCTGCTTTACCAAAACGGTGATTGTAGCGATCAATTGTAAATTCGCGTGGGTCTAGGCTGCCATCATCTAGGCGGCTGTATTGTTCGCGCGGATCAAAACCAGAGCGTTGAGTTGAGTCGTTATCACGGTATTCAACTGATACATTTACAAAACCATTGTCTGTTAATGAAAAACCTGAGTTTGTGCTAATTGTGCGGGTACTACCGTCGTTAACGTGACGATCGTCGCCTAAATTAAATGCAAGGTTGCCGTTATCATCCGCATAAGTGCTATTTAGTTGCGGTACACCGGCCATTTGGCTGTCGTATTGGCCATAAGTTACGCTAACACTGCCGCCTTCGGTGGCATCTTTTAAAACAATATTGATTACTCCCGCAATGGCGTCAGAACCATATTGTGCTGCAGCCCCATCGCGCAGAACTTCAACACGCTTAATTGCAGAGGTTGGGATCATGTTTAAATCAACCGCGGTAGAGCCGCGACCAACCGTGCCCCCTAAGTTTAATAACGCACCAGAGTGGCGACGCTTACCGTTAATAAGGACTAAAGTGTGATCGGGTGCAAGGCCTCTTAAAACCGCTGGGCGAGCATGATCGGTGCCATCAGAGAGTGTGGCACTTGGGTAGTTAAAGCTTGGTACTTGGTTAGCGAGCACTTGGCTAATTTCAAGTTGCCCCGTACTTGCCATATCATCACTGCTAATAATATCTACAGGCACAGTACTTTGCGCAATACTACGCAAACTGCGGCGCGTGCCTGTTACTGAAATTACTTCGATATTTTCTTCGACTTGGTTAGTTTGCTCAGCCGCATTCGCAGCTGAAAAAGAGGCGCCAAGTGCGGTGGTAATAGCCAAGCTAAGTGCTAATTTTTTATTAGCTGATAAATGCTGAAAAGTCATTGAGCGTGCCTTGAAGATTTTGAAAAGGACGCATCATATATAAGCGGCTAGTGCATCGCAAAGATCTAAATTGACTAAGCTATTCAACTATTTTCATAAAAATAAGTGATCGGAATAATAGATTGAAACAGGAACAGACAAGGAGGCTAAAATATAGGATTATGCTTATTTAGGCAGCGAAAATGACTAACTTGGTTTAAAGCTTTGTTAAAGGGGTTTAATTATAAAGAAGCTACAGGCCAAACGATTAATGTGGCCTGTAGGGAATTAAAATTTATTCAGGTGCTACTTCAAGGGTGGTAAATAATACATAGCGGCTGGCGTCTACATCTTTTTCGTTTACTGTCACTTTTTGAGAGGTTTCGATTAGGTATAGGCCTGGCTCTTTCCACGTTGTGCTAAACATGCCGTTTTTGTCGGTCGTTACTTTTATTTCGCCACGTTCGTTACGATAGCGTGTATCACCTTTTAAAATGCTGACTTCAATGCCTTCGCCAACCGGCTTTCCATCGCTTATTAGCTGAAAGCGCGCTTGCTCGCCAACAAATAAATCGTTTGGATGCGTTGGGCCGCTAAGCTCTAAGCCTTGACCTAATTGTGCTGGTTTAGAGGTACCATTATGACTAACAAAGGTATCAACAGTAGAGATGGTTTTAATTGTAGTGATGTCGCTGGCGTCTTTAGGTAGATTGGCATCTGCTTTTTTGGCGAATACACGGCTTCGCTCACCTGCTGCATTTTTGTAGAATGTCATGTACATAGGTTTTTGCGTCATCGCAATATGATAGGTGCCTTGTTGCTGAAGTTTTACTGCAGCAGAGCTTTTGCGTTGTAGGTAATAGGCACGAATGGTATCGCTAACTTGCTCGCCATTTGGGGCAAGTGCCATAAGCAGAGTATCGTCGTATTCAGCGCCTTTTGTGCTTGGACGAAATGCTTTATCAGGTGCAAAAATTTCGTTAGAAATACTCGCATCAATCATTACATAATGGGCTTTATCCCCTGATAGCGAGGTATGCGAAGGTAGTAACCAGCGGCCATGTGCACTTGCAGCTGTTGATACCAGCGTTGATAAACTCAGTACGCCAATGAGTGCTGTTTTTAATAAATTAACGTTCATTATTTTTCCTTTAAATTTGAATGATAAGTAGGGACTACCTAGCGGATACAGTGACAAAGCTGGTTGAAAATTCGTTTTTGCCATCAATGGTTATTTTTCCTGATTGGGTTAAATCAAGCTCAATACGGCTGTAATCACGCCCGCCTTCTTCACGAACAACTTCAATATTTAACAGGTATTTTCCTGCGATAACTGATTTGCCATTAAGATCGTTTCCGTCCCAATTAATGGTATAAGTGCCTGCGCGTTTGGTTGCGCTACTAACCCCATCGAAGTTTGCATCACTTTTACCGGCTTTGCGCCACCATTGGCGTAGGTCTTTAAACCATTCCGCTTTTTGTACCCAAAGCGCTAAAGTTGTGACATGTTTACGCTCTGGTGTTTCGAGCCAAACAGCAACATAAGGTCGATGATAGGGCTGCACATCTAACTCAGGTAAAGTTAATTCGATTTCTAATTGGGGGGATTGCGCTGCCACCGAAGTGTGAAAACACACGGCAATTAACAGCAATACGGTGCTAATTAAAGATTTAAACTTGAACATTAAAACACTCCTTTAATTTGTGGAACCCAGCATAAATAAATAACCAATGGTGTTGCGATTCCTAATACGGTTATCCATATTCCTGCTAAGCGTTTTTTTCTGTTTTGAAATAAAATAATCATGCCGGTGATGGCAAATAGAATCATCAGTACTGCAGATATATCAATAACCCAGCTCCATACTTCTCCTGAATGACGACCTTTGTGTAAATCGCCAATAACACTTAAAAACCCCCCGGTTTGATAATCGAGTAACAATTCGCCACTAATAAAATCAAACTCTGCATAGGCATAGCCTGCTGGTAATGGGTAGTCGAGCATAACCAGTGAATCTTGCTTTTCCCATTCAATGCTTTTCACTTTATTCAGCCCATAGTGTTTGGCTAAGTAAGCTTCTATTTGTGGATAAATAGCAGGCAGGCTATTCAATTGTGTATTTGCTTGAGTAAGCAGAACTTGGGGGATTTGGACCGTAATTTGGCCATTGTTTTTATCGTTTTTTAACCAGTCAACATGGTTTAGCACTATACCGCTTACACAAAATAGAATAAGTAAAAAAAACAAAGCGGTGGAAATATAGATATGTAGAGTGCGACTTGTACTATATAAAGTGCGTTTATTAACAAAGGGCATAAAAGGTACAAACTTATTTAACTTACACGGATGATAATGATTTTCATTAGCTGTTACAAATTTATTTACCAAACTTTACACTTTATTTTTTAGGAGGAGTTGAGTGCTTAGAGATTAAGTAAGTTAAAATCAGCACTTCAACAACAGCCACTAGAGCAATAATCCAAGCTGGAGGGCTGTTGTATAATAAAAACATAAAGCCTATTAGCATACCTATACCCGCAGCATACTTTGCCTTTACAGGAACCACTTGATGGGCGCGCCAATGTTGTAATGTTGTGCCAAAGCGAGGGTGGTTTAATAGCCAAGATTCAAGCGCCGCGGATGAGCGAGCAAAACAGGCTAAGGCTAAAATTAAAAACGGCGTGGTTGGCATAACCGGTAGGGCAACACCAACAATGCCGAGTAATACACACAGTAGTCCCAGCAATTTAAAGCCGAAATTTTTATAATAAATAAAAGCGTTTTTTATACTCACTTTAGCTCTTTTTTAATTAATTAAACGGTAAAAGTGTAAGCTAATTAAAAGGTAAAATGAAGATAAAATGGCTTAGTTGCATGTTATCAACTAAGCCATTTAGGGTTAGCAAAGGAAAAGAATTTCCTGATTGCACTACCTATTAAAAGTAATAGCCTAAATTAATATTAAAACGGCGCCCGGTATCGCCATCACCAATAACGGTACCGCCAATAAAGGGTTGATTACGGGCTTGTACGAAATCAACATAACTAAAGAATCCGCCAGCAGTGATGCTCATACCGGTTACATTCATCCAAGTATTGGCGCTATTATCTGACTTGTTGTCGATGATCCCATAGTCGTTATAAAACTGCAGATTGGGAACTGGGCCCCATTCTAGTGCGTAGTCATAGGCAATATTAAAGTTGGTCATTGTGGCTTGGCTCGATACACTGTCATAATAGTCAAAAGCACCCACCGCAAAGCGGTTATTACCATCGTCTAAGTCATATTCACCGTCGTGAAGTCCGCCACTGAGTAACGATGCCCCGATGTCAGTGGTGATATTTTTACTATGCTCAAGCTGATAAGTAGCGCGACCAGCAAAGGTGTTGTATTCACCAAGTTACTTTGCAGGCTCGGCATAGGTGCCTTCATCGGCAGGGCGACTACCAACAATATCATAAGAGTAACGATGATTTTTGTCTGATGCTGAGCCATCAACTCCACCCAGTTCATCGTTTTTAAAAAAGCCGAGATCAAGTGTCCAGTTGTCTTTAAGCTTATGCTTGGCGACTACCCCTAAATCAAAGTCACCACCGCGATCTTCATTGCCTTCATCGTAAGAGTTTATACCGTAGTTAGCGCGAATAGCATCTCCTACTTTTATCCAGATTATTGCTTTTCTTGCTGTGCAGTGTCTGTAGAAGTAGCTTGCAACTGTTTGCTAACTTGTTCTACTTGCTGAGACTTTTTTTCAGCGAGTTTGCTTTCAAGTTTATCTACTTGTTGCTTTAACTGCGTTAATTAGTTTTGGAGAGGTTGAAGGTTTGATGCATAAGAATTGCTAGCAACACCACTTAAAATTAATGCGAGTGTTAGTTTTGAGAGTTTAGTCATAATAGCCGTTTTGATTGTGATTAAAAAATTAAGGCGCAACGATGCGCCTTTTAGTGTGGAAATAGGAGAAAATGGCAGACTAATTTAGTTTATTGTTTTTATACTGCGTTTTATTCTTTAGTAGAAGTTTGAAATAGTGCGCCTACTTCTAAAAGAGGAGAGGCATCTAGCTTATCTGCATCCATCATTGCGGCAATACGTTGCATTGATGAAAGTAGTAGGCTCTGTTCCCATTCAGCAAGCGCTGAAAATTTTTCGATAAAGTGTTCTTGCAAGGGCTGAGGGGCTTTTTCGAGTAATTCTTTACCTTGTTCAGTAAGATATAAGCTGACCCGGCGTTTATCCATTTGACTACGAACGCGTGTTACCAAATTCTTGCTTTCTATTCGGTCAAGAATATTTGTGACCGTTGCCGGGCTTAAATTTACATTTTGCGCAATACGACTCGCGGTAATGCCGTCAGTTTGAGACACTTCTTGCATAATAAGCAGTTGTGGTCCTGTTAAACCCGCTGTTTTATTAAGTTGTTTTGAATGTAAGTCAATCGCACGGATCACCTTGCGTAAAGAAACTAGTAACTCGTCATATTTTTGCATTTGTTTGTCTCATGAAAGGCGAATCAGTTGCCGTAATCACGAAATGTTACACATCAAATAAATTGAATTCAAATGATATATATCATTTAACGCCGCTATTATTGGTTTTTATTAATTTGATCAGTAATTAAAATGGCATTTATTATCTTTATTTTATTAAAAGTTAATAATACTCAGCCTTGCTAAGGCTGCGCACCTTACGTAAGTTAAAAGCGATACGCAAGCCACAGGTTTAAAGCTTTAGTCGTAATTGAGCCGTTGATGTGGCATAAAAATATAGCAACTAACTCAATTTAAATAACTATTCTATGTAGCTTATGCTTTAAGCATGCATTATTGTTTGTGTACAGTAACCTGAACTCAGGTTAAGTACTAAAAAATTAGTCTCAGTGTTAAAGGAGATAAAATGCAATTATCACCCTCAGTATGTATTGAGCGTACATATAGCGGTTTGGAATTTATTAGTATTAATAGTCGCCAATGTAAGGCGAAGATATTTTTACAAGGTGGGCAAATAACTGAGTTTACACCCAAAGGTAAATTGCCACTATTGTGGGTGTCTGGGGATGAAACCTTTAGCGAAGGGAAGGGCATTCGTGGCGGTATTCCTATTTGCTGGCCTTGGTTTGGTCAACATGAAAATAAAGACTTTCCAGCACATGGCTTTGCGCGCACGCACGTATGGCAAGCCGATGAAGTGCATGAAACCGAGAACGAGATTACTGTTAGTCTTAAATTACCAATGAAGCAGATAGATTCTACCTTTTGGCCTCATCAATCTTCTTTAAGGGTTGAGTTTATTTTATCTGAGCAGTTAGAGGTGCGTTTAACCACCTGTAATTTAGGTAACACCCCATTTAGTTATACACAGGCGCTGCATACTTACTTTCCAACTGATGATATTAATAATACTTGCGTAACAGGGCTGCAAGGGGCGCAATACATAGAATTTGGCCAAGGGCCTTATCGGCAAAGTGATGTGGTTGGTTTTACCCGTGAAACCGATATGGTTTATACCCAAGCCGGGGCTGTACAAACCATTGAAACTCCTCAAGGGACGATCAGCGTTAGCAGAGAAAACTCGCGCTCGTGCGTGTTATGGAATCCATGGATTGAAAAATCAAAGCGACTATCAAATTTTGCCGATGATGATTATAAAAGCATGTTATGCCTAGAGGCTGCGAATGTACTTGAAGATGCGGTTACGCTTGAGCCAAAACAAAGTCATACCCTAGTAACAACAATTAAGTGGCTTGGCTAAGCCTACCATACGCGAAATGGAGCAAAGTGTGTTTACTAATCAACAAATAACCGACCTACCGCAACATAAAAGCATAGTGTTTGAGCCGCTTGCGGACAAAGCATTGTTGCATGCACAATTGAATTGGTTGTTATTTTTCATTCCTTTTTGCTTAGTACTAGCGGCTGTTTACTATTTTAATACAGACTTTGCTGCTATGGCGCAAGGTTACTTATTGGTTGCTGTTCCGCTATTAATTTTACTGTGTATGTTATACAGCGTGTTCAGCATAAAATTACAGGGCAGCGCGTTGCGTACCCACGATATTGCTTTTAAAAAAGGCATTATTTGGCAGCAGGTGACAATTTTACCGTTAGCGCGTGTGCAGCATATTGAAATACACCGTGGGCCCATAGAGCGAAAACTTGGTTTAGCCAGTTTAAGACTTTATAGCGCCGGCGGTATGAGTGCCGATTTACAAATTAGTGGTCTGACCCACGAAAAATGCAAAAATATTCGTCAGTTTGTACAAAGCTATCGCCACGATGAAACCGCAAGCGAGGTAGCTGCCAGTGAGTGTTGATGCTGCGCAAATAACGTCACCTTCACTTAACTGGCAAAAAGTGTCGCCCTGGGCGCTGGCTTATTTTGTGATGCATTTTAGTGTGCGCTTCATAAAAGACGGCTTATTTAATTTACTGCCCGTGTTGGTGGTATTTGTTACCCAAGTAGAAAATAAACTATTTTGGGGGCAAGTTGGGCTCGCGGTTGCTTTAACTTCATTGCTTGCCTATTGTTTTTTGTATTACCGTAGTTTTCGTTTTTGTATTACTGACGAGCATGAAATTTTACTTAATAAAGGCGTATTTAAAAAAGAGCGACTTACCTTAAAATTTTCTCGAGTGCAAAACGTAAATATAGCGGAGCCATTTTACTTCACCCCCATAGGGTTAGTTAATTGTATTTTTGATGCGGCAGGCAGTGTTGCTCAAGAAGCTGTTTTGCCAGGGGTAACTAAAGATTACGCGCAACAAATGCGTAAACGAGTGTTTGACTATAAAGCGCAGCAACAACCATCAGCTGAGGTGGCTGATACAGCGCAATCTCATATTGAAGAGCAGAGCGAAAATAGTTTAGTTATCACCAATAAAGAAATTGCTAAATTTGGTTTAATGTCGAATATGGCCATTTTAGCACTTGCGGCAATTGCCCCTTTTATGAATGTGGCCATCGACTTTTTAGAGCAGCAGTTCATAACAAAAATAGAGGGTTTTTATCAGCAAGAGCTGGGTATGATGGCTAATGCAGCTGTGTTTGCGGTTATAACTTTAATTATTATGTTGGTATTTATTGCGGTGTTTTTATCAGTGACTATGTCGCTCATTCGTTTTTATAACTATCAGCTTTTCTTTAAAAATAATAAATTCAAACGTATTGCAGGGCTGTTAGAGCGTCATCAACTATCAATTAGTTTAGACAAAGTACAGTCAATCGTTATTAAGCAAAACCTAGTTGCTAGGCTATTAAAACGCTTTACTGTGGAGTGTTTGCAAGCCAGTAGCGGCGGTGCTGCAAGCATGGCGAAAAAGAATAAACAAACCTTAGTGCTGCCTGTGCTCACGCAGGAGCAAGTTGATAATGTGTGTCAGTGGATTTATCCGTGGTTTGACAGTAAAAAGCTGGCATTCAATGCGGTAGAAAGGGCGTTGTTATATAAAAACACGGTGTTTTATGCTTTGCTACCGAGCGTTGCTTCTGGTTTTTTTATTAGCTTTATGCAACTTAATACATTAATTGCATTAGCATTATTCTTGGTACTAGCCGCGTTAGTGTTTTTATCTTATAAACGTTATGGGTATTACCTTCATCAACAAGATGGGCGTTTTTATTTGGTGGTACGCAAAGGTATGATTGGCGTGCATTACCGGGTATTTGAGCTCTACAAAGCACAAAGCGCTCGCAGTGTGAGCACCTTTTTTATGCGTCGTTCTGGCTTAAAAAGCCTGTATATACAACTTGCTGCAGGCGGTGCGTATGTCCCATATTTAAAACAGCAAGATGCTGACTTCATTATAGATTTTACACTTATGCAGGCTGAGTCAGACCCTCGCAGTTGGATGTAACTTCCTTTGTTCAAAACTCAGATTAAATAATAAAGCGGGTGTTAAAACACATTTGCACATGCTTTATTACACTTTTTTACTGCCCGTTTTTTCCATTTGATAATACTCTAAGCATTATCAAATGTACTATTTAAGGGATTATTGTGAAAAAGTCACTCATTGCATCAGTCTTATTATTGGCTGCACCTAGCTTTGCTGCTAATTGGCAAACCATTCATACCGAGCATTTTAATGTTCACTTTAGTAGTGAGCATACTGATTTTGCTAAATCGACTGCGGTAGAACTTGAGATTGTTCGCACTAAAGTGCTTGAGCAACAAAATCGGGCGCTTGATAAAATCGTCGATGTGGTGGTGTTTGACCCTCTAAATGCAGCAAATGGCTTTGCCTTACCAACCTCTAATAATCCTGTTATGGCGCTTTTTACTACGCCACCACAATCGGATACGGTAATCTCAAACTCATCGGGCTGGCAGCAATTACTAGTATTGCATGAGTACATTCACTTAGTGCATTTAGCGCAGCCAACCCGCAGTGAGTGGCAACAAAAAATTAGAGGGGTATGGGATCTTTACGATTTAACCTATGGCGATACACCGCGCTGGGTAGCTGAAGGATACGCCACCTTAATTGAGTCTAAAATGACAGGCCGAGGGCGACTCTTTGATAACTATTCTGAGGCAATACTCAGGGAGTTTGCTCAGCAAGGAGCGCTTCCGACCTATGGGCAACTAAATAGCGATGAGGGCTTTATGGCGGGCTCTATGGCGTATTTAATGGGGAGTCGTTTTTTATACTGGCTAGAGCAAAATTACTCAGAGCAGCTACTCGATAATGTATGGGTTCGTATGCGAGCAGTGAAATCACGAGATTTTGACGACGCATTTTCTGGTGTATTCGGGCAAAGCGCTGCCAAGCTATATCGTCGATTTATTGCTGAATACACTTATAAAGCAATGCAACAAGAGCAAACCGAATCATCACTTAATAGCAAGCTTTGGTTAAAGCTAGATTTATACGCTAGCAATCCAGCTCTTTCAAATGATGGTAGCAAAATTGCGATAGTTGAACGTGATGAAAAGAGTAAAACAAAACTAATAATTTACAGTACAGAAGACAACACCAAAGCACGAGATGAGTTTACTAAGGTGCAAAAGGAGCTTCTAGAGAACGATAAGCAAGATGTTCCTGATACCCCGCCAATCGTATTTAAGCGCGAACAAAAACAAGTACTAAATCAAATTAATCGCGCAGGTATTGCTAACCCGCAATGGGTAAATAACAACACACTTTATTTTAATGCCTACAGTAGTGAAGAATCGGGAACTTATAACAAAGTGTCTGACATTTTTAGCTACAACACCGACACTGGCAACATAGAGCAACTTACAGAGCTGGCCGGTATTCGCCGTTTTAGTGTTACCCGTGATGGTGAAACACTTTACGGTGAGCAAATAAGAGCTGGGTATTCTGAATTAGTTAAAGTCGATCTTAATACACAAGCAATCACGCCACTTTTTACCAAGAGCTTAAAAACAACGTATGATTACCCGACTCTAAACCCCGATGAAACAAAACTAGCTTACTTATCAGCATCATTAAACGAAAATTGGCAATTGTATATACAAGATGTAAGCGGTGATGCCAGGCAGTCAATCCCAATGCCTAATGGGTATCAGTATTTAAGTCAGCCAAGTTTTAGTCAAAATGGGGAGTCTATCTATTTTGTTGCTGGCCTAAATAATAAGACTGATATTTATAATTATCATATAAAAAATAACACCCTCACCCGCTTAACTAACGGGCAAGAAGCGCTCGCATACCCGATTGAGGCTGAAGATGGCTCACTACTTTATTTCTCCATTAATGCCGATGGCCCTGATGTAAAAACGCTAACAACAAAAAACCGTACAGTCGTAACAGATCTCGCTGTAAACAGTGAAGCCCCATTGTTAATGGTAAATAAGCATACCTTGCCACCGGCAAAAATATATACCGATGAGATAGCAGAACAAAGCGATTACTCAGTACTTGAGCAGCAAGCGACGTTTGCCTTGGGATCACAGTATTATTCAGCGTCAACCAGTTTGCTAAGTGTAGGTATAAAAAGTAGCGACCTATTAAAGCAACTTGATTTACAAGCGGGTTATAACATTGATTTGCATAACGGTGCATTAAATGGCGGCTTTATACAAGCAAAATACAATGCGTTAAACACAAAGTTTAAGCTTGCGCTATTTGATTATAATTTGGATACATCACATCAATATCAACCTAGCTTAAACGCTGATATTGATGCCCGAGGTGGTTTTGCTGCAATAAACCATCCATTGAAATTTGGCCAGCTTCAGTTAACCCCAGAGCTTGCTTATAACTATACAGATTATAAAAATAGCCATAAAAATTGGACACGGTTGAGTATTGCTCAAAGCTGGCAACATGACCGCCAAGCATTTGCCATAGGGCAGAGTATTTATGCCAGCATTTATGATGGGCGGAATCACAGTAGTCATTGGCAAGGTTATGACTTGGCAGCAAAAATATTTGGTAAAGCGTTTGATATACCACTTTTTGTTAACTTTGAGCAAAAGCAAAGAGATGACAGTAGCCTGACATTAGGCGGCTTTAGTTCTAATTTAATTAATCAGCAGCAAAGTAGTGAATTTGTGCTTGCTGCTGAATTACCTTTTTATAGTGCAACTGCAGAGCGCTATCAAGGTTATGGCGGTGGCGTTAGCTTTAAAGAGGGGATGCCTTGGCTTTATTACAAACAACATCAATTAGATAGCAACGTTTATGCACAAAGTTACGGCTTAAAATACCAAGGTGACTTTAGCTTCGGGATGGGGCCTGCGGGCGTAAACGATTTAACCTTTAATGCTGGACTGTCGCGTGTTGAAGGCGACAGCTTTGAAGATGAAATGCGCGCGTGGTTAAGCTTTTACTATTCATTGTAAAAGCCTATTTAGCTAAGTTACTTACTTGCCTTTAAGGACAGTAACTTAGCTGAGCACTAATACTATCAAGCATTCACATTTCTTCGCTGAGTTAAGCGATTCTTTTGTGAGTGCTTTTTACGTTTGCGGCGGGTAAGCCATAAATAAAAGCCTGTACCAGCGAGCCATACAGGGCTAAGGCCAACAATACACCATAGTATTTTACTGATAAGCCCAGCAAAATAACCAAAGTGTAGTTTTCTAAAACTGTCTATTACTTGCCAACCAGCACCAGCCTCTCGAATATCCCAGTTAGCCATGTGTTCACCTGTTTGCTTATCATAGGTTATGGTATTGGCGTATTCACTGGTTAGTGGGTTATTGGTATTTACTTCGCCATAAAGAGTGATATTTTCATCGGGCTCTCGTGGAAAAACTAAAAAAGTTGTATTAAAAGTGGGTATTTGCAGCTTGCTATCATTAAGAATCCGCTCAAAAGAGATGTCGTCACTATATAATTTATTTGTAATAGTGTGGTGCTCTTCTTCTGCGTGTTCTATTACTTCGTGATACCACACTGCACCATTAAAATAACCACCTGTAATAGCTAAAACGATAAGGATAGGTGAGCCTAAAACACCGGTCATCTTATGAATGTCACTGAGTACTATTTGTAACGTTGCGCGCCAGCGTACGCTAAATAGTCGCTGCCAAAATTTGCGGTAAATAATTAAGCCAGTAATACCTAAAGTTAATAAAAATAAAGCAAAAAAGAACCCTAATACGGTGCCTGTTTGCCCTGGTAAACTTTTTAAGTCGTTAAGTAAAAAGGTGTAATGGAGCTCTAAAAACCAGTCGGTAAAATAATGAGTTGTGCTTACGGGTTCTGATAAAACTTCTCCCGTGTATTGGTCTAAATGCAACTTATACCAATCGTCAGTGCCACGCTTAACCAAGTAAAGCCGGTCGGCGGTGGTGTTATTAAAAAGCTCCCAGCTTCCTACTACATACTCAGGAAAGGCTGCTTCGGCTTTATCTATTAATGAGTCCATAGGTAAGCGAGCAGCTTGCTGCTGTACCACAAAGTGTTTGTCAGGCATCAGTAAGCCGTCTATTTCACTTTTAAACACTAAAACACTACCAGTAATGCTAATAACAATTAACGGAATAATGGCAATTAGCGCCAACCAACTATGAATTTTAAACAGTGTTTTTCTCATTATTTTAGCTTGTATGTTAAATTATACGCATGCGCATGATAACAGTTATCATTTGTATTGCAATTGGTTGGAGTGGCGTGCTGTGAAGTTTTAGTAACGGTTTTTGTATACTCAAGTTGCCATCACTAAAAACTAAAGTAAGCGTTAAGCTTGTATAAAACCTAGCCAGCTCTACAATGCGCGCACAAAAATAAAGCCTTTAAAAACAAATGTTTAAAAAATGTTTTATTTCTTCCTTTTTATTAACAACAATGTAACGAGCGAGGTTTGCTTTGGCGTATTATTTGCCTATTTTGTCAGTGTTTATTTTGGTTTTTAGTTTTTTACCGCTACTTAATAAAATTATTAAAAACCGCAGTGTATCGGGTGTATCACTGTTAATGATGACATTTGGTTTAGCGCAAAGTGTGTACTTTATTAGCTACAATCTTTATTTTGCTCGCTTTTATATTGCTTTGCCGTTTTTTGCGACAGGATTGTTGAGTGGTTTAATTTTATACTTTTTTGCCCGTTATAATGCCGCTAAACGTCAGAAGCTGCAGTTACTTGGCATGCTTAGTTTTTCGTTATTACCTTTTTTGTTGCTGTTAAACCCTAACCTAGATACTGCCTCTGTGCTAAACGGCTTAACTTATGTGGGCTTAATTATGAGTTCAGTACGGGTTATGCCACAAACCTATAAAACACTGCGAACAGGGAATATTAGTAACCTGAGTGCGCGCTATTTTAGTTTGCAATTTATAGCAGGTATCTGTGGTTTGTTTGCAGAGCTAGCCATGCCAGTGCAAAGTACTTCGCATATATTAATGTTTATTATGATATTGCTAACTAATGCGCTGCAATTTGCGTGTATGCAGTATTATCGCGTACGTCCTGTGATGGCATAAAATTATAGTGACCGTTAATTTCATTTGTGGCACTTTGAGTGACCAATAAATAAAAAGTGCCCACTATGAAATTAACTATCCATCAAATCGATGCGTTCAGCAGTGAACTGTTTAAAGGTAATTATGCTGCCGTGATCCCATTGGAGTCTTGGCTTAGTGATGATCTTATGCTGAATATCGCTTCGGAAAACAATGTGTCTGAAACCGCTTTTACTTGTCAGTCGGCAGATGGAAGCTTTGCGATACGTTGGTTTTCGCCATTAATGGAGATTGATTTTTGTGGCCATGCTACTTTAGCGGCGGCCTATGTGCTTTGTGAGCAACATAGTATATCGCAGGTGTGCTTTAGCGCAGAGGCTGTGGGCAAACTGATTGTTAATAAAAATAACGATGGCAGCTTTGCTATGACCTTTCCTAAACAAGCCCCTGAAGAGGTTCAACTCATCCCTAATGCTCTATTAGCTGGCCTGTCTATACAACCTGTTAAAGTGCTGAAAAACCGCCAAGCTTATTTTGCTATTTATGATAATGAGCAGCAGGTTGTAGATCTGAAAACAACCAATGAACAACTAAAAAAATTAGCCCCATTAGATGTGGTTGCAACAGCACCGAGTGTTGAGTATGACTTTATTTCTCGTTATTTTTGGCCTGCAAGTGGGGGGGATGAAGACTTTGTAACCGGCTCAATTCATACTGGGCTTGCCCCTTATTGGGCAGGGCAGTTTGGAAAAAATTCTCTCAGTGCTTATCAAGCCTCACAACGAGGCGGGAAACTTTACTGTGAAGTGTGTGATACAACAGTAACTTTGACGGGTCATGCCGTAAGGTACCTTAAAGGTACTATTTACCTTTGAGTTAGTGTAAAAAAGGCCACGTAAAACGTGGCCTTGGTTTACTCAGTGTTATTTATGCTTCTAGCGCTTTGCTAATTAAGCGGTCGATATATTTTTTATGTGCTTTGGTTGCGGTGTCTGCACCCCATGCAACATCTTGATCGGCTATTTGAGTTAGCTGATATAGCGCGGCTGTTTTCGCTAAGTTATCGTATTTACTTGCTTTTTTTAAGCCTGCAATTGCAATAAGCTGATTTACGTATTCAATCTGTAAATTATGACTGACTGAATTAGCATTTTTACTATCAACAAAAATACTTGCAGTTAAATCCTCCATAAATTGCGTAAGGCTGTATTCATTACCATATAAAGCGGTATCTGAAATACGCAGTAACACAGCAGGATGCAGTAGTTGAGCTAATACACCTTTTTGCATGCCTAAAATCATTTTATGCGGTTTAGGGTCTTCGTTTTTACCGTAATGATTAAACCCACGACGCTGCTGCTGCATAAAGTTATACAATGGCTGCATGCTTTGCAGTACATTTGGAGCAAACACATACTCAGCTAAAATAGCCATTGCTTGGGTTTGACGCTCAAGTGGTACCGGTGTAAAAGGCTTTGCTGCATTTTCATCGCCCACGACGGCACGCTCTACATAAACCCCTTCAATTTGACGAGATACCACGCCTGCTTGTGCACGATATTGGCCAAATAGGCTGTTAGCTGAAGTAACAAGCTGTTGGTAAGACTCACCTTTTACTGTAGCTTTGTCTTTAAGTTCTGAAAAGAGTGTATTGATCAGTGCCATTCTATCTGCGCCGTAAGCTGCAGGGTTAGACGACAAGTCACCTATCATCACGCGAGGGTCTATATGGCGGCCAGGGGCACGCATGTCGTCGGCATCGTTACCAAAGGAAAGCGCATGTTCGCTTGAGCGAGCGAGTATTTTATCAAGGCGAGCTTGCTCTGCAGCTTCATCTTTAAGCGCTGCGCTGTAGCCGTAATTTATTGCCCAATCATCGTATGGACCTGGTTTAGTTTGGAAAATATCGCCTTGAGTCACACCCGTTGGCGCTATATTTGCTGGCGCATAGTCCATTACCGAGCCGGTAATTATGCCTTGGGTTTTACTTTTGTCGTGAACTTCTTTCTCATCCCACAAAATAGAAGACTTCATGTTGTGATTAAGACCTAGAGTATGCCCTACTTCATGTAAAACCAGCTGAGTTAAGCCTTGGCGTAACATTTGGGTATCTTCAATATCAGCGCCATTTGCTAAGCCCTTGGCCATTATTAGGCTTTGCTGTAATTCATGACCTAAAGAGCAATTGAGTTCTGAATAGTTGGTTGGCTGTGTATGGCTCATCGTGCCTTGAGTATAAAGCGTATCGTATATCCAGCGGTTTTTCATAAATACAAACTCAAGCATAATGTCTGAGCCTAAAATTTCACCGGTTAACGGGTTCGCTAATGCTGGCCCATACCCACCAAACGGTGGTTTGGGTGATGAAGTCCAGCGTAGTACGTTATAGTTAATATCGCCGGCATCCCAATCGGCATCGTCAGGTTGTATTTTTACTTCGAGCGCATTTTTAAAGCCTGCTTTTTCAAACGAGGTGTTCCAAGCAAGTACGGCATCACGCACGGTGTCACGCCATTCAACCGGTGTAGTGTTTTCTATCCACCAGGTAATCGGCTTTACTGGCTCTGATAGTGCTGCGTTTGGAGCTTTCTTTTGCAAATCCCAGCGCTTAATGACATCTTGGTATGGCGCCCAGTCGGTTGACGTCATTTTATCAAACTGATTGGTGAAATAACCAATGCGCGCATCATCAAAACGAGGTTGGTAGCTATTATCAGGTAGAGCTACAAATGAGTGTTGAACTTTTACCGACACACTTCGGGGGTCGCTTACAGCACCTGAACCTCGAACGGTTGGGCTACTATTGGTAAAAACATAATCGACAACCACATCGAGGTTGTTAGGGTATGGGCGCTGTTTGATGATGCGTGATTTTTTATCGTCTAATTTACCTACTTTAAAACGCTTTTTAGCATTTTTATCGTTCGGGTTAGGCGTAGGAGACACTTTATGTAGCGCTTCACTTAAAAAAAGCTTATTTACATTAAAGGCTATTTTACCTTCTTCTTGCTTTTCTATTTTTATACTTGCAAGCACGGCTTCGCTGATATTAGCTTCACTGGCTTTGACAAGTGCGCTATTTTCGTTAAATAAGTAGCGAGGGGTTTTACTAATAATATCAATACGATCAAAGTATTTTCTAAATTCAATCAGCTTTGTTTCACGATACGACCCACGAAAATGACCCGCATCAGTTACACCATCAATGGTATGCGCAAAGTACACAAAGGGCGTATCGAGCTGTGACTCGTTAATTACCATTAAGTGATCGCCGGTTTTTTCATCTTGGTAAAGATTAAAAATACCCGCAAATTCGGTTTGCCCTTTAATCATTTCAGTTAATGTTTGTGGTTTCTTTTCTTCTTTTTTTTCTGCTGCAACAGCATAGCTGCCACTAAGCGCTATACTCAGCGCCAAGGTAAGTGTGGTTAATTTCATCGTTTAGTCTTTTTTAGTTGTTAATATAACTTTACTGTACGGTGTGTCATGCTTTTTCGCACAGTATGATTAATAAATACTAACCTAAAGTGATTAGCTTTATGATTTATAATGGTAAAAGATTGTAACAATACATTTATAAAGCGGCTTAACAGTGCTTTTGACTTACCTTTTATTTGCGGAAGAAGACCTTGTTTATACCTTTTTGTAACAGTTGCTTACAAATGTCACGTTAATGTTTCATTAAGCTTTGGTATCATAGTGCTAATAGTAATTTGGGAGAAATAAACAGATGCAAGGTAATGTACTTAGATGGGCTTTTCCATTTGTAGCACTGGCATTAGGTGTTGCTGGTTTTGTTGCAATTAATGCGATTGCAAAAGAGTCAGACAAAAAAGAAGTCATAGACACTCGACCAACGGTGCAGGTTGAAGCCGTTTCCGCTAACAACCATCAAGTTATCATTAATAGTTATGGTGAAGTGCAGCCGCTTGAAAATACCCAGCTTTCAGCGCAAGTGTCAGGTGAAGTCGTCAGCTGGCATCCGAGCTTTGTAGCAGGTGGGGTTGTGGGCCGCGGTGAAACCCTATTTACAATTGAAAAAGACAACTATGAGGCCGCAGTATTGCAAGCTGAAGCTGAACTTGCCCGCGCTCAAGCGGTGTTAATTGAAGAGCAAGCGCAAGCCAAAGTAGCAGAAGACGAAGCAAAACGTTTCCCAAATAAAGCACGTACAGATTTATTTTTACGCAAACCACAAGTGCTGAGTGCGCAAGCATCAGTTAAGTCGGCGCAAGCAGCATTAAAAAGAGCCCAACGCGATTTAGATAATTGTGAAATCACTGCACCATACGATGCGTTAGTAGTGAGTCGTAACGTAGGTGTTGGCCAGTTTGTCAGTATGGGCGCTCAAGTTGCCGAGCTGAATAATATTGAAACCGCTGAAGTGATTATTCCGATCGCTGGCTTTGACAGTGTGTTTTTACCTGAGCGTGTTAAAGGGGTAACGGCAACGGTTATTAAAACAGGATTAAATGGGTTTGCTCGTCAAGCAGTAATAGACCGCGATTTAGGGATTGTTGATAACGCGACTCGCATGGGCAGTTTAGTGGTAAGAATTGAAGATCCTTATGGGCTTACTAATCAGCAGCCTGCAATTAAATTTGGCACTTATGTACAAGTAAACTTTGCCGGCACTATGCTCAATAATATTTATCGTTTACCGCAAGAGTTAGTGAATAACCAAACTGTGTGGATAGTTAATGATGAGCAACAGTTAGAGCCGCGTAAAGTAAAAGTGATTCGTGAAGAGGGTGAATATTTTTATATTAGCGATGGCTTACAAGTCAACGATAAGCTCGTTACTACCTTACCGGAATACCCTCAAAAAGGCATGGCAGTAAAAATAGCCGGTTTAACAGAGACTAAAAATACAGATGCAGCAGAAAATGCATCCACTGAAAAACTTTAAGGTAGGGTGAGTTATGAATAACACAGAACAGCCCAATACAACCAAACAAACAGGGTTAATTGCTTATTTTGCTAACAACTCTGTTGCTGCCAATTTAATGATGTTTTTTATTATTGTAATGGGGCTTATAAGCTACTTTACCATTCAGCGACAAATGTTCCCTAATATAGAAGTTAACTATATTACTGTAAATGCAAACTACCCAGGGGCATCGCCACAAGAAATTGAAGAAAGTATCTTAATAAAAATTGAAGAATCGCTAAAAGATATAACTGAGATAAAAAAAGGGGTATATCGCGCTTTTCGTAATGGGGGTTCTGCCAGCCTTGAAATTAATACTGACGCAGAGCTTACCGACGTTCTCGATAAGGTAAAACTGCGAGTAGATGGTATCGCGACTTTCCCTGCAGGAATGGAGCCGGTTACCATTAGTCAAATAGAGTTTCGCCAAGATGTAATTGGTATGACGCTCGTTGCCGACCTACCGCTAAATGAGCTTAAGCCAATTGCAAATCAGGTTGAAGATGAACTCTTGCAGTTATCGAATGTCTCTTTGGTGGTAAACGATGTGCCACTGGATGAAATTGCCATAGAAATAGAGCCTGACACACTGCGCCAATATAATTTAACCTTATCGGATGTAGCGAACGCGGTACGTCGTTATTCGGCTAACTTTTCAGCCGGACAATTAAAAACTGATGCGGGTGTTATTTCGGTTCGAGTAGAAAATCAGTTTTATTCTGGTGAAGAGTTTAGGCAAATTCCGGTAAAAATTGGCGCCAATGGTGCCAAGGTGTTGCTACAAGATATTGCGATTATTAAAGATCAGTTCGTTGAAGGTGAGCGTTACTTTAAATTTAATGGCGAAAACGCAGTTTATTTATCGGTAAAAGCCACCGAAGATCAAAACATTATTCCGGTGGCCGATTCTGTTAAAGCCTACATGGACCAAAAAAATAAAGAGCTGCCATTGGGTGTGCGTTTAGAGCCATTAATGGACATGACATACTACCTCAATGCACGCTTAGATATGATGAAAGCTAACTTGTTTCAAGGGGCTATTTTAGTTGCCATTATGCTTTCATTATTTTTACGTTTTAAGCTGGCACTGTGGGTAATGATTGGTTTACCAGTGTGCTTTTTAGGTGCGATGATGCTGATGCCGTTATTTGGTATCACAATTAATATTGTGTCTTTATTTGCCTTTATTATGGTGCTGGGGATTGTGGTGGACGATGCCATTGTCATAGGTGAAAGTGCCTACACCGAAATAGAAAAAAAAGGCGGCGGTGTTGTTAATGTGGTTAATGGCGCTAAACGAGTGGCAACCCCTGCCACCTTTGGTGTACTAACAACCATTGCGGTATTTGCGCCGTTTACGCTTTCAAGCGGCCCTGAAAGTTCCTTTTTTATAGGTATTTCAGTGGTGGTGATTTTATGTTTAATATTTAGCTTGATTGAATCTAAGCTGATATTACCGGCACACATTGCGCATACTCACTTTTCACCTATTAACCCTGACGGTTGGCGAGCACGCTTTAATAAGCGCTTTTTTAGCTTTGTGAATGGGCCGTATAGGCAGTTTATTGTTAATTGTATAAAGTGGCGTTGGACGGTGCTGTTTAGTTTTATTGCGCTACTAATTTTCACCTTTGCGTTAATATCGTCAAACCAGGTGAGAATGATCCCATCGCCTAAAGTGCCGCATGACTTCCCGCAAATTAATGTTGAAATGAATGATAATGTATCAGACATCCAAACCATTAATGCTATTCGTCAAATCGAAGCCATGGTGCTTGAAATAGATAAGCAAACCGAGCGCGAAGAAGGGCAAAAGATGATTCGCGATGTATTGGTATTTAACCAAGGTCGTACAGAGGCGCAGTTATTAGCGCCATTGGTTGATGAAGATTTACGCCCTTATAATGCCTTTGAGCTTTCGCGCCGCTGGCGTGAAGCGATGCCTAATATCGCGGGTGTTAAATCACTAACTATTCAGGATGACGTTGGCGGTGGAGGTGGCGGCGGTAACGGTGAGTTTGGTTACTTACTGTATGGCTCTGATATCGATACATTGAATGAAGCAGGGCGTCGCTTTATTGGGTTATTGCAGCAGCAAGAAGGCTTATTTGATATAAGCTCTACCATTGACCCTGCTAGCAAAGAAGTACAAATGAGCTTAAAACCAGTCGCCTTTGACTTAGGGTTAGATTTGGCCTCAATTGCAAATCAAGTAGGCGCGAGCTTTTATGGTGGCGAGGCGCAACGTGTTATTCGCCGCGGTGAAGAAGTACGGGTGATGGTGCGTTACCCTAAGCTTACTCGCGAAGCGTTTTCATCGCTTAAACACGCGGTTATCACTACGCCACAAGGCAAAGATGTATTGCTAGGTGATGTAGTTGAGCTAACCGAAACCCCTGGTATTAGTTATATACGTCGTGAAGGCGGTTATCGCACTGTTTATGTGTATGGCAATATTGATGAGGAAGTGATTGAGCCAGGCGAAGTGGTTAAGCAAGTAAAAGAAAATCTACTACCACAACTGTTGGACGAATACCCAAGTGTTAAGTCAGAACTAGGTGGCGCAATTGAAGAACAACAGGCGCAAGCTAATGAGCAATTGTTATTTTTTGCTGGCGGTATGATTTTAGTTTATATATTACTTGCCGTGCCGTTAAAAAGTTACTCACAACCTCTCATTGTAATGTCGGTTATTCCATTTAGTTTAACGGGGGCAATATGGGGTCATTTTTGGTTTGGTTTAGATATTAGTTTAATGTCGGGTTTTGGTTTAATTGCTGCTGCAGGGGTGGTTATTAACGACTCTTTGGTGATGACTGATTTTATTAATCAGGCGCGTCGAGCTGGTATTAGTATAAAAGATGCGGTTATTGAAGCAGGCTGTGCACGCTTTAGACCCATATTACTTACCTCAATTACGACCTTTGCAGGGGTATTGCCGATTATGTTTGAAACCAGTTTACAAGCCAAATTTGTAACACCTATGGCGGTAGCCCTGGGCTTTGCGGTTATGTTTGCAACACTGATCACCCTTATTTTGGTGCCGTGTTTGTATATTATTTTAACCGACATAGGCGCGCTATTTAAGCGCCCGTTCGCAAGTAAAAAAGCGAGCGTAAGTTAACATCACCCAGATCATGTAGCTGAAAAAAGCCAACCTTTTATAAAGCGGTTGGCTTTTTTATTTTTATGATAAACTGACCGCCATTGTTATTTTTTAAACGGTTTTTTTGTGTCTTCTTCTGATTATTCTTTAAGCTTATTGCCTAATTTTCCTATTGCTAAAAAGCAAGCTCATGCGCTGACTACTCACGCAAAAACACGCAGTGATGATTATTATTGGATGCGCGATGATGAACGAAAAAGTGCCGAAATACTCGCGCATTTAGCACAAGAAAACGCTTATTGTGATGCACAATTAGCTGCCATTAAGCCACTACAAAATACATTATTTGAGGAACTCAAAGGCCGTATTGTAAAAGATGATAACACTGTACCGGTAAAAGATGGCCAGTATTGGTATCACTCAGAGGTTCGCGGAGATGATGAATATGCGCGTCATTATCGCAGCAGCAGTATGGCAATGGCTGATAAAGAGCTACTACTTGATGTTAATGAACTTGCCAATGGCTATGAGTTTTATGAGTTAGGGGAAGTGGCGCTGAGCCCCAATGAGCAATTAATGGCTTACTCTGAAGATACCGACGGCAGACGGATATATACAGTACGGTTTAAAGATTTAAGTAGCAATACAATGCTCGACGATGTACTTGAGATTACCGAGGGGCAAGTGGTTTGGGCGAACGACAATAAAACCGTATTTTATGTAAAAAAGGATTTAAAAACCTTATTAGGTTATCAAGTTTTTAGACATGAACTAGGGACTGAGCAACACCAAGATGTGCTGGTATACGAAGAGCAAGACAGCAGCTTTTTTATGGGGTTGGGTAAAAGTCGTGATGAAAGCTTCATTATTATTGATTTGGCGAGCACAGAAACTAACGACATGTGGGTGCTTGATGCCAATCAACCGCAAGGTGAGTTTACCGCTTTAATGCCGCGCGAAGAGGGGCATGAATTTGATATCGATAAGCTTGGTGATACTTTTTATATAGTGACTAACTGGCAGGCCAAAAACTTTAGATTAATGACCGCAACAAGCGACACCATTGCTGATAAAAACCAGTGGCAAACACATACCCCTCATCGTGAAACTGTATTATTAGAAGGCGTTGAACTATTTAACGACTTTTTAGTGCTTAGCGAGCGCGAACAAGGCCAAGCACGCTTTGTTGTGGTTAATAAAAACGCCGAGCGAATGAACCTTGAGTTTGATGATCCTTGTTACTACGCCGCTATTGCGATGAACCCAGAGCCAAGTGTAACCCATGCACGCATTTACTATTCAAGCTTAACAACGCCAGGCTCGCTTTATAATGTTGATTTAACCACCGGTGAAAAAACCTTACTTAAACAACAAAAAGTACTTGGTGATTTTAACGCAAATGACTACCAGTCAGAGCGACTCATGATAAGCGCTCGAGATGGAGTAAAAGTGCCGGTGTCGTTGGTATATCGTAAAGATAGCTTTAACAAAGATGGCTCAAATCCGTTGTTTCAATATGGTTATGGCGCGTATGGGATCACCATTGATCCTAGCTTTTCGAGTACGTCACTTAGCTTACTCGACCGTGGCTTTGTTTATGCGATTGCGCATGTGCGTGGTAGCGAAATGCTAGGGCGTTCATGGTACGAACATGGTAAAAAACAGCATAAACAAAATAGCTTTAATGACTTTATAGATGTAACCAAAGCGCTCACTGAGCAAGGATACGGCAACAAAAGTAAAGTATTTGCCTCGGGTGGCAGTGCTGGGGGGTTATTAATGGGAGCTGTGGTAAATCAAGCGCCTGAGCTTTACTGTGGAGTGGGCTGCCATGTGCCATTTTTAGATGTGCTCACCACCATGTTAGATGAAAGCATTCCGCTTACAACAAATGAGTATGATGAATGGGGTAACCCAAATGACCCCCATTTTTACGACATTATTGAAGCGTATTCACCGTACGACAATATTAGTGCGCAACACTACCCCAATATATTGGTGACAACCGGTTTGCACGACTCACAAGTACAGTATTGGGAACCAATGAAATGGGTGGCTAAAATGCGTGAATATAAAACCGATGATAATATTTTAGTGTTTAAAACCGACATGGATGCAGGGCATGGTGGGGCATCGGGTCGCTTTAAGAGTTTAGAAGAAAAAGCCCTAGAAATGGCCTTTTTTATCGCTTTGTCATAGCCTGTAAATGATTGTTACAAAAAAGCCTCAGTAATAACTGAGGCTTTCTATTTTTTAAAATAACTTAATCTAGGTAGGCTTTTAACATCCACACTAGTTTTTCTTGCTCTTTAATGTAGTCACTCATTAGTGACGCGGTACCTTCATCATCCGCTTCAGCGGCTTGTGCAAGAATATCGCGCTGCATTTTAATTAAGCTGCTGTATCCGGCAAGTAAGTTCTCTACTGCGGTTACGCCATCGCTGATCCCTTTTGCTTCTTTAATTTCACTTACTTCTAAGTAATCTGAAAACGCATGTAGCGGTGCACCATCAAGCGTTAAAATACGTTCTGCGATTTCATCTACTTTTAATAGTAGTAAGTTATAAATTTCTTCAAACTTTAAATGTAATTCAAAGAAGTTTCGGCCTTTAATATTCCAGTGAAAACCGCGCGCATTCATATATTGAATTTGATAGCTGCTTAAAAGCGTATTCAGTGACTTAATAATATCTTCACTTTTTGTACTGTTTAAACCAATTGCATTTACTTGCGACATACCTTGCTCCTTAAAGAACCGTTTTTATGAATTTGTTTACACCTTGTTCAATTCAGTCATTATTACCTAAGATGGTGTATTAATAAAATTGTTTATATATATTGGTGTCATAGCTAAAAGCTATCACCGTAGCTCGACTTTTTAAATAAGTTAGCTAACGCTGTTTAATAGATATGGGTTGTGTTTATAAAAATACTACCTTGAGCAGTAAAATTAGTGCTTTATTAAGTATAAAACATGATCTAAAACAAGCTTTTGACAGGCGCAGCACAGACTTATTTTATTTATTGATTTAGGTCAAAAAATGCGCATAAGTAAAGCGCATAATCACTATAACCCAACTTGATAGAGAGCACTTTATTGAGTTAAGGGGCTACTTGATTATATGCGGAGAGAAATAATGGAAGCTAAAACACGTAAAGAGAATAAAGCTGAACTCATCGTTATTGGTATTGCTTTGGTCGCGTTTGTTATTGGATTAGTTGCGCACTTAGCGGGTGCGAGTTTTGCAAACTCTGATACCTTTGGTTATATCGCTGCACCCATGCCGCTGGTGTTGGGTATTATATTTTTGATCAGCTATAAAGTGGCCGCTGCAGCCGAGGACTAAATGTCCTCGTTCAAGCGTTCAAGAATATAATTAACGACTTGGCGAGAGTAAATCATACTGGTATGGCTTAAATGAAACACCTTGTGTTCAGCCATACCTTTAAGTTTGGTTTCATCCAGCAGTACGGTGCCATCAGAGCGGCTGCCTTTTACAATGAGTGGCATTAAGCCAATCGGTAAGTCGCCGGCAATGCTATATAGCTTGGCTTTAAAAGGCCAATCACCATTTTTAGAAAGTAAAAACTCAACACTATTTTTTAATAATAGCTCGAACCCTTTTTGCTGCATTTTTTCAGCAATATGGCTGCCAGTATGTGGCGTACCTAAGGTGATTACCTTTTCAACATGATGACTTGGCGCTGAGTTTGCCTCTAAATAGGCGCGAGCAACTAAGCCCCCCATAGAGTGACACACTAAAGCAGAAGGCTCATTGCTAATAAACTCATCTATTTGCGTAAAAATAGCATCTCGATTAGGGTCTCGAGTATTGTAGGTTAAGTTTAAAACTTTAACCCCCGACTCTTCCAAGCGTGAGCACAACGGGCGCATAACCAAGCCAGACATATACAAGCCATGTAAAACAATAACGCGTTTAACTTTCATACGCCCCCTAATACCAATTTTATTAAAAACATGATCATTCTAGCGTATTAAATAATCCGCTACCTACGTTAAAAATTATTTATATAGAACAACTATATGCCACAATTTTCGCCTTGTTACCGACTTATTTACTTGTCGCTATAATAGATAACTAATTTAATGCAATCAGGGTCTGTTGACCTTTCAAGGTTGAGTTTGCAGCAGTGTGTTTGGTATTTAGGCAAGGCAGAGCCTATGTGGTGTGGTTATTCCTCATAAATAGGCGATAACGCAGCATCAATGCCAAACATCCGTTGCCCTTCGGGTTCTGCCTAGGAGCGATTTACTCTTTGTTACTCGGTTTTTTACTTATTCTTACATGGATGTAAGCCAGTAGAATAACGCAGGAGCAGTTATCGAGCCCACTAGGTTACAAACCTCGCGCCGCGATTAAACCGCTCCTAGTTTGAACAAATTATAATCCGCAAAGGTCAACAAACCCTAGTATAACTACCGTAATTACATTAATTGCTGCGGTTTTATCTCAATATTCGTGGTGTCGGTATTAACCCATACTTCACCATCTTGAATGGTAATAGCCAATTTAATATTACGATCAACCAACGCAGCTAATAACTGAGTAGCAGCATAATCAAGGCTAAAAATGCTTAAGTTTTTAAACTCGTATAATTTAGGCTGATGCTTTTGCCACCAAATAGCTTGGTTATTCTCACCGTAAGTATAAAGCACTACTTTTTTAGATTTATTACAAGCTTTTTTAAGGCGCTTTTCATCAGGCAGCCCTAGCTCAATCCAAAGCTCTATTTCTTCACTGTAATTGACATGCCAAAGCTCCGGCTCATCATCAGCACATAAACCTTTAGTAAACTCTAATCCATCACAGCTATTAAGTGCAAAAGCGAGTAAGCGGATCATCAAGCGCTGCTCGGTTTCAGATGGGTGTTGTGCCAAGGTTAAATTAAAGTCTTGGTATACGTGACGGTCCATATCGCTAAGCGATAACTGCGCCTTCATGATGGTAGATTTGAGAGCCATAGTGTCTTATATGAAAAAATTTGCGTCAGTATAGCGCATTAATACCCAAACCACCTCAAGATACAGCGCTCAGCGTTTCATTAAAGCCCAAAAAAAGATTACTTTGCAAATAGGTTTTTAAGTGTTAATAGCGCAGAGAATAAGCGTTCATGAAACGCCCAAGGGTAGGTTTAAAAGCGATTAATACTGCGTTATTAATTTTAGCAATAAAACCACTATTACTTGCAATCAATGCCTTGCCTAAATCATTTTTAATTCCAACTGAAACTCTCATCTTGAGGTGGTTTGGGTATATAGACTTGCCAGTTGAAAATTATATACTCTGTAAAGTTAGGTGCTAAGTCAGTGGCTTGGGTTGAGTCAGAAGTGGATGATTGGATAATGGAAAGAATAGGTGAAAGGGGATAGGCTGATGTAGTCACCTAATCATTTTAATTTAGATAGATTAAGTAAACTTTTACTTGTGTTAAAAGCCTTAGCAGCTCGATTATTAATATATAGAAGGGTAGGCCAAGCTTACCCCTCTATTAGATCTATTACTTTAATATTAAGCTTAAAAGCTTAAATACGGCCTTGCTCCTTAAGCCACCACTTTGGCGCCCAGCTGGTGGCGCCTTTAAATAACTCCTCGTTTTCATTAAACGTATAAAACTGTTTTAATTCGCTGAGTACTGTTGAGCTATTTTGTTCACTGTTTGAGTTTGGATACATAGAGCGAAGCCAAAGACCAAAGTAATCAGTAAATTTAGGGTGCTCAGCAATTTGGTACCTACAGTTATCCATCACAGACCTGAAGTAATGACCCATCGCCAACAATAAGTAGCCTAAATCTTCGTACTGAGTTTTTTTGCTTTCAAGACAAGAGTATCCATAATCCTTCAATGTTTCTTTATTAATTCCCCACCGTGTTAATTTCTCAATATCTTCTAGTGACGATTCATTATTAATTGGGGTACGCAGTAAATCCCAAAACTTAGCTATAAGCTCTTCTTTTGGCTCTTTTGTTATACAGTTATTAAATGCTTTATTAATTAGCTCAGGGTATTTATCGATTAAGCAGGTACTGGATACGGCATTGCTATTCAACGAATTAGCTTGCTGCATTAAATCGTGATAATCACGATAGCCTAAATCTTTCGAGCACTCTTCTAAGTATTGTGTGTGTGTTTTTTCTGGGTTTTGTTTATGTAGTTTCTTTGCACGCTTTTTAACGTGTGCAATTAAGTTTGAATTTGTATATGACATGACGTTCTCCTCAAAGCCATTGAACAAAGTGCACCCCTCACCAAAAACAATGACGAAAAAAACGTTAAATTTGAATAGTTAGGTTCTCCTGAGGAGATTTCCCTTTGGGGTGGGGAGGCGCCCTTTTAAGCACCACAAATATGATGTCTTAAAATAACAGGTGTTGTCAACATAGATATTTCATAAGTAACCAATAACGTTACAAATAATATTTAATCTTGGTGTGTATAAGTTCGGCTGTTAGTAAGGGGTAGCTAATATATTTACTTAGGAGTGTTCAATTTATCAAGTTTGTTTTACTCTACCAGTAATAAAGGATTGTTTAGCGTTAGATTGAGTCAGAAGTGGATGATTGGATAATGGAAAAAATAGGGGAAAGGGATATTAGCCGCACATAGGATGCAGCTAGTTACTGAGGACTGGCTAATAAACCTACTTTTTTTTAACAAAAGAATATTCGAAAATATCTTCACGTATTTGATCTAAATGATCAGTAAATTCTTCTGCTATTTCATTTGCTATATCAATAAAATTTATTCTATTGTTCATGATACCGCTTATCTCGTTAGGTAGAGCATCATATAATCTTTTTAAATTATCTCCATCACCTGTAACTATTTTATAAACCTCGGATCCCCAAGCTTTGTAAAGCCTGTCATGGATTACGGCCATACTAGTGCCACCTGGTTGAGTTTTTGCGGCTCTTTTTTTCCATTTTATGGAGCCAGAACGTGCAGCTGTTGAAGGTACTATAAATCCCCAATATGCTTTGGCTTGTTCATTTTCTTCTAACACTTTGATTAGCTTGTCTTTGACCTGAGTTAAAGTATCGCTGTTACAAGTATTATATTTATTCTTTAATTCAATATATATTGAATTATCCTCTTTAACCAAGTCCACCTTTGAATTGTCACCTACGCCTAAATCTAGCCACCCATCAACGTTTCCGAGAATAAGTTGATGAAACTCGCCTATTTTTTGCTCGTAGGTTTAGTATAATTGACGAAGTACTTCTGTCCGTAGCCAATTGTCTTTACCGCACAACTCCAATCCAAATACCATAGCAAACGGATCGACTGAATTAGAAAATAAATCTGATTTAAAAATGGTGTTATTTTCGATGTTTAAGATAACACTATCTTTAAAGTCATCGGCGTCATTTAGACTATTTGTTACATGATAAATTGCTTTTTCTAAATTTTCATTAGATATAAAAGGTAAAGTTTGCATAATGTTTCCATGTCAGAATGAAAATTCATTCTGACATAAAGTACTTTAAAAACAATAGCTCTATCTTGTTATTTGATTTAATAAATTAACTAAAGAACGCCCTAATGCCGCAGCCATATTCACGGGCACAGCATTACCAATTTGTTTATAAACAGCGGTTAATGATCCTTGAAATTCCCAGTTGTCAGGGAATGTTTGAATGCGAGCATATTCTCTAACTTGTAATGGTCGAGTTTCTAATGGGTGGCAGCGCTCTGTTTGCTTTTGAGCAGGGGCAGTTGTTAATGTAAGACTAGGTTCCTTTAAGGATAGGCGCCTAGCCATACCTGTTTTGCCACCACCTAAGAAATAGCTACCTTTCATATATTCTCTTTGCAGCTCATCAGGGAGATCGCGCCAATAACCTCCTTGAGGAACTAGAGACATTATCTCTCGCTTTCTCTCTGGATAAACTTGACCGGGTGAAGATGGAACATCAGTCGTGAATAGATCGCCTTTATAAAAAGCATCTTGCAACGTTGTGATACGTTTATATGGGGAAGGCCACTCGAAATAAGCTTTATCTACTAAATCTTTGCGGATTGCAACTAAAATTAACCTTTCGCGCTTTTGAGGAACTTTATAAAAAATTGCTTTGAGAACACGTGGCTCAACCAGTTTATATCCTAATTCATCAATGACATTTTTAATAACTTCTAAGGTTTTTCCACCATCGTGACTTAATAAAGCTTTAACATTTTCGGCCATGAAAACTTTAGGTTGTAACTCTTTTATCGCACGAGCCATTTCAAAAAATAATGTACCCCGTGTATCTTCAAAACCTAGACTTTTTCCGGCATAAGAAAATGCTTGGCAAGGGAAGCCACCAGTTAAAAGATCAATATTTTCAGTTATATTAGTAAAATCAATTTTACTAATATCTCCTTCAACAACGTTCCACTCAGGACGATTAAACCTCAAAGTGGAGCAAGCATGCTTATCCAATTCATTTAAAAGCACACTATGAAACCCAGCTTGCTCCATTCCTAACGCTAAGCCACCGCCACCAGCAAATAATTCAACTAAGTTATACTGACGTATAGGTTTTATTTTAAGTTCTTCATCCCATTTTGTTTCAATTAAGTTTATTACTTCAGGATGTTGAGCTACTTGGTCAATTGATATTAGGCCGCTTTCAGGATCAGGAGTAAGTTCCCCACGCTTTATTCTTGCGCCTATAGTGGCCTTTGATTGAGATAAAATATCTGCAAGTACTTCTACGCTAAAGAGTATTGGCTTTTCATTACATTGGACATCAAACATATGACGCTTCCATTTTATTAAATTTTTGAACACTGTCTTAATATACAGTATTTTTATGGGTTGGTCCAGTATTTTATCTATCTTATCCTAGATATTCTATTTGTAATTAATTTGATCAATAATAAGGTTTTTATAAGGGATTAATATGAAAGCATTTGATAGGGAAGTGGTTAAGTCGGCGATAAAAGAGAGTGTGTTGCGTGTGTATGATGCCCATCATAGTAATTTGGATCTTTACCGCAACACCTTGGATTGCTTTTCATCTTCAATTGACTCTGTGGTTCAAGGGATTAGTTTAGATGAATGGATGCTTCAAGAAAAAGAAAGGCAAGTTCAAAAAACTAAGCAAAATGCTATTGGTACTCTACATGAAGAGGTTATGGGGGCAATACCTGGGGTTGATAATTTAGCTGTTGGGAACCTTATTGATATAGTTTCTGATAAGCATCGTATAGTTGCGGAAGTTAAGAACAAGCACAATACTACGAAAGGAAACCATAGGGTTGCCGTTTATCATGATTTAGCCCAAGCTCTGGACAAGTACCCGGGCTTTACAGGGTACTATGTTGAGATATTACCTAAAGGTCAGAAGCAGTATAATAAACCCTTCACACCATCAGACAATAAAGCCAAGAAGAAACTTCCTAAGCGAGAAGATATTCGTGTAATTGATGGAAAATCTTTTTATGAATTACTGACGGGTGTTGAAGGTGCCTTATCTGAACTGTATTCGGAGTTACCAATTCTCGTTGCTGAAATTTTAAATGAAAAATATGAAACGAAGTTAACAGCTAATAAAGTAACCGAGTCAGAAGCGTTTAACTACAACTTTAGGAAGGCGTACGGTGGGTAATAAATTTATCGAAGTACAAATAAAAAAGCTTAACGAAATCGCTAAAGTTAAGGTTAATAAGGATTTAAAGGGCACTTGGTCAGAAGGTAGTATAACCTATTTAAACGGAATGTATGATGAGTTAGAAGAGGTTACAAAGGAACTAAACTCTGGTCGTCAATGCTATTTAGAGGATGAGTTAGGCGATGTACTTTGGGATTACTTATGCATGGTACAACACTTGGAACTAGAGGAAAAAGTATTAGTTAGTAAAGTATTTGACAGAGTTGTGAAAAAGTACAGCGAAAGAGTTATAACTCTGGAGGAAGGAGAGACTTGGGGAGATGTCAAAGCTAGGCAAAAAATAAAGCTACAAAGCGAATTTAATGAGACTAAGCGTTTAAAAAAATAAGAGGCCTGGGTAGTGTTTAGAAATCTGTGTCATTTCAGTAATATTAAGAAAACAGGAGTGACACATGACTCAATCTTTCGATTTCAACAAAGCATTAGCTGAACTTCAATCTGGTAAAGGGTTAACTGGTGAAGATGGTGTTTTAACACCGCTAATTAAACAATTAACTGAAGCTGCACTCAGAGCAGAGCTAGAGCAGCATCTAGAATCTGATCTGCAACCAAACCGTAAGAACGGCACTAGCAAGAAAACCGTTAAATCATCTGTAGGTCAATTTGAACTTGAAACACCAAGAGACCGCGCTGGCTCCTTTGAACCGCAACTCGTTAAGAAAAACCAAACTAAGTTAACGCCAGAAATTGACCAAAAAGTCCTATCTATGTTTGCGTTAGGCATGAGCTATCGTGATATTCGCAGTCACATTCAAGAAATGTATGGCATTGAAGTATCAGAAGCCACAATAACCGCTGTGACTGACCAGCTAATACCAGAGCTTAAAGCGTGGCAATCTCGCAGTCTTGATGCGTTGTATCCATTTATCTGGCTTGACGCTATTCACTATAAAATCAATGAAAATGGTCGCTACGTTAGCAAAGCGGTTTATAGTGTGCTGGGTATTAATATTGAAGGCCGTAAAGAATTACTTGGCCTCTACGTATCAGAAAGCGGAGGTGCTAACTACTGGTTATCAGTGCTGACCGATTTACATAATCGTGGCGTATCCGATATTTTAATCGCCTGTGTTGATGGACTAAAAGGTTTCCCTGAAGCCATTGGCACTATCTATCCTGAAACAGAGGTTCAACAGTGCGTTATTCATCAAATTCGTAACTCGATGAAGTACGTAGCCTCTAAGCACCAAAAAGCCTTTATGGCTGACTTAAAACCCGTTTATCGTGCAGCAACTAAAGATGCCGCAGAAGCAGCACTGGATGAGCTAGACGATAAATGGGGCAAGCTATATCCCATTGTTATCGACTCTTGGCGTCGTAAATGGACGAACCTGTCGGTTTACTTCAAGTACCCAGATTACGTGCGAAAAGCCATTTACACCACCAATGCTATCGAGGCGGTTCACCGCCAGTTTAGGAAATTGACCAAGACTAAAGGCGCATACCCGAATGAAAATAGCTTGATGAAATTATTGTATGCAGGCATATTGAACGCCTCGAAGAAATGGACAATGCCAATCCACAGTTGGAACCTGACATTGTCGCAATTAGCCATTCACTTCGAAGGTAGGTTAGATGGCGTGCTAGATATTTAGCAATTTAGGCTGACACAGAATTCTGAACGCCCTCCTCGTACTGATAGGCTATTTCCCCATTGCCAGCATAGATCTCAGGTGCTTCATTATTTCTCTCATTGATAGCTTCGACAATTACATATCTAGGCGTATCTTCCTCTCTTTGCTCTATGTCAGCATAATCAACCCATAGTACATAATACTGTTCGCCTACTTTAAAATAGAAGCTAGGGCAAAGGTCATTGTGCCAGCTTTTATCTATTAAGTAAGGGTGATCTTTTAAGTTGAAGCCTAATTCAAAGCCTTGACCAAATTCTTGTTTGTATAATTCCATCTAAAACTCCTAATAATGAAAAAGAGCCACTCAGTTGAGAGGCTCTTTTTCATGCATTTTTAAGATACTTTTATGAAGTTTTCTTGATCTTCATGTAAATAGTAATATTTCAATTCAAACCAGAGGTTTGCTTCTAACTTTTGAAACCATATTACGTCTTCTTGCGTAGGTTTTTTTGATCCAACAATCCAAAATTCATCAGAAGGTTCTACTTCTGGATAGTACCCATACCTAAGTAATTGCCCTATAGCAGCTTCAATTTCTTCAGTCGCAGTTCTTTTATACTTTAATTCAGCTGTTATCTTTTTTGAACCATCGACTATAACTATATCTCTTTTAAAATTGAGATCATGGTATTGACGCTTTATCAATAGCTCTGGATTTCTAAGTGTATACCATTGAACAAAATTATCCTCCATGAATTGCTCTTTCCTTTCACAGACTTTTTCAGACATAGCTCGTCTTATATAAGTTTCTGGTGCTTCATTACGGACTTCAGATTGAATTTCATTATATAACGCTTGATTTTCTTCATTGTAAATAAAGCCATCGCAGATACCAGCTTTGAGAAATGACTTTATTGCTTCGAGCTGTTTAAGGTTATCTTCCTTTAGATAAAATAATATATCGTAATAGCTCTGTTTCTTATTGAAGCAATTTTCAGGTCGCAACAGTTGTGAAAGATCTTCCGAGTAGAAGTAATCTGGAATATCTAAAGTGTTAACTCCAAATCTCACATTTACCCCATTTTTAGATGGTCTAGGATCAATTGATACTCGGCCGTTTTTATTACTAGGTCCAAATTTATACTTGGCATTACCATCATTAACCCAGCCTTTATTGCTTCCCCTGTAGTGCAAATGTAAAAAATCTATAATGCTGTCAAGTAAAGGCTTGTAATTTGGGTTTTTAGAAAGCCATAGCATAGCTTGTTCTTTATCTTCAATTTCAGTTGCTCGACCTATTTTAGATTTTTTTTCGTCCATACTCATTTTTCCTTCCTAATGCTTTTTATAAATGATTACTATCAACTATTTATAACTCTAGAGCTAATTCAGTTTATTTAATAGAGTTATTTCATTAACGCCAATAAAGGTGCAAGTTGTTTTTATTTGTAAATTGTCGCAATTTTTTATAAAGAACTAATCTAGTGTTTTGTAGTAAACTACGCACTATTAATTGAGGTGATAAATCGAAATTATTCACCCAGTACCCCACACAGTACCCCATGGTGTTATGGGTTGAATTAAAAGGTTTAATAATCAAATGAGTAGAGCAGGAATACAGTGGTTCCCTGGGCACATGAATAAAGCCCGAAATGAAATTAAAGAAATAATGCCACAAATGGATGTGATCATTGAAGTGCTAGATGCGCGCATTCCTTACAGTAGCGAAAACCCGATGGTGGCTACCTTACGAGAAGGTAAGCCGGTCATCAAAATTCTCAATAAAGCCGATTTAGCTGATCCTAAAATGACGCAAATCTGGAAAGACTATTTTGAGCAAGAAAATGGCGTAAAAGCCATTGCGTTTGGTAATGATAAAGCCGCAGAAGTGCATCGAATTAATGAACTGTGTAAAAAGTTAGTGCCGCATAAAGTCGGTGCCGATAAGCAAATTAAAGCCATGATCATGGGGATTCCTAACGTAGGTAAATCGACGCTCATAAATGTGCTTGCTGGGCGAATAGTGGCTAAAACCGGTAACGAGCCTGCAGTTACTAAGGCGCAGCAACGTATTAAACTTGATGATGGCATTATGCTTTACGATACGCCAGGGATGCTGTGGCCAAAAGTAGAGAACGAAAACTCAGGTTATCGTTTAGGCGCAACCGGTGCGATACGTGATACCGCTATTGAGTACGAAGAAGTGGCAAGTTACACCGCTGAGTATTTATTGCATGCTTATCCTGAGCTTTTAAAAGCGCGCTATAAATTAGATGAACTGCCAGAAAGCGATTGGGAGTTTGTTGAAATGGCGGGTAAAAAGCGCGGCTGTATTCGCGGTGGTAACCAAATCGATACGTATAAAATGTCGGAAATTCTAATTAATGAATTACGAGATGGCATTATCGGTCGTATTACCATGGAAACACCTGCCATGCGTGAAGAAGAAGAGATAATGGTAGCTGGGTTGCGCGCGGCAGCAGAGGCGAAAAAGCAAGCCAAAGAAGAAGAGAAAAAACAACGCCGAGCACGTGCACGAAAAAACCGTCGTTAATTTATAAAAGCGCAGGTTAAGGCTTTACGCGTTAAATTACAGACATAAAAAAAGCCCGTAAGGGCTTTTTTAGTTTCATATCTACCGTCACCGATATGAGCAATGTAGCAAGTAAATGAGTAGGGCGGAAACAGGTCATAATCAGCAAGGGGCGTTGTGGTTTATAACAGGTTTCCATAGCTGTTAGCGTGCGCCACACGTTTGTTTCAGGGTCGAGAAACAAATGAATTTTTCAGTCACAAGAAGCAATGTACTCCTTCTTGTTGAGATTGATTATCAGTTAGATTTGAGTGGCTGTCAACACCTTAATGAAAATGATTCTCATTAACTTTGGGGTGGTTTTATATTAAATGATAGGCATAAAAAAAGCCCGTAAGGGCTTTTTAGTTTCATATCTACCGTCACCGATATGAGCAATGTAGCAAGTAAATGAGTAGGGCGGAAACAGGTCATAAACAGCAAGGGGCGTTGTGGTTTATAACAGGTTTCCATAGCTGTTAGCGTGCGCCACACGTTTGTTTCAGGTCGAGAAACAAATGAACTTTACCGTCACAAAAAGCAATGTACTTCCTTCTTGTTGAGATTGATTATCAGTTAGATTTAAATAACTGTCAACACCTAAATGCAAATAATTCTTATTTTAACTTTTTGTTTATTTATAGCACTAAAGTAAGGGCTGATTTTTGCTGCAGTTCTCCTTATGCCAAGTTAAGTATTATAATAACAAGAACAAAAATATGTTTTCTATTTGGTTTATTAGCCTTATTGCCGTGGTGTACCTAGGAGTATTATTTGCAGTGGCGGGGTGGGCAGATAGGCGTAAGATGCTGCCATTCAAGGGCATGATTTATGGCCTATCATTGGGTGTTAATTGTACCTCATGGGATTTTTATGGCACAACTGCGCAAGCCGCAAGTAATGGTTGGTGGTTAGCACCAACTTATGCGGGCACTATTATTTATTTTTGGCTGGCAATTGTATTGCCGCATTGCACATATTTGTCGACAACAAAAACTCACGTCATTAGCTGATTTTATTGCTACGCGATATGGGCAATCGTCGAGTTTGTCAGGGCTGATCTCACTTATTTCAGTAATAGCGATTGTGGCGTATATCTCTCTTCAGCTAAGTGCAACTGCGCAGAGCATCAACTTAGTCACCGACCGAGCCCCTACTCAAAGTAACCAAGTGTGGGCTGATAGTACGTTTTATATTACGTTATTACTGGCTTTATTTGCGATTTTATTTGGCGCTCGCAGGCTTAAGCCCAGTGAGCATAACCCCGGGTTAATTGCCAGTATTGCCTTTGAATCGATTGTTAAGTTACTTGCCTTTATTGCGGTGGGCTTGTGTGTGTTTTTCTATATTTGATCGCCTCTAAATATAAGTCGGCTTATATCGCTGCAAAACATGGCGCTTTTCATTTATTAGAATGTGCACCCGGTGTGACTATTGATGAAATCAAAGCCAATACTGCGGGTAATTTAGTTATTAGCGACAAATTCAAAACTATGAGTTTTGAGTGATTTTACTAACGATTTGTATGGGCAAAATAATTGTGTTTGCTTCATGTCATCATCCGATTGCGCTTTTGATGTTCAACAATGACGCTGATAAAGACTTAAGTCGTTTAAATACAGTTTATAATGTGCCTCTTTTAAGCCCATCTCATACCTCAAAATATCTTTAAAGCAAGTTTTTTATAAATTGATTGCATTTTAAGCGACTTCTATGGTGATGTTCGCTTTAAGTAATGCTATACTCCCGCCGAATAATTTATCGACTTTATTAAGAGTAAAATTAATGGCAGATTTATCGAAGTACAGAAACATTGGTATTTTCGCGCACGTTGATGCGGGTAAAACCACAACTACTGAGCGTATCCTAAAGCTTACAGGTACAATCCACAAAAGCGGTGAGACACATGATGGTGAGTCTACTACCGATTTCATGGAGCAAGAAGCTGAGCGCGGTATTACTATCCAGTCTGCGGCAGTAAGCTGTTTCTGGAAAGATCACCGTTTTAACGTTATCGATACTCCTGGACACGTTGACTTCACCGTTGAAGTTTACCGTTCACTTAAAGTACTAGACGGTGGTATCGGTGTATTCTGTGGTTCTGGTGGTGTTGAGCCACAATCAGAAACTAACTGGCGCTATGCGAATGAGTCAGGCGTTGCACGTATCATCTTCGTAAACAAATTAGACCGTATGGGTGCTGATTTTTACCGTGTAACTGAGCAAGTACAAAAAGTACTTGGTGCTACTCCATTAGTTATGACTTTACCAATTGGTATTGAAGACGAATTCATAGGTGTTGTAGACGTTTTAAACAAACAAGCGTATGTTTGGGATGAGACAGGTCTTCCTGAGAACTACTCAATTGTTGACGTTCCAGCTGACATGGTAGAGAAAACTGATGAATACCATGAAATGCTTATCGAAACTGCTGTAGAGCAAGACGATGACCTAATGGAAGCGTACATGGAAGGTGAAATCCCTTCAATCGAAGACATCAAGCGTTGTATCCGTAAAGGTACTCGTGACCTTGCGTTCTTCCCTACATTCTGTGGTTCTGCATTCAAAAACAAAGGTATGCAACTTGTACTTGACGCAGTAGTAGATTACCTACCTGCCCCTACAGAAGTTGATCCTCAACCTCTTATGGATGAAGAAGGTAACGAAAACGGCGAGCATGCAATTGTATCTGCAGACGAATCTTTCAAAGCGTTAGCATTCAAAATCATGGATGACCGTTTTGGTGCATTAACATTCGTACGTATCTACTCTGGTAAGCTTAACAAGGGTGACACTATCCTTAATGCATTTACGGGTAAAACTGAGCGTGTTGGCCGTATGGTTGAGATGCAAGCAGATGATCGTAAAGAGCTTACTTCAGCACAAGCGGGCGATATCATCGCTATCGTTGGTATGAAGAACGTGCAAACTGGTCACACTCTTTGTGATCCTAAGCACCCAGTAACACTTGAGCCAATGGTATTCCCAACTCCAGTAATCTCGATTGCTGTACAGCCTAAAGATAAAGGCGGTAATGAGAAAATGGGTGTTGCTATCGGTAAAATGGTTGCAGAAGATCCATCTTTCCAAGTTGAAACTGATGAAGATTCAGGTGAAACTATCCTTAAAGGGATGGGTGAGCTTCACTTAGATATCAAAGTAGATATCCTTAAGCGTACTTACGGTGTAGACCTTATCGTTGGTCAACCACAGGTTGCTTACCGTGAAACTATCACTCGTGAAGTCGAAGATAGCTACACGCATAAGAAACAATCTGGTGGTTCTGGTCAATTCGGTAAAATCGATTACCGTATCAAGCCTGGCGAAGTGGGTTCTGGTTTCACGTTCACATCTTCAGTTGTTGGTGGTAACGTACCTAAAGAATTCTGGCCTGCAGTTGAGAAAGGCTTTAAGTCAATGATGAACGAAGGTGTTCTAGCTGGCTTCCCAGTACTTGACGTTGAAGTTGAACTTTTCGACGGTGGCTTCCACGCCGTGGATTCATCAGCAATCGCATTCGAAATCGCAGCTAAAGGCGCTTTCCGTCAGTCTATCCCTAAAGCGGGTGCACAACTTCTTGAGCCAATCATGAAAGTTGACGTGTTCACGCCAGAAGATCACGTAGGTGACGTAATCGGTGACCTTAACCGTCGTCGTGGTATGTTAAGCAACCAAGAAGCTGGTTTAACTGGCGTTCGCATTAAAGCAGACGTACCGTTATCAGAAATGTTCGGTTACATCGGTTCACTACGTACAATGACATCAGGTCGTGGTCAGTTCTCTATGGAGTTCTCACACTACGCACCATGTCCACAAAACGTAGCTGACACAGTAATTGCTGCAGAAAAAGAGAAAAAAGCAGCTAAGTAATTAGCACTTTAACTCTTTAAAAAAACCCGCACGTGTTGCGGGTTTTTTATTGTCTGAAGGTTATTAAGCTCGAAAATTAAAACGTGCGGTCATAAAAAAGGAGCAACAGTTAGTTGCTCCTTTTTTATTTATTATGGCTATACAAATCTTCAAAATAGCTGACTTAATTTAGCTTATTAGCTGTTTTTGTGATGAGTGCTTTAAACTTCTTACGATGTGATTCACCACTAAAGCTCTGAATAGGCATGGTTACTTTATGTTCTTGTGGTAACAGCGGTATTGCTGTTGAATAACGCCCTGCAGGTGGAACGGTTATCTCTTTGAGGTGTACTTTAAGTGCCGCTAATGTTGCATCATTATCGACTTCACTCGGGCAGAGAAAAATTCCCCACTGCCTGAGCTTAACGCCTAGCTTGATACTACTTGAATAGCGCACAATAGGTGCAGCGAGTATGAGCCCTAATAAAATAGGAGATAACCACCAAAAAAAGACCGGCGTAAAGTAATAAGCAACGCTACCCCATACAATGGCAACCAGCGAAGAAAGCAATGTATAACTAAACGCTTCTTTCCATGGCACCATTCTGCCTTCACGCGGTTGAGCGTCCCATTTTACTTTTTTACCTAAAAATACACAGACTACAAAATACGCATGAAAAACCATCATTAATGGTGCCACAATAATGGCAAACACGGTTTCAATTATAGACCCTAAAGTAAGTTTTAATGCACCACCAAAGCGCTGCTTTCTATGCACTAAGGTAACAATCACGCCCATGAGTTTAGGCAATAATAAAATAATGATAGTTAAGTAAAGTAATGAGTCAATGAGCTCTGTTTTGGCTATTTGCCAAGTTGGAAATAGTTGATAGGCGCGATTAAAATAGACATCGCTATTTAAAGCGCGTGTTACCGCGTCTATGGTGCTTAACGCCAGCATAGATAACCAAATGAGTGATGATATATACGCGGTTGCACCCAGTAAAAAATGCAGCTTACTCATTAGCTTTAATTTTGCTGATGATAATAAGCCAAGATGTTGAATATTACCTTGAACCCAGCGTCTGTCGCGTACAGCATAATCTAATATGTTGCTCGGAACTTCCTCGTAACTGCCCTCAATATCGGCAAGTAATAATACGTCCCAATTCGCGCTATGTAATAAAGAGGCTTCCACAAAATCATGACTTAAAATTTCACCACCAAAAGGCGCTTTACCTTTTAGTGTTGGCAAGCCACAGCAATCAATAAATGCTTTAACGCGAATAATGGCATTATGGCCCCAGTAATTGGCTTTATCGGTTTGCCAAAAAGCAGATCCGGTAGCTAACATTGGACTATAAAGAATTGAAGCGAACTGTAAAAAGCGTCCAAAAAAGGTATCTTGGCGCACAGGAATAGGGATAGTCTGAATCAATCCCGCTTGTGGATTATTCAGCATACTGGTAGTGAGCTCTAGCATACACTGACCCGTCATCACACTATCAGCATCCAATACAATCATGTGCTCGTATTGGCTACCCCAGCGCTCGCAGAAGTCGGTTAAGTTACCCACTTTACGATGTTTGTTATCTTCACGGCGACGATAAAATACCTGCTTTGCAGTATCACCTAAGCGCTCACATAACGCATGCCATGCACTTAATTCATTACTAGCAATAGTTGCGTCTTGTGTATCGCTTAGTAAATAAAAATCAAAGTGTTTTAATTGCCCTGTCGCTTTTAATGATTGTAAGCTGACTTCAAAGCCTGCAATCACTCTGTGCGTATCTTCGTTATATATAGGCATAACCACAGCCGTTTTTTGCTGTGACAATGCTTCACTGTTAATAGAGACCGGCTTTATTTTTTTAAGTGTGAGTGGATCTATCCGAAATAGCTGCAGTATAAAACCAATACAACCACTACAAAATGCGGTGACTATCCACGCAAAAGTAATAGAAAATAAAGCAAGAAGTGCATACTCAAGTAAGGTCATGCCATTTGAATTTAAAATTTCAAACATAATTGAAATGCCATAGCCTGAAAGACCAATAGCAGCGATAGCAAATAACCACACACGAAGTGTTTTAAAAGGCATCGGCGTGCCTGCGCTTTGTTTACTTGATGTCATTTGGATACCAAACATAGCTCCATACCTCGCTCACTTCTTTATTACGTAGCTTTAGCGATAAACGCATATCTACAGGATCACTACCTTGGGGAGCGACTTTAAAAGCAACACGCCAACCTAATGATTTTGGTAATTTTTGCACTGTAATATCGCGGGCTTCACCGGTAGTAAGCTGAAGATCTGCGCTAAGTGCTAATTTTGCTGATAACTGATTGATATCAGGGCCGGTAAAGTCAACAGTAAATTGACGATGGCTTTTTGGCGGTGGATTATCTTCACCAGGTAATGCGGCACTACCAATACGCGTTCTAGCTACTTTGGCCAAATTATTTTGGCTTAGATAATCATTAAACGTCGTCATTTTATAGCTAAACTTTAATGCCTCTCCTGCTTTGAACGGCTTTTCAGGAACCCAATAACTTACAATATTATCGTTTGTTTCAGTATCTGTTGGAATTTCTACTAGCTCAACACGGCCATTGCCCCATTCACCTTGTGGTTCTATCCAAAGGCTAGGGCGGTCATGGTAATGCGCTTCGATATCAAAGTAGTTATTGAAGTCACGGTCACGCTGCACAAGGCCAAAGCCTTTTGGATTCTCATATGAAAAAGAGGTTACACTGAGTTGGGATGGATTATTAAGCGGACGCCATACCCAATTACTCTCTTGTGACTGCGTGAGCAAACCATCTGAATCATGTACTTCAGGGCGGTAATCATCAAAAAACTTAGTGCTATTTTCACCGTGATAAAACATGCTCGTTAATGGCGCTATACCTAGCTTTTTAACATCTTTACGCGCAAAAATTTGCATGTCGACGTTAACACGTGTCTGTGTGTTTGGGTCTATTTCAAACTTGTAGGCTCCCGCTACCGATGGGCTATCGAGTAAAGCAAAAATAGTAATATTAGTTTGCTCTGGTGTTGGTTTTACTAACCAAAACTCTTTGAATGAAGGAAACTCTTCACCAGATGTTTGTGCGGTATCAATTGCCAATCCGCGTGCGGATAAGCCATAAACTTGATTAGGTCCAACTAGGCGAAAGTAAGAAGCGCCCTGAAACACCATAATTTCATCTTTATAGTCATCGTTATTTAGTGGGTAGTGCAATCTAAAACCAGCATGCCCTAACTGTGTACCTTCAACACTTTTCGCTATTTCATCTTTTAGGTGTGCTGCTGTTCCATCATATTGATAAAAGTCTGTGCTAAATGGGAGACGGCTAAGCTTGGCATCGTGATCAACGATATTGATTTTGACTGGGGTTTTATATAAAAAACCTGGGTGAAACAGTTGCAGCTCATAAAGCCTTTCATCTTTCCATACCGATTGATCGTGTTTGAAGCGGATTGAGCGGTAGTCTTGATAATCAATACTATTGAGCGCTTCTATTTGTATGTTTTTAGGTGCAATATAATCTTGCTCAGCAAGCTTTTTAGCACGCGCACTTATCACATCAAATAAGCTGCCTTGTGGTATTGCCGCTTCTAATGAGGTTGCTGCAATGGCGTTGTTCGTTCCCCATAGTGAAAAAACTATCAACATCCCTACCAAAGGTTTAAAAGCCCTTTGACAAGTTGATATAAGGTGAATGCGTTCTTTCATTTTGAATCCTTTATAAAAATATAGTTACAGCGAGAGTAACGTCTATCTCAATGGTTTTTATATGGGTTAGCAGGACTGGGCAATTATCGTTTTAGCGCAGGTGTAGTAACGCAGCTTCACATTTTGTATTTATTAAACAATAAATGAAAGGTGTGAAATTTGATAAAGGCCATATCAAGGTTTGCATAGATAGTAAGCAATGTTTGCTGAAGCTTGTCTGAATTACATTTGTATAAAAAATAAAAAATAAAAAATAAAAAAGCCGCGAAAGCGGCTTTTGAGTAACTATATAGATATTTTAGGTCACAATACCTAATTGTTAACCGACTAATTAAGCTTAATCAGCATACTTTGTTGCTTTGTACGTTAATTTAACATTACCAAAAGGAATGGCGCCGTTTACACGCACTCGCCACTTACCTTCTTTAGGGTTGGTAAATGAACAGCTTTCGCTATTACCGAAGCTTATTGAGGCGCAATCTTTTCTGAAAAGAGTCGGGTTTCTTTTATGGCGTACAAATAGGTTTGCATCACCCCAGCCACCGTCAAGGCTAACCGTTAGCTCGTCATAACCTTGTGGGATTTCAAAGCTGTAGCTTTTCCACCAAAACCACCCGCCAATATTATTAATTTCGCCAATAATTACTTCAGGTTCTGGCTCAGGTGGCGCGATAATGGTCGAGCGAATATCGACAATAACAGGGTCATGATCTGACGCTCTGTAAGGACCTTGAGCATATAAGGTTGATTGTTGTGCGTCAGATTTAAATTCAACGTTATAATCAAGCGAGATAGGCTCATCGGCATTAATGTGCCAATCGGTTGCACTGACTACTTTATTTAATAAGCTTGGGCTGACTAGGGCGTGATCTAAACTACCCGCTCGGCCAGAAAAGCTATAAGAGTAACCTAAAGTGTTGCCATCTAGCTCAGCAACCACATTTTTAAGGCCTTTATCAGCAAATGCACGGATAGGATCTTCCATTGCATAGGCGTTCATGTCGCCAACAAGAATGATATCTTCATCATCAACCCCTGTTGGTTTGCTATTTAACCAATCAGCAAATGCATTGGCGCCAGCAGTTCGAATTTCGTTCCAACATGCTTGGCCGTCATTTTGATCAGCGTTTCCACCAGTTGCACTTCCACAACCACCTTTAGATTTTAAGTGGGCAACGGCAACAGTAAAGACTTCTTCTGTCTCTAAAGACTTAAAGCTTTGCGCAATAGGTGCGCGATTGCTGTAGTCAAAAGGCGCGTCAGTTGTAATCGCTGCTGTTCCTACTTGCTGTACTTTATCAGCACGATAAATAAGCGCGGTAGTAATGGCGTCGGTGCCGATTTTATCAACGCCAAAGTCCACAAATGCATAGTGATTTTGACTGTCGGCATCATTAAGTGCATTTACTAAGCTTGCAACAGCACTAAATTCACCAAAGCCGTCATTTTCAATTTCCATTAAGCCAATCACATCAGCTTGCATAGCACTGATAGCACTAACTAGTTTGGCCTGTTGACGAATTAATTCTACTTCTGAGTCAGCGCCTCGGCTAGTTGGGAAACCGCCGCCTTGGCCGTCGCCATTAAAGTAGTTAAGTACGTTAAAGCTGGCAACACGTAAATCAGCGTCAGGGTTTAACTCTGGCGCATCGGTGCGTGGATTCGTAGCTATAAACTGAGGTGTGACCGTTGGGTGAATACGGTAAGTGCTAAAACTGTACGCTAGGGCGCCAGTTACGGTATTTACTGTATCGCCAGTACGCAGCGTATTCTCTGCCGATAATCCAGGTACAGGGTAAGCAATAGGGTCGCGATTTTGACGAGTTGAGCCATCATCTACGAGTATTTTTTTAGTTAGATTTTGCGCTTCAATCGCATTTGCTGCCGCACCAGGAAGTGCAACTTGTGTCCCTTGATATAAACGTTCGGTGGCAAGCTCTAATTCACCGTAACGACCTAAACCATAGTTATTCGTGACAACTAATGGCTGCTCTAGGGTCACCAACATACCTTCAAATGCTTCTAACTCACTTTGATCGATAACGGGTAAAGTGATTTTAGTAGGATAAGCTGAAAGGCCGGTATCACAAATAGCAACTTGGCTAACATTACCAATTTGGGTGGCATCAAAGTACTCTTCAACAGTACCTTGTACGCGAACATGGTCGCCAACATTAACATCAGTATTGGTAAAGTAAACAAATACACCTTCAGAAGTAAGGGGATTTGCATCTTCATCACTATTAAGTGAATTTACAAAAAAGCCTTTGAGCTGATCATCTGCTTGGAAATCAGCTGTCACAACGCCTTCAAATTCAACCACAGTGTTAACCAGTGGACTGCTTGCGCCTTCACCTTGAATACTGCTAATTAATGTTTTATCAGTGCCACATAGTAAAGGATCTTCAGGTTCTGGCTCAGGATCTGGATTAGGTGAAGAATTCCCTGCAAAGATACCTAGATCACTAAAATCATCTTGATCAAATTGCAGCCATAGCTCACTTGGATTAAAAGCGCCATCGGCATCAGTGCGTCCGTTTAATTGAGTTTCTTTACGGCGCAGTGTTTTATTTTGCGTTTGTACGCCACCTTCAGACCAAAATGAACCTGGATCTACGCCGCGTTGACCAAAGCTATCAATAACGGTTGAGCCTTGCGTAAGTACCAGTGCGTCATCACCATTAAAGTTAGTGACGGCGCTGAGTTGATCTGCTTTTTCTTTTAATTCAACTGAAGCATTACCATTAACAATGACATACGTGCTATTAGCAGCAAGTTCACCGGTTAAATCGAGCGTATTGTTCGCCTCTGTATTGCCATTTGAATAGAGACTTAGGGTATAGCCATCCAATGACAATGGGGTTGTCGAATTATTAAATAGTTCTACTGCTTTATTATAGCTACTGCCCTCTACGTATTCTGATATAACGAGGTTTGCGGTAGCGGGTGCACTGAGGCTTGCTAACACAAGCGCTAATGGCGTTATTTTTGTTTTCAACATTATTATTTTTTCCCGTGTTTTTGTTTCCCCAAATGGGACGCTTAGTGTAATGAAAAATGATTACAAATAGAATACAGAATGTTAACAATATTAAGTTTTGTTATTTTTTTGAGGTAGAACGTACAGTTGTGTGTTTGGTTTTAGGTAAGGCAGAGCCTGTGTAGTGTGATTACTATCTATAAAAATAGGGGGTAACGCTGCATAAATGCCAACTATGTGTTGTTCTTAAACATAAAAAAAGGGCAATAAAGCCCTTTTATATCAATATGCTTTTATTACTTATTTAAATAGCGGGCAGCCTGCTTTGCAAAGTAAGTCAGAATGCCATCAGCACCTGCACGTTTAAATGCTAATAGAGACTCCATAATAGTGGCTTCCTCACTCAGCCAGCCGTTATCAATAGCGGCTTTGTGCATCGCGTACTCACCACTTACCTGATAAGCAAATGTTGGTACACCAAATTCATCTTTAACGCGGCGTACAATGTCTAAATAAGGCATACCTGGCTTAACCATTACCATATCGGCGCCTTCTTGCAAATCAAGAGCCACTTCACGAATAGCTTCATCAGAGTTGGCAGGATCCATTTGGTAAGTTTTTTTATCAGCGCCTTTTAGGTTTCCTGCTGAACCGACAGCATCTCTAAATGGGCCATAGTAGCTTGATGCATACTTTGCTGAATAGGCCATAATGCGAGTGTGAATAAAGCCATCGGCTTCAAGGGCTTCACGAATTGCACCAATACGCCCATCCATCATGTCTGATGGGGCAACAACATCAGCACCTGCATGTGCGTGTGATAGCGCCTGCTTAATTAAAATTTCGGTAGTGACGTCATTAATTACATAACCTGCATCATCAAGAATGCCGTCTTGACCATGCACAGTAAATGGGTCAAGTGCAACATCGGTGATCACGCCAAGCTCAGGAAAGGTTTCTTTTAATGCGCGAACAGTTCTTTGTGCTAAGCCATCATCGTTATACGCTTCTTCAGCGAGTAGAGACTTTTTATCTGCAGGGGTAACAGGGAAAATAGCAAGCGCAGGGACGCCTAAATCAACTAATTCTTTAGCTTCTTCTAGCAGTAAATCAATTGACAAACGTTCAATGCCGGGCATCGATTCAATACTTTCACGACGGTTTTTACCTTCAAGCACAAAAACAGGGTAAATAAGATCATTAACACTCAGCTGATTTTCAGCCATAAGGCGACGAGAGAAATCATTACGGCGCATTCTACGCATGCGAGTATATGGGAAAAGGTCTAGTCCAGATTGGGCCATAAGTTATACGCTCCTACTGTGAGATTGGAAAATTAACCACTTGATTGCGGCCATGTTGTTTTGCTAGATAGAGTGCCTTATCGGCACGCTCAGTAAATGTTTCAGGGTTATGAACATCATCGGCAATATGAGTATAAACACCGGCACTAATGGTGTATTTAATCGTAGTACCTGCAACACTGACAGTGTTTTTTTCTACTGCGCACCGTATTTGCTCGGCAATAGCTAACGCACCTTGATTATTAGTATTGGGTAGCAGGACGACAAATTCTTCACCACCATAACGCGCCACTTCATCAAGGGGACGTTTTAATTGTTGTTTAATAACATCACAGACTGCTCGAATTACCTGATCGCCGGTTAAGTGGCCATAGGTATCGTTGATTTCTTTAAACTTATCTATATCAAGCATAATGATGCTCAAGGGTGTTTGCTCACGGCGTGAACGGCGAATTTCCATGATTATTTTTTTATCAAAGAAGCGCCTGTTTTTTACCCCTGTTAGGGCATCTTCCATATTGAGTTGTTCAAGCTCACGGTTCTTATCTTCAAGTTCCCTAAGCGTGACTTGTAACTCAAAGGTGCGCTCATCAACTTGGTTTTCAAGTTCATGACGAGTGCGATCTTGTAATTCAATTCGTTCATTTAACAACGCGTCTTGCGCTGCACTTTTTGCAATCAATGCCTGTTGTGTTGTGACTTGCTCATCGCGTTGTAATATAAATAATTTTATGACGGTGTAGCTTAAACAAAATGAGCAGCTTAAAGAGGCCGCGAAGGTGAGTATTAAGCTGGATCTAGTGACGGTATACAGGCCTGTTAACGCAACGGAAAAATGAATGACTACAATTAAAAAGAACCCGAGTGCCATTAATAGAGATTTATTGGGGCTCGTGGGGTTTTTTCGTAAGTAAAATAATGTTGTGACAACATGATAACTTAAAATGACAGGAATGCTTAAAATAGCAAACAAAGCCACGCTTGGAGTAGGCAGCAACCCTATAAGTACAATAACCAATGCATATAAGGTGGTAATTATTGTTTGCCCTTTAACTAAGCTGGATTTAATGGGTATGCAAACATAGCGCTGTAAAGGAAGAAACAACACCGTGATCAGCATTAGCAAAATAGGCAGCATTAATTGCTGTAAGGCTGCTATGTTTGGGGGGGCATAACGAAACCCAAATCCGCCTAAATATGCTAAAAATAGGCTAAGCATCAGTGTAATCACACCGGCATAGGCAAAATAATGTTTACGTGAAAAAGCAAATAAAACCAAGCTACTGATAGCCAAAGAAAAAATAAATCCAATCAGTAATCCATAGTGCAAGTTAAGCATACTTTTATGGGCTAATAATGCATCTTGTTGCCATAAGGTGAGGGGAACGCGAAGCCCGATTCCCGCATTATTATTAACGTTAAGATAAACGGTGGTTTCGCTGTTAGCGGGAAGTGTTAATTTAACCAACAAAGACTCACTTTTAATCGCTCTATCAGATAAAGGAAGAGCATCACCAAAATGTTCCGATTTTAGTCGCTTCTCACCCATAAAGTGGTACAGGTATACATTGTTTAGAAGTGGGTTATCTAACGATAAAATTGGCTCTGTTGGCTTATTAAGATAATTATTTAGTTGAAATTGAATCCACACAGGGCGAGTTTCAAGACCTAAATTAAGCGGTTTATTATTAAGTGACTGCCATTGTTGTAAGTTGCTTTGTTGTGCATCTTCTAGTGAGTTGGGGGTAAACGAATAATGAATCGACTCTATTTTTTTTGAGCTAAATTCGCTATTTATATCAATTGCAGTTGCAGGGAAACAGGATGTAAAAAACACCAAAATGAATGCCAGCAAGGTGCTGTAGATGCGCATTATTTTTTCTCTAATCCAAATAAGCGATTAAAGTTTTCACGAGTATGTTTTGCCACTTCAGATGCTGGAATGTCGTAAAGCTGAGCAAGCGTGTCACACACATAATGCAGCAATGCTGGCTCGTTTCGTCTTGATTTTGGCTTTGGTTTAACAATACGAGGAATTAAAAATGGCGAATCGGTTTCTATTAATAAACGTTCAATAGGAATACTCGGTATAAGTTGCTGTAACTCCTCGCCACGTCGTTCGTCACATACCCAGCCGGTAATACCAATATAAAGTCCTAAACTTAAGTAACCTGAGAGTGCTTGCGCATTGCCTGTAAAGCAGTGCAGTACACCGCGAACAGTAAATTCTTTTAAAATAGTGAGCATATCCTCACTGGCATCACGTTCATGCAAATAAACAGGCAAGTTGAGTTTTTCAGCTAATGCGAGCTGACGACGCAAAACAGCACGTTGTATATCTCTAGGGGAAAAGTCGCGATTGTAATCTAGTCCGCATTCACCTATGGCAATAACATGCTCATTTTGAGCGAGCTGAGTAAGTTGTTGCTCAAGCTCAGGGGTTGCTGTTTTAGCGTCATGAGGGTGAATACCAGCGGTAGCATATTGATTATAGTGCGCAGCAAGTGCTAATGATTCTTCACTGGAGGTTATATCACAGCCAATAATCAGCATCCTGTTTACGCCCGCATCTTTTGCTCTGGCGAGCACCTCTTGATGCTGACCATCAAATTGATGATTAGTTAAATTTACGCCAGCATCAATTAACGTGTATTGCATTACTGAGTACGTTTTACACGAATTGAACGGTTTTGATCTGCTTTTTTAAGTAAAAAAGAGTTAAATACGCCACGGCTAATAATAACAGTATCACCTTCGTCTAATCTTAAGCTATCTGAGCCAATTTGACGCCATTGCTGGTTATTTTCTAAGGTAATGATTAGCTCACCATAAGGTGCTTTTTTAACAGAAGAAATCATTGATGTAATAGACTTTTCACCATTTTCAGCAATTTCTTTATGCTCTAAACCAAACTCTTTTACTTTAGTGACCACAGGCGCTGTTGCAGCGGGAGCCTCAGCTTTTACATTTGTTTGTGCCGATTTGCTTAGCTGGCTTTGCGCTGGTTGTGTTAATGACTTTCCGGCAATGGTGTTGTCGTAGCAGAGTAAACGATTAAAGTCGTTTTCAATAAAACTACAGGCTTGCAAAGCTTGCTCATTAATAGGAGTAGCGGCTAAAACCGGTACGCTGACTAAAGCGAGTAAAGAAAGTAAATACTTGTTCATATTATTCCTTAGATTCTTGTTGTGGTTTTGCGGTATAAAATTTAGCTAAAATTAAACCAAGCTCAAATAAAAGCAGCATAGGTAGTGCCAATAGGGTTTGTGAAAGCACATCAGGAGGCGTTAAAAACATTGCCACTACAAATACGCCAACCACTATATAGGGACGCTTGTCTTTTAGACTTTGTGTGGTTGTTGCACCGCTCCAGCAGAGCAACATAATTGCAACTGGGATTTCAAATGCGATCCCAAAAGCAAAAAACAGCTTGAGCACAAAGCCTAAATAACTACTTATATCGGGCGCAAGTGTCATCATTTGCGGCCCTACACTAGTGAAAAACCCTAAAATTATAGGTAGCACCACAAAATAACAAAAAGCAATGCCACTATAAAATAAGATAATACTGGAAGCCAATATGGGCATCAGCATTTTCTTTTCATGTTGATATAAACCCGGGGCTATAAACCCCCAAATTTGATGCAAAATCCAAGGAATGGCAGCAAATAAAGCAACAAACAACGTCAGCTTAAAAGGGGCAAAAAACGGTGCAGTAACATCCGTTGCAATCATAGTGGCTGTACTAGGTAAATGAGCAACTAACGGAGCGGCTACAAAGGTATAAATATCGTTTGCAAAGTAAATTAAGCCAATAAAAATCACTAAAATACTCAATAACGATTTAATTAGCCGGTCACGCAATTCAATTAAATGAGCGACAAACCCTGATTTTACTTCCTCAGTCATTGTGTTTTATACCGTGTATTAAGTGCATGAAAAAAAGAGAGTGCTATGTTCACTTTGAGTCATCTGTTTGTTGGCTATTTGATGCTGGCGTTTGACTTTTTTTATAGCTACGGGTGACTGATTGCGCCGCTTGTTGTAGCTCAGAAACAGAATTTTGTAGGTCAGGACTTAAATCTTTAAGACCTTGTTGCTCTGCTTTTTTTAGATTTTCGTGTAGCTCATGCACACGAAGCTCCTCACTCACCTCCGCTTTTACGGAATTGGCCATTGCTTTTGCTGTTTTAACCCAACGGCTCACAGTTCTAATAGCGACAGGTAAACGCTCAGGACCAAGCACCACCAAACCGACAATAAATACAACAACAAGCTCCCACATTCCCATGCTGGTTAAACCTTGTCGTTGTCTTTAGTTTTGCTAGTTGTACTTGAATCGATAGGTGTTGATTCTGCTGATTTTTCAATGTGTTCTGTTTTATTTTCGCTGGCTTGTTTTTCAGCGCTTTGCTCATCCGACATCGCTTTTTTAAAACCTTTAACTGCACCGCCTAAATCACCACCGATACCGCGTAGCTTTTTGGTACCAAATAAAAGTACAATGATTGCAAGTACAATTAATAGCTGCCAAATACTAATACCACCAAACCCCATGGTTTTCTCCTGCTTTTAAAGCCGTTAATATTAAGATTAAATGCTGATTATACGCCCACAGCGGTAAATAGCACTTAGTTTATGCGCGGCGCCAAGCCGCTATAAAGCCAACTACAGCACAGCCTAAGACAACGCCAGCAGCCATTAAGTTGTATTGTAAATAAAATAATGCTGAAACAATCATCGCTGCACTACTAAAAAGTCCTAAAACCAAGGGCTTATGTGAAACCGTTGATGTTGGAGGTTGTGCGTGCGGTGCTCGTTTTAAATTTTGATAAATTAAATCAGGCAACTCAGGCATTTTTTCTGCCCAAAACGGCAAGTTTGCATACATTTGCTTTAGTACAGAAAGCGGGCCAACCTGTTGTTTTACCCAGTCTTCTAAAAACGGTTTTGCGGTTTTCCACAAATCTAGTTGTGGATAAAGCTGGCGACCTAAGCCTTCAACATACAACAAGGTTTTTTGTAATAATACGAGTTGTGGTTGAACCTGCATATTAAAACGACGTGCAGTATTAAATAAATTAACCAGTACATGGCCAAATGATATTTCAGCCAGTGGTTTATTAAAAATGGGCTCGCAAACGGTACGAATGGCAAATTCAAACTCTTCAATGCTGGTATCGGGCGGCACCCACCCTGAATCAACATGTAGCTGAGCTACTTGGCGGTAGTCACGATTAAAAAAGGCAATAAAGTTTTCAGCTAAATAGCGTTTATCTTCTTTGTTAAGTGTTCCCACAATACCACAATCTATACCAATATATTTAGGATTGTGCGGGTTTTCGCGCGACACAAAAATATTGCCAGGGTGCATATCTGCATGAAAAAAACTATCGCGGAATACTTGAGTAAAAAACACTTCCACTCCGCGCTCTGCTAATAACTTCATATTGGTATTTTGTGCCATGAGCGCCTCAGTATCCGAAACAGGAATACCGTAAATTCGCTCCATAACTAATACATTATTGCGGCTGTAATCACTATATACAGTGGGGATATAAAGAGATTCTGAACCTTCGAAGTTACGCTTTAATTGAATGCCGTTAGCACCCTCACGCATTAAGTCTAGTTCATCGAGTAATGTTTTTTTATACTCTTTAACCACTTCTACAGGGCGTAAGCGTTTCGCTTCATTAATTAACTTACCAACAACTTTAGCTAATTTTTCCATTAAGGCTAAATCGGCATTAATTTGCTGCTCAATGTTAGGGCGAATAACTTTAATAACAACATCTTGCGATTCGCCCTGCGCGTCAACGAGGGTGGCAGTATGCACTTGAGCAATTGAGGCCGATGCCAAGGGGGTTTGTGAAAACTCGCTAAATAGCTGGCTAATATCATCTATTTCTAATGCTTTTTCGATGATCTTTTGCGCTAATTCACCTTCAAAAGGTTCTACCTGATCTTGTAAAAATGCTAACTCTAGCGCGATATCGTGGGGTAACAAGTCACGACGGGTTGAGAGCATTTGGCCAAATTTTATCCACACTGGGCCAAGTTGTTGCAGTGCTAATCGAAGCCTTAAGCCAGGTGGTTTATCTTTGTGTTGGTTGCGCAACCAAAACAAACTTCCTCGTGCAAGTTTAGCAAACCAAGGTGCTTTGTGTTTTGGAATAAGCTCATCGAGTCCGTAGCTAAGCAGAGTTTTAGTTATGTAATACAGTCGGGCAGTTGACACAAAAAATCCTTAGCGCGTTAAAGAGCTTTAATTAAGGCGTTAATACGTTGCTCAATGGCGGCAACTTGGCCTTTTAGTGCTCTATTTTGTTGTTTAAATTGCGCAAGCTCTAATGGATGAATGGTGATTGCCAATTCATCTTGGCACACACTAATAAAAGTACTGTCTAGCTGAGACTTTGCTTTTTTACCTTGCTGCTTAAGCGACTGCAAATGTAAATAAAGTTGTTGTGCAGGCGCGTCGCCAATATGCTTTGCTAGTTGCTCTGGCCAATCAATGTCTACACTTGAAAAGGCGGAACTATAATTTTGAGCTATATTTAAATCGCCTTCTAAATCAAGTTTATTTTGGCGAATAAGTTGAGTCATCATGGCAGGGTTTTTCAGTGCTAACAATGTATCTATGGTGGCACTGATCATACAATCAGCGTCAGCATGTTCTAATGCAGTGTAAAGATGTAGCTGCTGATTGGCATAGGTAATGACTATTTTTTGCTGCCAGTCTCTAACTTCAACCAATAAACGCTGATGCTCTACTACATTTAGTTTATCGTGTAAGCTCGGGTCGAGTTTAAGCGCTTGATTTAGTATTTGTTCAATAAGCGAAAGCACAAAACTCGGTAGCATAAAAAAACTGCTTGTAGCCGGTTGTTCTTTATTGTTTTCTTCAAGCGCCATAAATTACTAACCTTAGTATTTAAATCCACGATGAAGCGCAACAATGCCACTTGTTAGATTTTGATAAGTCGTTTGCTCAAATCCCGCTTCGACCATCATCGATTTAAGCGTTTCTTGATCTGGATGCATACGAATTGACTCGGCTAAGTATTGGTACGATTCACTGTCGTTAGCAACTAGCTTACCCATAGTAGGTAAAATGTTGAAAGAGTAAAAATCATACGCTTTGCTGAGAAGCTCTTGCTCTGGTTTCGAAAACTCAAGAATGAGTAAACGACCACCTGGCTTTAAAATACGGTACATAGAGCGCAACGCTTTATTTTGGTCGGTAACATTACGTAAGCCAAAAGCAATCGTAATTAAATCAAAACTATTATCAGGAAAAGGTAATGCTTCAGCATTCATTTGCACATAATTAATGTTACCGACAAGGCCTAAGTTATGCAGCTTTTCGCGGCCAACCTTTAGCATTGAAGAGTTTATATCACCTAAAACAACCTGGCCGGTATCGCCAACAAGTTGACTAAACTTTGCGGTTAAATCGCCAGTACCACCGGCTAAGTCTAATACATGATGGCCTTTACGAATGCCTGAACTAGCGATTGTTTGACGTTTCCATAAGCGATGAATACCAAAAGACATGAGATCATTCATAACATCGTATTTTGTCGCAACAGAATGAAACACATCAGCAACCATAGAAGCTTTTTCGGTTTCGGCAACAGTTTTATAGCCAAAATGCGTGGTCTTTTCAGGGTTCTCGTTCATGATTAATCTCTATCGTGGTAATAAAGACTAGTGTACTTGATTGTGCACCAAGGGTGCAATTTGAATATGATTTATCAGCTAATTTATCACGGCAAGATCATTATAAATTGAACTTATAGAATATGTAGTGATCAGATCAAGGCATAATAATCACCTTGGTCACGTAAAATATGAGCGCTACTTTTCTGAAACACTTTAATTCAATTACCGATCCTCGCATTGAACGCTGTAAAAAGCATGAGCTTATCGATATTCTCCTTTTAGCCATTAGTGCAGTAATCTCCGGTGCACAAGGATGGGAGGATATTGAAGACTTTGGGCATCTAAAACTTGATTGGTTAAAAAGATATGGCGCTTTCAACGCGGGTATTCCAAGACACGACACCATAGCCCGTGTCATTTGTCGGTTAAAATCAGATGAAATAGAGCATGCATTTCAATCTTGGATATCTTCACTTATTGAAACCACGGGTGCTGATATTATTGCTATGGATGGAAAAACTGCACGTCGTTCATTTACAACCAAAGATAGAAAAAGTGCTTTACATACCGTCAGTGCATGGAGCTGCCAACACCAGTTAGTTTTAGGGCAAACAGCCGTTGATAGCAAAACAAATGAAATCACAGCCATACCTGAGTTACTCACCATGCTAGATATTGAAAATAGCATCATTACACTTGATGCTATGGGCTGCCAGCAAGAAATAGCGAAACAAATAATTAAACAAAAAGCTGATTATATCCTAGCGCTCAAAGGTAACCATTCAGGTATGCAGAGTGAATTAGAAGCTTGGTGGCACAAGAGTGAGCGCGAAGGATTGACCAATAGCAACTATGATAAACATACCGAAATAAGCTCAGGGCATGGGCGCATTGAAACAAGGGTTTGTCAGCAATTGCTTATTGATAAAAGCTGGTTAGATAAAATCTACCAATGGTCTGGCTTAAAGAGTGTTATTCAAGTAACCGCTGAGGTTCACGATAAATCATCAGGTACAGACACGATAGAAACGCGTTGGTATATTAGTTCGTTAGCGTTAGGTGCGGAGCAAGCTCTTAATGCGGTACGAAGCCACTGGCAGGTTGAAAGTATGCATTGGATGTTGGATATGAACTTTAGGGAAGATGAATCAAGAATCCGTAAGAAGCAAGGACCCCTTGTTTTTAACGTAATGAGAAAAATAGCCATGGCGTTATTTAAACAAGATACAACTAAAACAGCCAGTATGGCGAGAAAAAAGAAAATGGCAGGGCTAGACGATGATTATCGCTCAACCCTGTTAGAATCTGGGATTAAAATGCGCTAGCCATGGCTAATTTATTGTGTGAACAGTGTAATTGGCTATTGAGATGTGCGTGATTTAAAGGCCGCGTTTGAGGCACTTTTAACAAGTTGGTTAAAGTCGCCTTGTTGTTGTTCCGTAATCCCTAGAGAGAGAGAAATGGGAGGGAGTTTTAGATCGCTTTTTGAACTTATAAAGCGTAGTTTTTCAACTCCGCTTATCACTTTTTGTGCAATAAGGTTAGCGGTTTCGGGTTCTATGTTAGCAAGTAAAACGATGAATTGATCTTTTGCAGAGCGTCCGGCTAAGCCACTTTGCGAAACATATTTTTGCACTTGCTTAGCCACTTTATTTAAAATCACTTCGCCAATGGCATCGCCAAAATTATTAATAAAATGCTCTAAATTATCAATTTGAATGGCAATAGCTGAGATTGATTTGTCTTGTTTTAACCATAACTGTGTTTGTTTGGTTAAATAATGGCGTTTGTATAAGCCAGTTTGTGGGTCAATCACATGTTGTTTGCGTAGGGTATTAAGTTGTATTTTAGTTGCTTCGTGTAGTTTTTTGGCCTGACTTAGTTGGTGTTTAAATTGAGCTTGTTGCGTTAATAAAAGCTGAGTTTGTTCATTAAGCCTTTCTAAAGCAATACGGCTGTTGGCAATATTATTTTCATCTAGAGAGTGCATACAGTCATTAACATGACCTGCAAAGTCGTTTAGCTTTTTTTCGGTCTGTTGAGCATTTTGCGATAGTGAATTGATCACGCCATTGACGTTTTCAATCATGGCTACTTCGGTTTTATGCCCTTGATTTAAATATTCAAAATAGAGTTGTTCAATAAACAGCTCATCAATATTTTGATGGGCATCTATGGCATCATCAATAGCATTGTTAAGCGCAAAATGGATTTTACTAGTGTATGTATACACAACTTGAAAATTTAAGGGGGTAGGAGGCAAAACATGATGCTCTAAAAACATACATACTTTTGTCATTTTTTCTTGTGCTATAGCCATGGAGTCATGGAACATCATTTGCAATTACCAACCAAATACGCATAAATGCTGATTTATAAAACTCGTCCAATAAGGCAATTTGCTTCCAAGCGCAGATACAATAATCATTATATCTGTGATTTAAAAGTAAAATGAGTCGTAGTTGGCTAAAATGGCGCTATAAATTCAATAACCGTTGCTTTTTTGAGCAATTACTCTAATTGTTAAGTATTAACTTAAGTTAATACAATATCTCACGGGCGTATATTTTGCGCAGTTGGTCGTATATCTATTTGCTATTTATCTAGGCTACGATAGGTTTATCACATCTGTAATATTACTAAGATCAATCACTATGAATTTATCTCTTTCAAAACAAATGCGTCTTTCCTTATTAAGTGTCACCTTAGTGTGCTCATTAAGCGCGTGTCAGCTCACCGCAATTAACGCCGATCAGCAATTTACGCAAACGGCTGAAAATATCGTACAGCACCGCCAAAATGTAAGCCCGTATAGTAACCCCGAAGGCGTTGATGGCTACTTATTACCTAATTTGTCAGCTGAATTTTTAGCACAGCAATATCAAAAAAACACGCAGTTATTAGCAGATTTAGATGCCATAGATGTAAGTAAGCTCAGTGATGAAAACCAAATTAACTACAGTATTATTCGAGCGCAAGTGCAAAATAGTGTTGATGAATATGTATTTAATACGCACTACATGCCTTTAACGTCAGAATATGGCTTTCATTCAAGCTTATCGTTTATTGTTAATAGCTCTGATTATAAAACCGCACAAGATTATCAACACTATTTAAAGCGATTAAAGCAAGTTCCGCGCTTTTTTGAGCAAAATATAGGTTGGATGCGCAAAGGATTAGAAGTTGGTTTAACTCAACCCAAAGCGGTGTTAATTGGTTATCAAGACTCGATTACTGCTTACATTGTTGATGACGTCACACAATCTGAATTTTATAAGCCTTTTTTAAACAATACCGCTGGTTTAAGTGATAGTGAATTTGCAGCGTTACAACAACAAGCTAAAGCTATTATTAGCAGCCAAGTTATTAATGCCTACAAAGACTACTTAACTTTTTTTAATAACGAATACTTACCAGGCGCACGTAGTGATATTGGTATTTCGTCAACACCGAATGGTGAGGCCTTTTATGCAAATCGTGCTAAATATTACACCACCACACAAATGACCCCAAAAGAAATACATGAGCTGGGTTTAGCGGAGGTTGCGCGCATTCGTAGTGAAATGGAAGCGGTTATTAAAGAAGTCGGTTTTAAAGGCACATTTGCAGAATTTATCCACTTTTTACGAACAGATCCGCAGTTTTACGCCACAACGCCTGAGCAATTATTAAAAGAGGCCGCGTATATTGCAAAAAAAATGGATGCACAGTTACCTAAATTATTTCATACCTTACCACGTAAACCTTATGGCGTAGCGCCGGTGCCTGCCAATATTGCTCCTAAGTACACTACTGGGCGCTATTCGGGTTCGAGCCGTGATGATCAAGCCGGCTTTTATTGGGTGAATACCTACGCTTTAGATAAACGACCACTCTATGCTTTAGAAGCATTAACTTTGCACGAAGCTGTTCCGGGTCATCATTTACAAATATCACTCAATGCAGAACTTGAAAGCTTACCTAGCTATCGCCGTGATGCGTATTTATCAGCGTTTGGTGAGGGCTGGGGACTGTATTCAGAGTACTTAGGCGTTGAAGCGGGTTTTTATCAAGACCCGTACAGCAACTTTGGTCGTTTAACCTACGAAATGTGGCGTGCTGCACGTTTAGTGGTTGATACGGGGATGCACATGTACGGCTGGAGTCGTGAGCGTGCAATGAACTTTATGGCCGATAATACTGCGCTTTCATTACACAATGTAAAAACAGAAACCGATCGTTATATTTCATGGCCTGCACAAGCGTTGTCATACAAAATTGGTGAGTTAACAATTAAACGTCTGCGTGCAGAGGCCGAGCAAGCATTAGGTCAGCAGTTTGATATTCGTGAGTTTCATCATCAAATATTGCGCCATGGTTCAGTGCCTTTATCGCTGCTTGAGCAGCAAATACGTTTATATATACAAGAAGAATTAGCAAAAACAGATAGCTAATAGCGTATTATTTTGAAACTATAAAAGCGTGGTGTTATTTAATGACATCACGCTTTTTAGCATTTAAGGATAAGTAATGAGTCAATTTATAATGTTTAGTATCGATGTGTTTGCCAGCTTATTTATTGTTGTATTTGGATTGCTGGTTATATTAATTGCTATTTTTTATGTTCGAGATATTACCCAAACAAAGCATGCTATTAGGCGTAATTATCCGGTAATTGGACGTTTTCGCTACTTTTTTGAACGCCAAGGTGAGTTTTTTCGTCAGTATTTTTTTGCTCTCGACCGTGAAGAAATGCCCTTTAATCGCGCCGAACGCAGTTGGGTATATCGGGCTGCTAAAGATGTTGATCATACGGCTGCTTTTGGTTCAACCCAAAGCTTAGAAACGACAGGCACCGTAATGTTTATGAACTGCGCATTTCCTACCTTAGATGAAGAAGCCTTAGCGCCTAGCAACGTAACGCTTGGGTCTTATTGTAAATTTCCTTACACCACAAATTCGTTATTTAATATATCGGGCATGAGCTTTGGTGCGCTATCTAGCCCTGCTGTTCGTGCACTCTCAAAGGGAGCAAAATTAGCCGGTTGTTGGATGAACACGGGGGAAGGCGGACTTAGTCCGTATCACTTAGAAGGTGGTGCCGATATCGTGTTTCAAATTGGTACGGCTAAATATGGTGTACGCGACGAGCAGGGAAATTTAAGTACAGAAAAGCTAAAAGCCGTTGCTGCACACCCAACAGTTAAAATGTTTGAACTGAAAATGAGCCAAGGTGCCAAGCCAGGCAAAGGCGGCATGTTACCTGGGCGAAAAGTGAATGCTGAAATTGCCAAAATAAGAGGCATACCCGAAGGGCAGGATTCTATTAGCCCAAATGGGCACCCAGAAATAAAAAATCCAAACGATATTCTAGACATGCTTACCACCATCAGGACTACAACCGGTAAACCGACAGGTTTTAAAGCGGTTATTGGTGAGCATACTTGGTTAGAAAGTTTATTTGCCGAGATTAATCATCGTGGTATTGAGTCTGCACCCGACTTTATTACTATTGATAGTGCGGATGGCGGTACAGGCGCAGCACCACAATCTTTATTAGATTCTGTGGGGTTACCGCTTAAAGAAAGCCTTCCTTTAGTGATACAGCTATTAAAGAAACATGGGCTTAGAGAGCGAGTTAAAATTATTGTTTCGGGTAAGTTAATTGTTCCTTCCAAAGTCGCATGGGCACTAGCACTAGGAGCCGACTTTGTGGTTTCTGCGCGAGGGCATATGTTTGCACTAGGCTGCATTCAGGCTATGCAATGTAATAAAGATACCTGCCCAACAGGAATTACTACGCATAATGAACGTTTGCAACGTGGTTTAAATGTTGAAGATAAAGCGCAGCGGGTCGCAAATTATAATAAATACATTCATTACGGTGCAGGGCTTATTGCACATTCTTGTGGCGTTACCAGTGCTCGCGAATTAAAACGCAAACATGTGCGTATTGTGCAAGAAAGCGGCCTTTCTGAGCCGCTAGATAAAATGTACGAGCATTATCATTAAATACTTGCTTGTTAATTATTGATGATGAAGTGTATTGCTCGCTTGAATGCCGGTGATTTTTAATCGCTCTAATTCGCAGCTAAACAAAAACTCTAGTGCTTCTAGGTGGCGACGCACTTCAGCAATATTTTTGCCAACTGCATATAAGCCATGACCGCGAATTAATACACCAAATTTAATCGGTGAGTGCAAATGGTGATCGCTGACTAATAAGCTCAAACGATCAATATCTTGGTCATTATCAAAAATAGGAATGCTTAAGGTTTCTAAATGTGAGGTAAAACCACTGAGCGCTTTTTGCATTTCGTAACCGCTTAAATCAAGCTGATGAGCTTGCGTTACTTGTGAAAGCACCGTTGCTGCAACAGATTGAGTATGCAATACACATTGCGCCTCAGGAATTAACTGATACAAACTTAAATGTAATTTCGCTTCGCTTGATAACGCCTGAGGAGTATTTAAGTTTTGCTGGTCTAACTGTAAAAAATGCTCATGGGTAAGTTGGGCCTTATCGCAGCCATTAGTCGTTATAACAAAGCCATTTTGGGTGCGAGCTGATAAACTTCCACCCGAGGCAGGAACCCAACCTTGTTGGCTAATCCATTTTGCGGCTTCTATAAGGTTTGAAATAGCGGTATGGTTGTCTTGCATATTTTCCTCACAAATAACAATTAAAGTACAGTTTAGACGGCTAAACTTCCGTTTTTAATCATAGCACTGCTCTGTACACAAAACCATCATCAGGAGACTTCGTGTTTGACAGTAAACTCCCCAATTTAGGTATTAGTATATTTAGCCAAATGAGTGGCTTGGCTAATAAGTTTTCGGCAATTAATCTTTCGCAAGGTTTTCCTGAGTTTGATACCCCTGAGTATTTAAAAGCGCAGTTAAGCCAGTATGTAACGCAAGGGGTTAATCAATACTCGCCTTCCAGCGGTGTACCTAAACTGCAGCAGCAAATTGCAGCATTAGTTCAGCGCAAATACAAAGCGCAAATTGATGGAACAAGCCAAGTAACTATAACTTCAGGAGCAACTGAAGCACTATTTGTAGCGATTCAAACAATCGTGCGCGCGGGTGATGAAGTTATTATATTTGATCCTGCATACGACTCATATCAGCCCGCTATTGAACTGGCAGGCGGCAAGTCAGTGCATGTTGCGTTAGCCGCGCCAGATTACGCCATAAATTGGCAAATGGTAAATCAAGCTATCACAGTAAATACTCGTGCAATTATTATTAATACTCCGCATAACCCAAGCGGTAAAGTATTAAAGCAGCAAGATATCAACGAACTAAAAAGCTAGTGAGCGCTCACAATTTATATGTCATAAGTGATGAGGTTTATGAGCATATAACGTTTGATCAACAACCACACTTAAGTGCACTAGGTGACGAGGAACTACTGGTAAAAAGCTTTGTTATTTCAAGCTTTGGTAAAACCTTTCATAGCACCGGTTGGAAAATGGGCTACTGTATTGCGCCCACTGATTTATGCGAAGAATTTCGAAAGATTCATCAGTATGTTACTTTTTCAAGCTTTACGCCTGCGCAACATGCATTAGCAGATATGTTAGAGCAACACGCTGAACACATTGACCAGTTAAGTGAGTTTTATCAACAAAAGCGCGATGTACTCAGTAATGCTCTACAAGACAGCCGTTTTAGCATTTTACCAAGTGAAGGCACCTACTTTTTACTGCTTGATTACAGTGATGTATCGGATTTAAATGACGTAGAATTTTGCCAATGGTTAGCAGAACAAGCAGGCGTGGCAGCCATTCCACTGAGTGTATTTTACCAGCAGCCAAATAACGATAAAGTTATTCGTTTATGTTTTGCTAAAAACGATCAAACCTTAATAGAGGCGGCGCGCATTTTATGTCAACTTTAACTTTTACATTATTGCAAAGCTCGCTACATTGGCTCGATAAAAAAGCCAATTTAGCTATGTTTGAACAACAACTTGCTAACATCAACAATCAACCTGATTTAATTGTATTGCCCGAAACCTTTGCCACTGGATTTGCGGTTAACCTTGATTGTGGCGAACCTGAAAATGGCTCAGTACTGGGTTGGCTTAAAACACAAGCTAAAAAACATAATGCAGTGATTGCTGGCTCAGTATTGGTAACCCAAGAAGACAAAAAGGCCAACCGGTTTTATTGGGTAAAACCAAGTGGTGATGTGCGTTATTACGATAAACGCCACTTATTTTGTTTGGGTAACGAAGGCGAGTTTGTAGTGCCAGGGCAAACGCGTGAAGTGTTTGAGCTAAATGGGTTTAAAATTTTACCGCAAGTTTGCTACGATTTACGTTTTCCGGTGTTTCAGCGCAATAACAATGACTACGACGTGATGATAAATATTGCCAACTGGCCAGCTGCAAGACGTAATGTGTGGGATACCTTATTAATGGCGCGAGCAATGGAAAACCTGTGCTACGTGGTTGGCGTAAATCGGGTTGGCGAAGATGGTAATGGTATTGACCACAGCGGTGGAACCGCAGTGTATGACTTTAAAGGTGATCCACTGATTAAAGCGAATGATGACCAGCCAGCATTATTAACAATCACATTAAATAAAGCGCCGCTTGATGAGTTTAGAGCTAAATTTCCGGCACATTTAGATGCCGATGCTTTTACATTGGTATAAATTAGCGCCCAGCCGATAAAGTGCTAAAATAGCCGCTGATATTTTTATTGGCGGCTTTATGAATACAACCCTTATTACACCGGTAATTTTAGCTGGCGGTATTGGCACACGGCTTTGGCCGCTGTCGCGCCAAGCAATGCCAAAGCAGTTTTTATCTTTGCTTGATAATAAAAACCAGCAGTCGTTATTGCAAAGTACGTTAGTGCGTGTTGCAACTGAGGGCTTTAATCCCGCTATTTTGGTCTGTAATGAGCAGCATCGATTTATTGCCGCGCAGCAGGCAGCATTTGCAAAACCCCATGCCATAGTACTTGAGCCAGAAGGCAAAAATACCGCACCAGCTATTGCCCTTGCCGCGCACTATGCATTAAAAAATAATATTACAGGTCCTTTGTTGGTGATGCCTGCCGATCATCATATTGAAGATTTTACGCCATTAACTGCTCAGTTATCTGATGCGATTAAACTTGCTGAGCAAGGTAAATTAGTTACATTTTCAATCACACCAACAGAGCCACACACAGGTTATGGGTATATAAAACAGGGCGCAGCCATTAAAGATAGCTGTTGTTTTGAAGTTGACCAGTTTAAAGAAAAGCCTGATTTAGCAACTGCATTAACTTATTTAGCTGAGGGCGGTTATAGTTGGAACAGTGGCATGTTTTTATTTACTCCCGCGGCATATCTAAAAGAGCTGGAACGCTTTGCGCCAAAAATAGCTAAAAGTGTTGCTAGTGCCACTGATTTTAAACAAGACTTAGCGTTTACTAGAGCAAATACTCATGCACTTGAATCTTGCCCAAGTGACTCGATTGATTATGCTATTTTAGAGCGCAGCAATAATGTGGTGGTAATGCCCGTTGCATTAAATTGGAGCGATGTGGGTAGTTTTTCTGCACTGGCAGCGCTAAGTAAAAAAGAGCCACAGGGTAATAACCCACACCAAGAACATATCGCCCAAAACAGTAGTAACAACTTAGTTATTAGCGAAGATGGACACACAATAGCGACATTAGGAGTAAGCGATTTAGCAATTATTCATACCCACGACGCCACTTTAATTGCTGATCAAAATGCGCTTGATGCCCTCCCGTTATTGCTCAAGCAACTGGCAACAACACATAATAACAAACTGACACACCATCAGGTGGTTTACCGCCCTTGGGGAAATTATCGTACGCTGGTAGAAAGTATCGGTTTTAAAGTAAAAAAAATAACCGTTAATAGTGGGGCTAGGCTCTCAACGCAGCGTCATCAGCACCGCGCTGAGCATTGGGTGGTAGTATCAGGCACTGCAGATATATGTATTGACCAGCAAAGCTTAACGCTGACCCACGACCAATCTTGTTATATTGCTGCAAAACAGCTGCACAGTTTAGCGAATAATCAGCCCGAGCCCTTAGTTGTTATTGAAGTTCAAACGGGTGCCATTTTAGATGAAAGCGATATAGAGCGATTTGACGATATATACGGCAGAAAGTAACAGTATAAATAGTGAAAATACTTGATTATTTGTCACTGCAGTAAAACTTGGTAGCCCGTAGCCCGTAGCCCGTAGCCCGTAGCCCGTAGCCCGTAGCCCGTAGCCCGTTTTTACCCTAGCCCTTGCCGTACATACTTTAAATACGCCTCTAAACTGTGTTGCCACAGTGTGCTGGCTTCATTTAATGAGTTATTTAATGGTTTTTTATCTAGTAAGCGTCGCTCAATTTTTTTAAGAGATAATCCATAGCTATTAAAGCCAAGTTGCATGGCGGTGCTGGCTTGGCGATGTAATAACTTAATGCATTGCTCGGGGTCTTGCTCTAATAAAGCTTGGCAACGGCTCAGCTTATTACGAGCAGAAAGAATAAATTCATTATAAATAGAAGACACTTCATCAATACTAAAAGAGCTTGTAAGGGTCTCTGTTGCTGTTTCATCGTATAACGTATCAACCAGATCGACGGCAATGTTAGCTGTTTGTGTTGACTGTGAATCACTCAATGCTTGGCGTAGTTTTTCTTGCTTTAATGGCTTGCCAACAATGTCTTTAATACCCAATGCTAAGTATTCTTTTATTTCATCAGGGCTTAAACTGGCAGTAAAGGCCAGCACCGGCGTTCGCTGATTTTTATGCTCCACCCGTTTGAGTGTTTTTAGTACCTGTTGCCCTGTTAAATCGGGTAGGTTCATATCAAGTAGCACCACATCAAAGTGGTATTTTTTCATCAACTCAATCGCACTTTTGCCATCTTTAGCGAGCTTAATTTTATGCTCGTCGTCTGCCATAAATTCAACGGCAATTTTTTGGTTCAGATCTAAATCTTCAACAAGTAATACATCGAGTCCGGTTAAATAGTCTTTACTTTGATGGCGTTGCTCGACGAGACTAAGCTCACCAATGGCTAACGTCATGTTAAAGCTAAATACACTACCTACTCCCAGCTCACTGGTAATTTCTAGCTGGCTATTAATTTTATCGAGAAGGCGACTAGTTATAGCAAGTCCGAGGCCTGTTCCGCCTTTTTCTTTACCGGCACTGCTTTGAATGTAGGGCTCAGTTAAATAATCAATTTCATCTTTTTCAATACCGGGGCCTGAATCGAGTACACTTACTTTAAGAGTGTGATCTAGCTGGGTTTCATTAACTAAATCTATTTGTACTTTTACCATACCGTTATCGGTAAATTTAATCGCATTACCTACAAGGTTAATAATAATTTGTCTGAGTTTTTGTTGGTCGCAGTAGTAACAGGCTTTATCGGGGATATTACAGGCAAGCTCAAATTTAAGTTGTTTTTGTTCGGCCAGAGGGCTTAACAGCAAACATAAGTTTTGCAGCCATGTTTTAAACTCTATGTCTTCTTCGTACAGGGCTTCGTCGTGCTGATCTAAGCTTGCGTATTCCAGCACTTTATCTACCAGTAAGTTGAGTGACTCTGCTGAATTGATAATTGCCTCACAATAGGCTTTATTGCGGCTGTCGCTGGTTTGATTTAATATCAGTTGTGCACTGCCTAATATGCCGTTTAGTGGTGTGCGTATTTCATGGCTGATGGTGGATAAAAACAGTCCGCGAATTTCTAAATCTTTATGAGCTTTTTCAGTGAGCTTATTAAGTCGTAATTCCCTGCGCTCATTACATAACAACGCCATACCTGCAGCATAAAACATGGGGGCAATAACACTGTTTAAAAATAACAGTGAGTTAAACCATGAATTTAAAATGGCATCCTGTTGTGCAATGTCATCCATAAATAGGCTTCGGGTAATAAAACTTGCTGCAACTAAAGTTAAAATAATTATGTAAACAATGCTGGCGTTAGGGTAGGGTTTTCGCGCATATTTTATAAATATAAATAATAAAAAAGTGGCCTCTACAATATGCTGCAAATCAGAAATATATACCCGCGAGCGCATTGAAGGCTGTAAAAATGTGAAATAAACAAGCATCAAAGCGCTGAGCGCTGTAAATAGGCAAACAAACTTAAGGCCACGACCATGATAATTTAAAAATTGACTCAGTGACAAACAATGCACAATAGAAGCTAAAAACATCATGTTATTAGCAAGGGTAATGGCAATCTGATCAGGAATTTTGCCTATTAGTGCAAAACTAACAATGGCAGTTAATAGCAGTAAAGGATAGAAAATATAAAGTAACGTGCCGGGAACATGCTTATTGGTACGCCAGGTTAAAAAGTTCAGTAGCGTCATCACTGTTATAACGGCGATACTGGCAAAATAAAGCGTAAATGAGTCGAGCATTAAGACCCCAACAGCGTTTTTTAAAGAAGATATAAAAACAGGCACTTAAAGTGCCTGTATGGTATTTATTCAAACAAACGTTAACGAATTTCGTCAGGAATGTTTTGTTGTGCCCAAGAAAGTAATTCAATACGGTTACGGCATTTAGTTTTTCTAAATGCACTGTATAAATGAGTTTTAACCGTATGCGGGCTAATACTTAACTCTTCAGCAATTTCTTTATTTTTAGAACCATTACTCATTAACGAGATAATTGCTTTTTCACGCTTCGTTAGCTTTATTGGTTCAATATCACCATCAGTTAGCTTATGCAGCGCATCTTTATTAAATTGCAGCATGCGGTTAAGCGCATTACACATAATGTCACGACGATACCAAAGCTGATCTTCGAGTAATAAACGAATCCCTTTCATGAGTACATCGGCATTATCTGTGGTGTAAAATACACCACGAATACCGCTAAGCAATGCGCGATTAGCAAGCTCTGGGTTTTCATCTAAATTGAACAACACAATATCGCACTTGATGCGTAAGTTAACGAGTTGCTCTTTTAGCTTTGTCCATGCGTCTTTACTTGATGTTTCAATGAACAATAAGCGAGTACCTACCGGAACATCTAAAATATTTGTACCCGTAGTAACGTCAAGGCCTTGTGTTTTTAACAATGGCTCTAAAACGTTAATACCAATAGTGTTAATTGGTTCTTCATCTAACAACAAAAAGGCTGAACTGCTCATGTTTTTTTTACTCTTTTATAAAGCTGGCTAATTAATTTTACCACAATCCCTACACACCTTTTGTATTAGAGAATCGTTATTTCACTGGAGAAAAGGTGCGATTTCCGATTATTTAAACATAAAATGTTGCAAATAAGTAATTGTTTTTTTTCGTGTAGTAAGAAAAACGCCGTATTTTTGATTTTTTTAAACTAATCTAAGATTTAACTAAGCACTATAGCGCCGTTTTTTTAGTTTCTTGGTATGGAGGCCAGCCCATTTCTTTACCTGCGAGCATATGTAAATGTATGTGATACACAGTTTGGCCACCATGTTCATTACAGTTCATCACAACGCGGTAGCCGTCATCGCTAAAGTTGTGTTGCTTGGCCAGTTTTGCGGCGACCGTGTATAAATTACCAACTAAATGTGAGTTTTCATTATTTATATCATTTATAGTGGCAATTGGTTGCTTGGGAATAATTAATACATGAAATGGCGCTTGAGGATTAATGTCTTTAAACGCTAGCGTGTCATCGTCTTCGTAAATAATATCGGCTGGAATTTCGCGATTAATAATTTTAGTAAAAATAGTCTCTTGGCTCATAATGATGACTCTAATTTATTTGATTAATATATGTGTCACTAATGACAAATTTTGCTAGCAGTGTCAAACTGAAATCAACTAAAGGAGTAATTATGCGTAAATCAATATTATTAGGCAGTGTAGCGGCGCTCTTACTGAGTGCATCGAGTTTGGCAGAAAATATTCACTTTCCTGAGGAATTTGTTCCTTTGCAAGTGGGTGACCGAATAATTGAAAGTTCGCTTTTTAGTCGTGTTGATGATGTTGAATTAGCACCGGGTACTTATCAGCTAAAACTTAAATACACAGATTTATATGACTTAGGTTATGACGATCATGAAGTGATTGAATCAGAACCTTTTTGGGTGAATGTAACCATTGAAGCGGGTAAAGATTACACCTTAGTATTTAATCGTGCTGAAAATGCGGTAGCGGCAAAAGTATTTGCTGAAGCACCGCAAGTGAGTTTAAAAGCAAAAGGCAGCACCTTAGCTAAGCCATTAAATATTATTGCCGAACGACAAGTTCAAAGCGCACAGTTTAACCAGCAAACAATAGCAACCCCAGCGGGCCCGCAAAAACCGAGTCGTCCCATTAAACCGATTACGCCAATTAATGGAAAAGGCATGCCAAGTGCGGCAAATATGCTCGACTTTTGGTGGCAACAAGCAACGCTCGCTGAAAGGCAGGCTTTTTTAGATAAAGTAACAAAATAATTAAGCATTAAAAAAGGGCCAAATTGGCCCTTTTTAGTTTATTGGTAACGCTATTATTTATTCAAATAACGCGTCAATGGTACCTTGTGCAAGTGGGTGATAACCTGGACGTGCTTTTAAGTACACGCTTTGTGCCCAGTCTTTTTTACCATGTGTAATAAGTGCTTTGTAAAGTGGCACTATTAGCTTACGACGACCAATACCCGATAAGTGTTTATCAAGCGCAGGGTAAATCGGTTGGTAACCATTACCTACTGCTAGCATATACCATGCAAATGCGCGTTCTGCGTTAGTTGATTGGGTTAAGTTAAACTCGCCGTCTAATTCAGTCATTTTTTCAATGCTTAAATCGCGCGGTAGGTTATTTAAAAAGTGCAGCCATTCATGCACTGTCCAATTTGCAGTAGGTAATTGTGCGGCAGTTGTATCCCCCTTTAACCATGCTTGTGTTGCAGCATCTACTTTATCGAACGCATCAGAGGTAGGGTTAGGTGCATCACTTGGTAAACCAGGCTCAAAAATCCACTCGTTCACTTTATCCATGCTCACTACACCAGGGTACTTTTCAATTAAGTTAGCTTTGATGTAAGTCACAAATTGCGCAGTGGTTAGTGACTTAAACGCAAATTCATTAAAGTAAGTTTTAACAAAGTCATCAAACTTATCACGGCCATATTTTTCTTCTAGGTAGATTAAAAATAGCTGACCCTTTGTGTAAGGCACTGAGCTAAACGCATCATCTGGATCGCGGCCATTAAGTTTTAAATTAAGGCGAGTGTCTGGTGCATCAATGGTTTTAAGTTGCGCACGCAGGCCAGCAGCATCAAGCGCTTGCTCCATTACTGCACGGTCGCGACCAAATACTTCTTCCATAATGCGGTTTTCAACATAAGAGGTAAATCCTTCGTTTAACCATAAGTCTTCCCATGTGGCATTGGTTACTAAGTTACCAGACCAAGAGTGAGCAAGCTCATGTGCAATCAGGTTAACGAGGCTTTTATCGCCAGCAATAACGGTTGGGGTAATAAATGATAGACGCGGGTTTTCCATGCCACCAAATGGGAAGCTAGGCGGTAGCATAAGTAAGTCATAGCGACCCCAAGCATATTCACCATACATCGCATTGGTTTTGTCGATCATCGCTTGGGTGTCATTAAATTCAGCAACTGAGGCATCCAAAATAGTCGGTTCAGCAAAAATACCGGTTTGTTTAGACATCGCTTTAAATTCTAAGTTACCAGCACCAATGGCAATTAAGTAAGGCGAAATTGCTTGTGGCATATTGAAGTGGTAATCACCGTCTTTATAAAGGGCATCTTTATTATCGGCACTCATTACCGCACGCACATCTTCAGGGGTATGAATACGTGCAGAATAAGTCACACGCATTGCCGGTGTATCTTGCACAGGGATCCAACTACGTGCATGTATCGCTTGCGATTGACTATACATAAACGGGTGCGTTTTACTGGCTGTTTGCTCTGGCGTTAACCACTGTAAGCCCGACGCTTCTGGGCGACTGTTGTAGTAAATACGGACTTTTTCAGCTTGGCTTTTAAATGTAATGGTTAGTTTTGAGCCTTTAACATCGTCGCGATTAGCAAGGTTAAAACTGGCTTTATGCCAATTGCCATTGGCTGTTTGATACATCACTTTATCAATATCAAGATCGCGGGTATCAAGTACTAGCTTTGTGCTTTTCGCGTTTTGCCATTGTAGCGTATGCTCAACAAAACCTTCTAATTGCTTGTCGGCAAAGTCGATGTCTAAATCAAGGTTTAAATGCGTGGTGATAACATCATCAAGGTTGGCGTAGGAATTTTGATCAATAGCGCTAGCCATTGCTTGCGAGCACATACCGGCCATAACGAGGCTTAAAAAAAGAGGTTTGATTTTCATAATTACCTTGAGTACAAATAAAAAAGTACCCGTTTTATAACATGATTGCCACAGTGGGTTGAACAATTTTTACAAGCTGATGCGCAATTTGCGACGATGAGTTAAACTAGAGCGATTAATTACTGGTACCTTTAGGACCCTTGTGGCGCACTCATTACAACCCCTACATACATTTGCATTAAGTAGCCAATGCCAAAATTTTATTGAGATCACCGACTCAGCGCAGCTTCAAACTCAGAGCTTTAACGCGCCTTTTTGTCTGTTAGGGGAGGGCAGTAATACCATTTTTTTAAATGATTATGCTGGCACGGTTATTAAAATGGCGACCCAAGGAATTAATATTACTGAGCGGGAAAATGATTTTTTAGTCAGTGCGGCTGCCGGTGAAAATTGGCATCAATTAGTGACTTACTTGCTTGAGCAAGGCATAGCAGGGTTTGAAAATTTAGCACTCATACCAGGCACTGTCGGTGCTGCGCCAGTGCAAAATATTGGTGCCTACGGTGTAGAGATTGCGCAATTTGTAGAAGCTATTGACTATTTTGATATTAATAGCAACTGCTTCAAATCTTTAACTAATCAGCAATGCCACTTTGCTTATCGTGAATCGGTATTTAAACACGCGCTAAAAAATAAAGCAGTGATCACCCAAGTGCGCTTTAAACTGCCAAAAATATGGCAACCAGTACTCAGTTATGGACCGCTACAACAACTAAAAAACCCGACGCCACAGCAAGTATGTGAGCAGGTGATACAAACACGCAATAGCAAACTCCCAGACCCTTATAAACTAGCTAATGCTGGGAGTTTTTTTAAAAACCCAATTATTACCAATGCTGCGTTAGTGCCGTTACTTGCGCAGTTTCCTGAGTTACCTCATTACCCACACGGAGCCGGTCATCATAAAGTCGCAGCGGGGTGGTTAATAGAACAAGCGGGATTAAAGGGATATAAGATTGCCGGTATTGAAGTGCATCAGCAGCAAGCTTTGGTGCTCGTTAACCATGGTCACAGTACAGGGGATGATTTGATCAGCATGATCACCCATATTCAAAACACTGTTTTAGCGCGCTATAACATAAGCTTAGAACACGAAGTGCGGTTAATTGACCAACACAATGAATGCCATATCTCTTTGGAGCAATTAGCATGAAAGCACCTGATGGAAACAAGCTAGCTATTTTAAATGCGCTTAATAAAGGCGGGTTTGTCTCTGGGCAAGCTTTAGGAGAGGAATTAGGAATTAGTCGTGCCGCTGTTAGTAAACACATTCAAAGCCTACAAGCTATGGGCTTAGATGTATTTAAAGTTACAGGTAAAGGCTATTGCTTAAATAACCAAGTAGGGTTACTTAATCAGGAAAAAATACAACAGCTTTATGCTGAGTTAGGGCAAAATACCGCTAATATTGAAGTGCAGCCGCTCATTGATTCAACCAACAGCGAACTAATGCGCCGCATTCAGGTTAAAACACCACTTCAGTCGGGCACGGTAATCGTTGCCGAAATGCAGCAAGCAGGGCGCGGGCGTCGAGGGCGTGTATGGCAATCGCCATTTGGTGCCAACTTATACTACAGCTATTTTTGGCGATTAGATGATGGTTTACAAGCCGCTATGGGTGTATCGATTGCTGTTGGTTTAGCGGTGTATGATGCGATAAAAGCACTTTATGGTATTGATGTAGAGTTAAAGTGGCCAAACGACATTTACATAAAAAAACAAAAGCTCGCTGGCGTATTAGTTGAATTAGACGGGCAACCACAAGGGCCGTGTCAGTTGGTGATAGGAATTGGTATTAATTTAAATATGCCACAAAGTGCCAGTCAGCACATTGACCAAGCATGGACAGATTTGAGTCAGCACACCCAGCAGCTAGATAAAAATCAACTAGTAGCTTCATTAACTTATTGGTTAGAGCAGCGCTTAGCGCAATATCGCGAGAACGGCTTACAAACTATGTATCAACAATGGAATGCATTAAATGCGTTTGCAGGCGAGCAGGTAGAGCTTAATACTGGGCATCGTAGTTGGCGTGGCATTTGTGAAGGTATAGATGCGCACGGTGGTGTACGTATTCGCCAAGACGGCGAAGTAAAAAGTTATTATGGCGGCGAGATTTCATTAAGAAAGGCGCAAGCATGAGATTGTTAATTGATGTAGGTAATACTTCACTCAAAGCCGTATTGTGGGAAAACGGGCAAATACAGCCATGTGATATTAATAATATTTTATGGCAGCAAATTACGGTTGTTATTTACGCTTGTGTTGGTCGTAGCGAGTTACTTAAACAATTATTAGCGCAAGCCAAAACGCATAATATTGATTGTTTTGAGGCTACGGTTAGTAGTGAGCTTGGTGGGTTGCGCTGCGCGTATCAGCAAGTAGGTAATTTGGGTATAGATAGATGGTTGGCGCTTATTAGCGGTTATACGCTTTACCCTAATATGGCTGCTATTGTTGTTGATGCTGGCACGGCTACCACTATAGACGTTCTCAATAATGATGGGCAGCACTTAGGTGGTTGGATACTACCAGGGCTTGATTTAATGACCTCATCACTCACTCAAAATACTCAGCGGGTATTTGATGATGCAAACACGCCATTTGCTAATGAGCTTGGAAAAAACACCCCTAATGGGTTAAAAAACGGAGCCTTAGTGGCAACTATGGGTGCTATTGAGCAAGCAAGATTGCATTTAAAGACAAAAAATAGCCTTTTAATTTTTGCGGGTGGTTATGGTCAGCTGTTACAAGGGCATTTTTCACAGAGTATTTTCGACCCAATGCTAGTAATGAAAGGCTTAAATTACTGGTATGAGTTAGCTAAAAAGAGTTAAAAACAACAAAAAAACAGCTTTTTGCGCGAATAGTGAGCATTTGAAGCATTAAATCACATTTTTTTTAATTTTTTGGTTGCATCCCAATAAACCTTACTCTAGAATCTCGCCCCGTACTAAAGCAGTGCCGACTTAGCTCAGCTGGTAGAGCAACTGACTTGTAATCAGTAGGTCAACCGT
>NZ_JALNTH010000032.1:0-84269 GCF_023161935.1 Pseudoalteromonas sp. 2CM28B
TACCGCTGTGGGCACCACGACATCACCAAGCTCCAAATTGAGAAAGCCCGACTAGCAATAGTCGGGCTTTTTTACGTCTGCAGGAAAGTGAAAATGCAGGTTCGAGGTGAAAGATATTAGGTTAAAGGAAGATAATTGACCAGAACCGACCCCTCGGCATGCTACTGCGCTGTCGCTACGAAGTAGTATACCCACTCCAAATACAAGTCAGTGTTTAAGCCATGCGCTATAAGTTTTGAAGTATTATTATCAGCCCTGCTACTCTTTACTGATCTCAGTTATTCACCTTGCACTTTAAACTAGTCCCTAAATTATCATCTTGTTGCAATTTCATTGTTGGTTTAATAACTGTCCTGTGTAAAACTATCTAGGATAATTTAGTAAATCAGGTGACATGAATGTCGAATATAAAAGCTTGGAAACTTCTCAGCCTGTTTTGTTTGTTTACAGCACTGATTGGTTGTCAATCTAAAGAAGAACAGCTACAACAAACAATTCAAGAGTCCATTAAAAAGGCCGATGTCGAGCTTAGTCAGCTTGGTAAAGCACTTGATAATGGTAGTATACGTAATGCGATTATTCTTAAAGAATACAGTCGTATCCTTAAACAACAGCAACCTGAACTCAGTAAGGTTGTTGATGTAGTTAGCCTTGATGCCACACGCCAGGGAGCCCTTTATAGTGGCTTAACTCAACGCCTTGATGATATTAAGGGTAATTACTTAATTCCTCCTTACGAAGACACTTTATACAATATTGATTTATTGCGTGAAGCCGCCAAGCCAACGTTATTTTCTGATGCCTTAACCGATCCTATTAATATGCTTGCGGATATGTCGAATGGTTCTTTGGCACGAGTTGGTGCTATAAGCCAAAAAGCTGAAGGCGAAGGGGTCGGTAACCAAATGGTAGGTAATCCTAACTATGGTAATTGGCAAACGAATAGTAGCGGTATTAGCTTTTGGCAATGGTACGGCATGTACCGTATTTTGGGTGATGTTTTTGACCGAGTTGAATACGGAAGTTGGAGTAAACGCCGTAAGTATAGTTACTACAATGACTATGGTCGTACTCGTTACTCAAGCCCTAAACAAATAAAAGCCCAAAGTGCATTAGAAACACGTACACGACAATCTTACCAACGCCAAGGCAAGCAGTTCACTAGTCCTTATGCGAGTAAAAAAACAGGTGCATCAGGTTTGAGTCGCAGCAGTTATACGCCGCCTAAAAGTCGCAGCAGTTACTCAAGAGCGAGTAGTTATAGCAATAATTCAGGATCGGTTCGTAACAGCAGTAGCAGAACCTCGCGCGGCGTAAGTCGTGGTAAGTAAAGAATAACGTTGGAGTTAGAATAATATGTATGAATTTAATGGAATAACTATGTGGTCTTTGCAGGCACTGGCTGTGGACTTTGCAATTATCATCTTACTATTTGTGAGTTTAAAGTATATTAAAGGTTGGGTATCTAATTTACACGCCAATGACGAAATTACTGAGCGCGATAACTTTGCATTTGGAATAAGCTTTGCCGCTGGTTTAGTCGCACTTGCGATTGTGTTAACGGGCGTGAGTAGTGGTGCGTTTGCTGCTACGTTACAAAAAGAAGCTCTGTTAATGCTTGGCTATGGTGCATTAGCAATTCTGCTTATAAAGCTGGGTCACTTTTTTCAAGATAAAGTGGCGCTGCGTAAAGTGAGCTTACATAACGAAATAGTCAAAGGTAACGTTACTGCGTCAATTATTGATTTTGGCCATGTAGTAAGTGTTGCAGTGGTTATCCGCTCTGCACTATTGTGGGTTGCTACTGAAGGTTGGCATGGCATTCCTATTGTTATTGCTGCGTTTGTCATTGGTAGTGTGGTGTTACTTTTAGTAAGCCAATATCGCGTGCAGCTATTTAAGCGTACCAACAAAAGTGGCGACTGCCTACAACAGGCTATTATTGATGGTAATTTAGCAGTAGGTGTTCGTTATGCAGGCTTTTTAATTGGTAGTGCATTAGCCATTACTGCTGCAACAGGCATTGCTCCTTATGCTGCTGACAATATTAATGCGAGTTTACTTTACTGGGCGCTAAGCGCCGTTGTTTGTTTGGTTGCTTTCATTTTACTGCACTTACTGACGATTAAAATCATTCTTGCTGGCTGTAATATTTCAGATGAAGTGAATCGTCAAAAGAATGTGGGTGTTGCCGCTATTTCTGCAGCTGTGTCATTTGCTGTCGGGATCACTATGGCCACACTACTGGGTGCATAATCACGTGTCATCAACTCAAGCTTCCCCAAGTAAATTTAAATTACTTGGGCATGATATTTTACTGATCACTGTTATGGCCGTACTCGCAGGATGCGGCCTTATTTATGAATACTTACTTTCTCATTACGCTGGCCGAGTACTCGGCTCAGTTGAGAGTGCAATTTACGCCATGATAGGCACTATGATTGTAGCTATGGGGATGGGTGCATTTTTAGCGCGTTGGTTTAAAGATGCCTTCACCGCATTTGCTTGGCTAGAGAGTATTATTGCGCTCATAGGTATGGGCTGTATATTAGCCATTGCCAGCATTATTGCCGTGAGTTATTCTCTCCCTCATTTATTATCAAGTATTTTTAATATTCCACCTGACGTTATTCTTAATGGTTACGTGTTTCAAAAGCTGCAAGAGTGGTCTCGCTTTTTACCTTATGTATTTGGCTTAATATTAGGGCTATTTATTGGTATGGAAATACCGCTTATTGCGCGTATTCGCCAGCATGTTTATGGACGTTTTTTAGAAAATAACGCTGGCACTATATATGGGGCTGACTATATTGGCGCAGGTATTGGCGCGGCAATTTGGGTGAGTATTATGCTCGCGATGCCAATAATGCAAGCCGCCGCTTGGACAGCGCTATTTAATATTATTGCCGGACTTGCCTTTTTATGGCGTTACCATAGCTATGTACGCTTTGCTAAGTTGCTATTGGTTTGCCATATATTACTGCTGGTGTTATTCGCTTTTATTTTGCAGTTTGGTAGTAGCTGGATGGATAACCTAAGTAACGTACTATACAAAGATAAAGTTATTTATTCCCAAGCAACGAAATACCAGCATGTGGTGCTAACAGAGCGTTTAAGTAAAAATCAGCCTCAGCCAATTACTGATCTATATTTAAATGGTCGTTTGCAGTTCTCTAGTGTAGATGAGCAAATATATCACTCAATGCTTGTTTATCCTGCAATGCTCGCATCTAATCGTCATGACCGTGTTTTGATTATTGGTGGCGGTGACGGATTAGCCATGCGTGATGTATTAAAGTGGCCAGTCAAAGAAGTCACACTAATTGATTTAGATGGCCAGCTACTGAATTTATTTGGCCATGAAGACGATAAATTCACACCGCCAGAAGGGATTAAACAGCGGTTGGTAGCACTCAATAATGAATCGATGCATGACCCGCGAGCAAATATTATTGTGGGCGATGCATTTTTAGAAGTCGAAAAGTTACTGGATCAGTCAAAGCAGTTCGATACTATTTTAATTGATTTGCCAGACCCTAATCACCCTGATCTTAATAAGATGTACAGCGATTACTTTTATAATCATGTACGCCAATTATTAGCGCCTGATGGTGCTATGGCGGTACAGTCAACATCGCCTTATCATGCGAAAAAGGCATTTTTAAGTATTGCTAAAACGGTGAAAGCCGCAGGTTTTGATTATGTAGAGCAATATCAGCAAAACATTCCTTCGTTTGGTCAATGGGGATGGACCATTGCGACTAAAATGGGGCAATCACCTAGTGCCCGTATTAGCAATATAACTGATATGCCAGTGCCATCTCGGTGGATTAGTAAAAAATATTTATTAGCGAGTTTTGCATTTCCTAATAACTATTTTGAACAAGTGAACGATATTGAAGTCAATAGGTTAGGTTCTGGTCGCTTATATGATTACTACCGAGCAGCTTGGCAAATAGAAAGTGAATTGTATAAAAATTAATAAAACATGGTTGACATAATATGTCGACCATGCGAATCTTAACTCAGACATAATATGTCATATGACGAAAAGGCAGAGACATGGAATTAAATGAACTTTCAATAAAATTAGCGTCTTTTGAAACCGAGGGTGCTAACTTTGAGTCTTTCTTGATTGCCAATCCAGGTGAGCAAGATGTTTTACAAGTCATTGTTGATGGAAATGACGAGCTTCCAATTTTTGTTACTCAAACACAAGAGCAATTACTATGTATTAGCTACTTGTTTGACGAAGATGAAGTAAAAAGTGAATTACGCAACGAGTTAAACGAAACATTACTGCGTTTAAACGTGCCAATTCCACTGAGTGCATTTGCTAAGATCGATAATAAATACGCGATTTTTGGTGCACTGTCGGTAAATTCATCTCTAGATGATGTTACCCACGAACTAGTGACATTAGCTGATAACGCTATAGATGCACTAGAAGCCGTGACCTTATATTTAAACGATTAGTAGCTAGTTAGTGGAGTTAAGATTATGAGTATTTTAAAAAAATTATTTACAGCAGTACGTGGCGGCGCACGTGAAGCAGGCGAAGCAATTGTTGATGCCAATGGTATTCGTATTTTTGAACAAGAAATTGCCGATGCACAAAATGCACTGAATCGTGCTAAAAAAAGCCTGACAGAAGTAATGGCTAAAGAGATGCAAACTAAGCGTAAAATTAGCGCAGTAGATGCATCAATTGCTGAGCACGAAGCGTATGCAGGTCAAGCCCTTGAAAAAGGGAATGAAGCATTAGCATTAGAAATTGCAGAAAAAATTGGTGACTTTGAAGCTGAGAAAGCCGAACACGAGCAAGTATTAGCGGGCTTTACTAATCACATAGTGACATTGAAGCAGCAAGTTAAAGATGCTGAAAAATCAATTAAAGAAAACCAGCGTCAGCTTACTATGGTTAAAACCACAGAAAGCGTTCAACAAGCGACAATGGCTGTAAATAGCACGCTTAATACTAATAATTCATCAATGACATCGGCGCGTCAGTCGCTTGAGCGTATTAAGCAACGCCAGCAAGACCGTACTGATCAATTAGGTGCTGCAAAGTCTCTAGAAGCAGATGTTAATGGCGACGATTTAAAAGCTAAAATGGCTGAAGCAGGTATTGGTGATACGAATCCAAAAAGTGCTGATATTTTAGCGCGCATTAAAGCGAAGCAAAATAGTTAACATTTAGAACCATATCAAAAAGGTAACCGAGTTTCGCTCCGTTACCTTTTTTGCTTACAGAGGCACCTTATATGTTTAATTTTTTCAAATCTAAAAAAAAGCCAGAACGTCAGCTTAATCATGCGAGTGACCTTAAAAAAGGCGACATGTTTACTGTCATTGATTCGTTTGCTTATCCTTCATGGCTTAAAGGTCAAACGTTGCGCGTTATTGATGTGCAAACGTATCAGTACCAACACAGCAGTGATACTGAATTTGTACTTGAAACTAACACTGGCCAAGTGGTGTTTTTACAAATAGAGCAAAATGATGGTGAACAGTGGGCAAACTTCTCTATAAAAATTCAGCGTGATGAAGTTGAAGAGATCTTTGGTCTTGATGAATTTGCGCGTATTTTTGATGAAGAGTCATTAACACATATCACGGTACAAAATACCCCTGAGCGTTTTATGCAATTTTTAGCGAAAAGCTATCAGCAAAGTGAATCGCCTTATGTTTGTTATTTTCATAAGAAAGACTTTCGTGGCCAAACGCTGCCTCGCTATGAGCAAGAAGGTGGTGAACCATGCGAAATGATTTGCTTAGCCTCTCCTGATGAAGGGCATAGCGTTAATATAGAGATTTGGGAGGGAGGTGAAACAGAAGTCTCACTGACGTTAACTCGCCCAATTAGCGATATTGTTGATTTGTTTCCTGGAGATGCTCAGTGAGTGATGCTAAAGACAAGTGGTTGCGCCAAGAGCAAGCTGTGCGCGCCACGCAAATGGCATTTGATTTGAGTAGTGAGGTACAAAAGTCGATAAAAAAACAAGCTATCGATCAAGAGCTCACTCCCTCAGATATGATCCGTAAAATTTTAGGTCTTGATGTAAAGTCTAAAAAAACACGGCAACGACTATCGTTTAATTTAAATGATGACGAAATAGCGCAATTGGCTAGCCGGTTTGAAGTGGCAGTAGATGATAAAAGAGCGGTAAAGCAACAGGTAGCAGAGTTACTCATTGAGCATACAAAAAAGACTAAGTAACCCTTTTGCCTTCTTTATGTAAAATACTTACACTGGGGCTATTATTTTCTAAAAAAGTGCCGCTGTGAATATCTTATTGATTGCCTACTTACTCATGTTTGCTTTATTTGGCACGGCGGCAAGCTACTTCGTGCGTTTTATATATGCTTACTGGGTACAGAAAAAAATGCCACTGGAATACATTTTTAAGGCAGGTGTGTGTATTTTCATGGTGGTGGTTATTTCGGTGTTAATACCACTATTAGATTAACACCGAAACGAACTGCTACTGGTAGTTAACTGTTTTACATTGATTATCAATACATAAAGAGTGGACTTCTAACACTGGTGAACAGTCTTTGAACTCAAGCATTGCATTATCTAGTTGTTCTTGCTCAGTGATTTTTTGCGCTAATTGCTCTGCTTGTTCTTGAGAGTGATTTAATGTTGAGTACACAACATACTTACTCGGCCCCCCACAGACACGCGAGCAAACACCTAACATTGATAGCTGGCTGTACAGCTTTTATTACTTGTAAGCTCATTAAGTTGAGTATTTAAAACAGATTCACTCGCGTTTTGAGCTTTGCTTGATGTTAGTGCACTACTGCAACTGCTAAGCAGCATAGTCATAACAACACAGGTAGCTGATAGCTTAATTACGGATGACAAACAACTCATAATCTAATCCTTAAAATACACTTACCGCAGAGCCTTCAAGTTTAACACATTTATTTTCAACACACTGAGTGCTTGGCGCAGTTAAATGTTGGCAAATACTCATCATGCCTTTTTGCACATTATAGGTACTTTCTAATTGAGTGATAGTATCGCTTAGGGCTGAAACCTGCTCTTGGGGTGCGCTTTGTGTAGAGTACACAATGTAATCACTTGGTCCACCACAGGCACGGCTACCAACAGCACTGACTTTACACTGTGAACTAGTTGAACATTGTTTATCTGCTATGAGGTTATTTAATTTATTTTTTGCTGTTTTAATATCATCAAGCGACACTTCCTTTGCAGCATCAACCGGTAGTTGTTGTGCTATTTTATTTTCTCTATTCGCTTGTGGTAGTTTTTGTTGTGGTATCGGCGTAGACGTGTTTTCTACCGCATTGGTTTTAGTTTGCTCAGTTTCATTTGAGGTGGTTTCTAAGCAAGCTGTTAAGCAAAGCGGTAGTAGTAGAGCGAGTAATGGAGTACGCATAATCGTTCCTGATAGTGATGAATTATTCATCACTATCATACACGGTGCATTTATTACGGCAATAAAAACTCTACTATCAATATATTAAAGCGCCATTAATGGCGTTTTTACATTAACCCACCTTGGGTTAATTTAGCTGGATTGAGTAATGCCTCTAATTCTGAGCGAGATAGGTCTGTCTCTTGCTCGGCGATATCAATAATTGGCTTTGCTTGCTGGTAAGCTTGTTTGGCAATTTTTGCTGCTTTTTCATAGCCAATAACTGGGTTGAGTGCAGTAACTAAAATAGGATTTTTAGTCAGCGCTTTATCAATCTGTGCTTGATTAACTTTAAAGCTAGTTATGGCTTTATCCGCTAGTGCTTGCGCACTGTTAGCAAGTATCTCTGTACTTTGCAGGATATTATAAGCAATCACGGGTAGCATTACGTTAAGCTCAAAGTTGCCAGCTTGGCCTGCTACGGTAATTGTGGCGTCGTTACCGATTACTTGCGCACTAGCCATTGCAGCGGCTTCTGGGATCACCGGGTTCACTTTGCCAGGCATAATGGATGAACCAGGCTGCAATGCTTCAAGCTCTATTTCACCAAGTCCCGCAAGCGGCCCTGAATTCATCCAACGTAGATCGTTGGCTATTTTCATTTGCGCAACGGCATAGACTTTCAGCTGCCCTGATAAAGCCACAATGGCATCTTGCGATCCAATATTATAAAAAAAGTTATCACTGGGGATAAAGTTAATCCCTACTTTTTCACTTAGCTGTTTGGCAAATAGAGCGGCAAATTGTGGGTCGGCATTAATACCTGTGCCGACCGCTGTTCCCCCCTGAGCCAGTTCACAAACACGTATTAGTGCATGCTCAATACCGCTGGCTGCGTGCTTTACCTGCGATTGCCATGCGCTAAGTGTTTGCTCAAAGGTCACTGGCATTGCATCCATTAAATGAGTGCGCCCAGTTTTAACTATATGACCGATGTCTGCTTTTTTCTGCTCTAAGGCGTCGGCTAAGTTTGCTAGTGCTGGCAGTAATTTTTTATCAACACTGATAGCACTGCTTAAGGCGATTGCAGTGGGAATAACATCATTCGAGCTTTGTCCCATATTCACATCGTCGTTAGGGTGAATAGGTTGATTAGCATGTTTTGAAGCCAAACTTGCAATAACTTCGTTGGCATTCATATTTGAGCTGGTACCTGATCCCGTTTGAAAAATATCAACGGGGAAATGCTCATAATGCTGACCATCAATAATTTCTTGGCAGGCATGCTCGATTGCATTTGCTTTTGTTTTATCTAAATGCCCCAGCTTTAAATTGGTTAATGCTGCGGCTTGTTTTATATACGCTAAAGCAATAATAAATTGCTGTGGCATGGTGAGGTTGCTAATCGTAAAGTTATTAATGGCGCGTTGGGTTTGTGCTTTATAAAGTGCGTTAACGGGTACGTCGAGTGTGCCCATGCTATCTGATTCTGTTCTAAAGTTACTCATTAGTACTCCTAAAAAAGAGAATATATGACATTAAACTACGCTATAAAAAAAGATATGGTGCTGTTATTACTATTTACAACGGTATAGCTAAAAAGTAGGGGGCGTCAAGGCAAGTTAACAAGTGGGATTAAAACTAAAAAGTCGACTTAAACGGATTTTAAGTCGACTTAAATAATGTATTTATATAAACAGCCAGTTATAAGGCTAAACAGAACTTTAATTGTAGCCAAGAATAAATATTTGGTCTGTTTCATGTTTGTTTTGTGCCTTTTGAGTATGTTTTACATGAGAAAGTAAGTCGATAACCGTTGCTCTACAATCTGTTTCATGACTCGTTTTATCTAGGCTTTTATCGGTAATTGCCATTACAGCGTCTACGGCGGTATAGGGTGAAATATACATAATGTTATCCTTTTGTCGTTTAGTACTCATTAAGTGAGTAATTTAATAAAAGCATATAGCGTACCAGTTCGGTAAGTATAATATAACGCATTGAAATTAAAGTTATTTTATTATTTTGGTCAATTTACTCACGACAGAATAGTTGAAATTTGTTTTACTATTGTGCATTCATTTGCAATTTAGGTGCATCAGTATGACCAAACCATTTTCACAAGCCTGCGAAAATAATAAAAATCATATACTTAAGGCTTTGCAGCCTGCATTGCAAAATGCAGCATCAGTACTTGAGATAGGCTCGGGGACGGGTCAGCATAGCGTTTTCTTTGCCAAAAAATTGCCACATTTACAATGGTATACCAGTGATCGAGAGGTTAATCATCAAGGAATAAAGTTATGGCATGATGAGGTGCAACTGGCAAACTTGCATCCGCCTTTATTGCTTGATTTAAACGATCCTTGGCCAGTAAATAAAGTGGATGCGATATATACAGCTAACACTTTTCACATAGTGAGCTGGGAGTTAATTACGCGTTTTTTTGCTGGAGTAAATCAGCACTTAAACCAGCAAGGGGTGGTGTGTGTATATGGCCCTTTCAAATATAAAGGGGAGTTTACCAGCCCCAGTAATGATGAATTTAATAGTTTATTGCAAAGTCGCGATCCGCTTAGTGGTATTCGTGATTTCAAAGCGGTTGAGCAACTTGCAGTGCAATCTGGGCTTAAGTTACTTAGCGATACTGCGATGCCTGCAAATAATCAGTTACTCATTTTTAAACGGCAATAAAGTGCTGCATTGTTGTTTATAAATATCGATATGTTGGCGTTCGCGTTTTAAGTAATCTGCAATAGCATGATTAAAATCGGGGTGAATAATATGATGAGCAGAATAAGTAGTGATGGGTTGAAAGCCGCGTGCTATTTTATGCTCACCCTGAGCACCGGCATTAAAACAGTGAATATTATGCTTAATCGCATATTCAATTCCTTGGTAGTAACACAGCTCAAAGTGAAGAGAATCAACCTCTTCGCTTGCTCCCCAATAACGCCCATAAAGGGTATTGTCACCAATTAAACTTAATGTGGCGGCAATCACTTTATGGTCTTTTTTGGCTAGCATAATGAGCAATTTTTCAGCCATTAAGGCGTGTAGCAAGCTAAAAAAATCGCTGTTTAAGTAGCCTAAATGGCCTGAACGTTTTAAATAAGTACGTTGATAAAACTCACAAAAAAGCTGCATCACTGTTGTGGTGATTTGCTCACCTTGCAGCCATTCAATGGTGATATTTTGCTGTGATATTTTAGCGCGTTCTTTTTTTACTGCTTTGCGCTTACGGGCATTAAAGGTTTTTAAAAAATCGTCAAAATCTTTAAAGCTATTATTAAACCACTGAAACTGTACCCCGGTTCTCAGCATGGCACCTGCATCATTTAGCTGTGAGGCTTGTGCTTTATCGCAAAAGTTTACATGCCAGCCTGACCAGGCTTGTTTTGCGCAGTGGGTATTAAGTTGCTCTGTAATATACTCATACACTAACTTTGGATTGCTATGCATAATACGTATTCTTTGACCCTCAATCGGACTAAAGGGAATACAGCACAGCCATTTAGGGTAATAATCTAAGCCATTTTTTTCATAAGCTTCAGCCCATGCCCAGTCAAATACATATTCACCGTAGGAGTGCGCTTTTAAGTAGCCAGGGGCAAGGGCAACTAGTTTATCGTCTTCATAAACGGCTAAGTGGTGAGGCTGCCAACCTGTTTTTGCGCTTACACATTGGCTTTGCTCAAGTGCATATAAAAAAGCGTGTTGAGTAAAAGGGTCATTACCAAAAAAATAATGCCATTGTGTTGCGTCAATTTGGTTGATGCTATTAAACCATTGATGTGAAAAGTGGCTCATAATGCTTTGCCTACTATTTTTTAAGTGGGTTGCTGATTAATTTTGGTAATAGTGCGACAGCCATATTTGGTTTTCTATTTTCGATAAATCTTTATGGTTTATCTGGCGCAATATATTGAGATAGGCACTGTATGAGCTTATCGAGTTCGAGAGGTTTTGCAAGATGTTCGTTAAAACCAATTGCTAAGGCATTGGCTTTATCTTCAGGCATTACATCAGCAGTTAAGGCAATAATTGGTAATTGCTCAGTACTTTTCATTTGACGTATCAAGGCGGTGGCTTGGTAACCGTCCATAATCGGCATCTGGCAATCCATTAATACTAAATCGAAGTCATTTACTTTAACTTGTTCTACTGCTAATTCGCCATTTTCCACTAGTGTTGGTGTAATCCCTAAAGAGCTAAGCATTGCTTTTATGACTAATTGATTGACGCTGTTATCTTCTGCAACCAGTATTTTTAGTTTACTTAAATTAACATGCTGGTGTGTGTGCTTTGACGTTACTTGTTGTGCTGCACATGTATTTAACTCGACAGACAGAGTAAAAGTAGAGCCCTTACCTGGCTCGCTTTGTACGCTGATATCTCCAGACATTAATAAGCTAAGTTCTTTTGCGATTGCTAAACCAAGCCCTGTCCCACCAAATTTACGTGATGTTGAGCTATCAGCTTGGGTGAACGCATCAAATAACTTACTTTGCTCTGATAGCGCAATACCGATGCCCGAGTCCTTAATAGTCAAGGTAATTTGACGACGTCTATTGGTGATCTCCTTGCTGTATGCGCTAACACTTACTTCACCTTCATGGGTAAACTTAATGGCGTTACTACATAGGTTTAATAAAATTTGCTCAATTCGCATAACATCACCTTCAAACCAAATGTCGGTTGGTAATTGGTTATCAACTTTCCAGAGAATGCCTTTTTGTTCTGCGCTTTGCTCGAACATACTACTGATCCGAGCAAGAAGCGCATTCAAATCAAAAGGAGCGACTTCTAAGGTGAGCTTTTGTGATTCAATTTTAGAGATATCGAGTACATCATTTATTAAACTTAACAATGATTTAGACGCTAAATTAATTTTATTTAAATAATCAGAAAGAATTTCAGGACTATCTTCATTTTTAGCTAGAGTGGAAAAGCCAATCACGGCATTAAGCGGAGTGCGAATTTCATGACTCATATTTGCTAAAAATCGGCTTTTAGCTTGATTTGCTAAATCAGATTGTTTTTTAGCCTTAACCAGCGAGCGTGTACGCTCTGCTACCAAGCGTGAGAGTGCAAGGTGCTGGTTATTAAACAGCAGTAATATCAGTAAAATGAGTGAGCTTACAATGACCTGTAAAATAAGCAAAAAGAGTGTCATGTTATTAGTTTGATGCGGTAGAAATTCATCTTTAATGGTTAAATCAACGAACCATGTTTGCCCTGCAAAATCAATTTTGATAGTTGTAAGCTTATTGCTTTTGGTTGGAATATTTTCGGCATTTGAATAAAACGGATTGATAGCATTGGCTTCATAAATAGCGATATTAAACATTTTATTTTGTGCTTGCGTAAGCGACTGAGCAAGTATGTTTTTTACTAAAAATACACCTGTTGCGTAACCTTTAATTGAGGCAACCTCATTATTTTGTTGATACACGGGAGCAAATAATAAATACGCGGGTTCAGATTGCTGTGTTTGAACTAATTGAATTATTTTAGTCCCTATCGGGCGAATTTTGATACGTGGGTCGAGCAAAGTTTCACGGCGATCTTTTCGAGAATTAAGATTAAAACCTATCGCTGATTGGTTTTCTGCAAAAGGGGCAATATAGGTAATAACCACCAATGGGTCATTGTTTGATAATGGTGCCCCTTTAATGCTTGGATCAAAGTTGTATGCGTTATAAATTTCATTAAGCTGTTTGTTAAAGTCACTGACCTGAGCGGGATCAATTTTACGATTCCATGAAAATGCTTTAATAAATGAATGCTCAGCCAATAGTTGGGCACTGTAGCTATTAAACTCTTGCCTGCTTAAAGTTGGCGTTGATTGTATTTGGCTTGCAAGGCTTTGTACGGTTATTTGGCTGAGGTTTAAATTGCTCAGCAAACTGTTTTCAATAATAGATGTTTCGCGCTTGGCAATTTGTATTGAATTTGAATAAGTCTCTTGGTTATATAGCTTAGTGGTTAAGGCTACTGAGATGAATAATACCGAGCATACTGCGATAGTAGGTAATGGGGTAACATCATGGCGTTTAAATTTAGGTTGTAATAACGCTAATAAAAAGGGGGTTGCGATCAGCACGCCTAGAGAATCACCAAGCCACCAAAAAGTAACATTTCTCCAATGATTATCAATGCTGTGAGCAGGGTTAAACTGACTTAAAGCATAGACGCCAATATTGGCCGATATTAGGCTAACAACAATACCAACGATAAAAATAAAATATATTATTGATTGGCGTTTCTTTAAGAACAGCGGATGACCTAGCCAGTATTTTAAAATAGCTGCGCCAATCATCCCTTGCAGCACAGCGCCAAAGCCGATTAGTAACACCTGCTCTAATGTATTGCCAATTAAAACTTGATCAGAGATAACGTTATCACTGGTACTTAAATTAAAGGAGACAGAGGCAATAAATAATGCAGGGATAAAGCGCCACCACCAGATAAAACAGCCAACTAGGGCAATACCTGCAGGGAGCCAGATAGGGATGACTTGTGATTGAAAGGCAAAATTAGTTAATAAATTACCAGTTATAAAGTAAGCAACCGCAAACGATATGTAAAAAACAAAAGAATTGGATGTTGAACCAAAAATCTTCACATGCATCCTTGTTAAATATTATTTTTATAATGATATTTTAGTATAGCGAATCGACAGTAAATAGTATTATTTTTAAAGTGGTAGCTGCTTTTTACTAAATGATTGTTTGAGTACTACCGTTGACTCTATATTGGCGATGCAGCTTAAGCTCCCCAGCTGGTGCTTTACAAACTGCTCATAGCTTTCTAAATCCTGAGAAATAATTTTCAGTAAATAATCGTGGCTACCTGAGATCACAGAGCACTCAAGTACATGGGAAAGTTTTTCTACATGCAGCTCAAATTGCTGTGCCGCACTCACCGAGTTTTGACTTAGTCGCACGAAAGCATAAACCAGCACATTAAGGTTGAGCGACTTAGGGTTAATTGCAGCGTGATAGCCCGTAATTACATGTTCCTGCTCAAGCTTTTTGATACGCCTAAGAGTTGGGGTGTCTGATAGGTTAATGGTATTGGCTAATTCAGAAACCGACATGCGGGCATGCGATTGTAAGGCAACCAGTAACTGCTGATCTTTTTTATCTAACATGACTATGGGATCTTATTAATTATTTTAATGTTGGTAGTGATTATTGCTAACAAAAGGTATTTTTACTATTTTTTTTGACGTTTTACTCTCAGGGGTTTTTGTTAGCATTAAGACATAATAATAACAGGATGTAGTCATGAGTTCTTACACAGCTAAATTTGATAATTGGATTAGGTCTGAGTTTGTTGCCCTAAACTCTCAATTAGAGGAGTTGTATTGGCAGCAAGCAGATAAGGCTAATGTTGAGGGGGTTGGTGATAGCTTAAAGCTGGCACTAAAAGATCAAGGTAACGCGTTGATCAGCGATTTATTGGCCGAAGGCAATACCGACGAAGGATTTGATAGCGCATTCGATTTGCTTGGTAATGTTGGTTTGTTTATGGCCGCTTGTCGCAGGCATGAGATCACAGAGCCGAGCAGAGAAACAACCTCACCATTAGTTGAAGCATCGGCGCTTGCTATGCATATTGGTGCTTCTATTGGAGTAACCCCTCGTTTTGCTACTGCGCATCTAACTACGCATAATAAAGCCATTAATGGCACCTATAAGCGTTTTACAAACCTTGATGATGAAGCCCTTTTTTTAGATTACAACACCCAAGGTATTTTAGCGTATAAACGTGCGAGTGATGCTTTATTAAAAATACTGCCATTAGGCATTTCACACCCTGTCACGGCTGAACTACTTGAGGTGGTTAAAACGGCATTAATGGATGTAATAGCGTCGAATAACGCCTTATACACTCAGCTAGACACCGAACGTTTTTTTAATTGTGTACGCCCATATTACAAGCCTTACAGGGTAGGTAAAGAGGTTTACCGTGGTGCAAATGCGGGAGACTTTGCCGGTATTAATGTTATTGATATGCTGCTAGGGCTTTGCAGTGCCAATGAGCCGAGTTACTCGCAAATGCTGGTGGATAAATTTTTATATATGATGCCAGAGGATCAACAAATACTTCGTGAAGCCATGCGTATGCAAAGCCTAATGGATGATTTTTTAGAGGCCGAACAATATAAAAATACAAAGTGGTTTCAAAAGCACGGCAAACTATTTATTCAAGTGTGTAAATTACATGGCGACACCGCTATCGGTCATCATAATCAGTTGGTGGAAAAGTTTATTGCTCAGCCATCACAGCACATGCAACAACAGCATATGAGTAAAGTCACTGCCAGTGGACCTCCTCTACCGGTACTGCTTGATTCATTAGCTAAGTTAAGAGATAGGCGTGCCGCGGCAAAGCGTGACGACATAAATACGCGCTTTGATGATTTAAACACGCTAAAACTGTGGATTAATTAATATGGCTAAAAATGATTTTTGTATGCCACAGGGTTGTTATTTACTAAGCCACTCTGTTGGCCGCCCATTAAAAACGAGCTTAGAAAATGCCACTGAACATTTTTTTACTCCTTGGCAAGAAAGTGTAAAAGAACCATGGCAACAGTGGTTACCCGCCATTGAAAGATTTACTGAGGCATTAGGGCAGTTGTTTAATGCGCCTAGTGAGCAATTTTGTCCTCAGGTTAATTTATCCAGTGGTTTAACTAAATTGGTTATGTCACACCCCGTATTTAATAAACCACAGTGTACGGTATTAATGGCGCAGGCTGACTTTCCCAGTATGGGGTTTGTAATGCAAAAAGCATTGCCTGAATGTGCAAAAATACGCTACATCCCTGAGCATGAAGACTTGAGTGATAGACAGGTATGGCAGCGATATTTAACTCCAGAGATTGATGGTGTGTTTGTCAGCCATGTTTATTCTAATACGGGTGTACAAGCTCCCATAAACGATATTGTGGCGCTGAGTAAAGTCACGAATACACTCTCAATAATTGATGTGGCGCAATCGGCAGGGGTTATTCCTATAGACCTAACGGCGTTAAATGCTGACTTTATGATTGGTTCAAGTGTGAAGTGGCTATGCGGAGGGCCAGGAGCTGCTTATTTATGGGTAAATCCAAAGCAAATAACACAATGTGAACCAAAAGATGTTGGCTGGTTTTCACATCAAAACCCATTCGAGTTTGATATTGCGCATTTTCAATATAACGCTAAAACACTAAGGTTTTGGGGCGGTACGCCCTCGGTACTTCCTTATATTATTGCCGCTCATAGTATTGAATATATTGTTGAATTTGGCGTTGAACAAGTGAGATCGCACAACTTGGTGTTACTTGAGTTAATTCAGCAGCAATTGGGCGCTTTTTTAATGTCACCTAGCGCTAAAGAGCAATGTAGTGGCACCGCTATTTTGCAGTTTTCTGAGCATCAGCAAAGTGTATTAACGGCATTAGAGGCTGCAAAAATAAGTGTTGATGTGCGTAAACTCGGCATCCGTGTTTCACCTCACATATATAATACAAAGTCAGAGATACAAACATTTATTGATGTTGTGAAGCACATACTTAAGGTTGCTGACTAAGCTGCTGTTTTTTTTGAGTGAGTGCTTCTATTTGTTGTTGTGCTTGCTTGATTTGTGGGTCAAATCGCTGCTTAAGTGCCGCCGTTTCAGTGGCAATGGCATTCGCAATTGAGCTGGCCCCTAAGCGATTTGCTTTATCTTGGGTCATGTAATCGATTTGCTGTTTTTTTTGTGCGTATTCTTGTTGGTATTGTTTAATCTTAAGCTCAAGCTGCACAATATCACGCTCTATTTGTTGCACCGCTAGATAATCGTCAACAGAAGTATCGGCAACTGGTGTGTTCTCAGATTGTGGCGTATTTGTTTGCATGATGTTGACGTTTCTAAGCGTGATCACTTGAGCGTCTTCAGCGCAAGGAGTTTGACTAAAAGTAGGCACTCCTTTAATGGTGCATTTATAAACCGTCACTTCATTTGCCATGCTAACAGCACAGGCACCCAAACAATACAGTAGTAATATTAGCTTCGCCATGGTTAAACCTAAGCTGGTTTAAAATACCATTTATAATGCACTAAGTTGTGACACCATACAATTTGTTTAATTTATTAGCATACGCTTGCGACTGCGTTATAAAAAGTGCAAATTAATAGAGGCTATTAAAATTTAGGCACAAAAAACCACAATTAAGTGGCTTGTAATCAGTAATGGTGGAGAGGGAGGGATAGACTTGCTTACAGCCCTGTAATCAATCGCTACGCGACGCTTGCAGCGGCCTAAACTGTTCCAGACACTTTATCGAACCCAGTCGAGGGCTCTCACCCTCCCAATTAGCAGCAAAGCTTATTTTTGGGCACAAAAAAACCACAATTAAGTGGCTTATATTCAGTAATGGTGGAGAGGGAGGGATAGACTTGCTTACATCCATGTAATCAATCGCTACGCGACGCTTGCAGCGGCCTAAACTGTTCCAGACACTTTATCGAACCCAGTCGAGGGCTCTCACCCTCCCAATTAGCAGCAAAGCTTATTTTTGGGCACAAAAAAACCACAATTAAGTGGCTTATATTCAGTAATGGTGGAGAGGGAGGGATTCGAACCCTCGATAGAGCTACAAACTCTATACTCCCTTAGCAGGGGAGCTCCTTCGGCCACTCGGACACCTCTCCGACGCATTATTTAGCGTGTTATCAATCGGAAAAAACCAATTAATACAAATAAGTGGTGGAGAGATAGGGATTTGAACCCTAGAGGGGCTATAAACCCCTGCCGGTTTTCAAGACCGGTGCATTCGACCACTCTGCCATCTCTCCACGTCGTGATGCAGGATAATACTTAGGTGAGTTGCCTGTGTAAATAGCAAAAAGATCGTTTGCTTAAAAAGTGAGCGTAAATGAGGTTTTTTTTGTAAATTATGAAAATTAAAGATGATTTTAGCTATGAGGAGGGAGCTGGCAGCAAACAGATGGAGCTAAAGAAGAAACTTCATTTAGTGGTTGGGTGTTTGCTGCAACAATACAAAAATCATGGTTGGGTGACTATTTGTATTGAATTGCACCGCCAAGTGCTAATTTTTTTCCGTAACGGTTAAGTTTAGCTAACATTCTCGCTTTGCGATTAGTTGGTTTAACTGCAACGTGAGTTGTGGCTGTTTGGTTTAATGTATTAATTGGGTTCATTGTATTCGCTCCAAGGTTGTGTCTGTTGAAAACGTGTGCATTTTGCCCGTGGGTTGGTTAAAAATAAAGCGATAAAAATTGCTGGTGAAGTATTAGTTTTTTTAATCTGAAAATGTTTTTTTTGATTTGCTATTTAATGGCGTTTGTTTTGATATTTGTATATTTATTCATTATGTTTGTGTGCTATATCACTTTTGTATGGGGTTTTTTTCAGTTTTTTTTATTTTAATATGTTTATAAATAGATTATTTTGAATAGTTATTCAGATTAAATTATTTTGTATTGTTGGGGTGGGTTTTACTTCGTTCAAAGATTTAACATGCTATTTATAGGTGGTTAATTATTTATCCGAGAAGAGCATTAAAATAAACGATAAAAAAGAGTGTTGCTAGGCTTTTAAATTATAAAAAAAGTGCCTAGGTTACTAGGTACTTTGGAGCTGGTTGCGTTTTAAAACGCGTCTAACTGGGGATCGCACCGCCTCAGAATTTAAAACTTAAAAAGGGGTGGTTTTAATATGTTGCAATTTGGGCTTACAATCATCAGCTCGAACGGCATTCTATGTGATCTAGAGCGAAGTGAAGATTATACTTTGGTTTGTATTTTACTATGAAGCCACAAAATGCCTCTGCACAGCAAGAGCAAATCCACTCAACAGTCTATTATTTGAGTTAAATGGAACTGGTGGGGTAAAAACGCAAAATGCGGCATAGCTTAAAAGCAAATGCCGCAAAGGGAGATTAATTAAAATGCTGAGCAGTTAGTGCTGTTTTATAGTAAATAACTCATAGCCTTTTAATGCAGGCACTTGCGCAGCAAGTTGAGTTTCTTGTTGTGCGATTTCAATAAAGTCACCACACAGTGTATTTGCACGCTGTTCAAGTTTTTTTGCATGGAGCTCTACTTTTTCTTCTATTTGTGCGCCCATATTTTCCATGCGCTCTTCAAAGGCTTGCATATCGCCACCTGAACCCATTAGCTCAGAGCCTAATGCTACTAAAATACTGCCCATTGATTGCATTACGGCCGACTCAACGGCAGTTTCTATTTGTTGTTCAAACTGCTGTTCAAAGTTTTCACCAAACTGAGTGAAGCTTTGCTGGCCCATGACAAATGTACCTTGTTGGTAAAAGGTACCCTCTACTTCTTGTTGAATATCGTCCATCAAGGTTGCAATGTTATCGAGGCCATCAATATTAAATGCATTGGCGACTTCTTCTAATGCAACACCTGCAATTTTAACCCCTTCAAGGGCAATATTGGCCACTTCAGGTAATTGCACGCGTAAATTATCTGTGTAGTTGGTCAGTGCTTGGCGCTGTGCACTATTTAATGCTACTTGCTCGCCATTGATAGACAGCTCACCTTCAGCGGTAAATAGCATGCGCTGATTATTGGCTTTAAAAATTTCTAACTCATTAGGTTTGATGCGCACATCGTTATTAAATACAACGTTACATTCGTCGTTACTAAATGAAATTGAAGAGCTGTTATCGTTATGAGCCATGGCGACGGGGGCGCACATAATTGCGCTAACTAATAATAATTCTTTCATGTTTATTCTCTGTTTTTTGCTGATGATAATTAACTTATAACAAGTTTGGTGCCAATAGTTTTTAGTGTTTAAAAACAGTGATTTGTGATTTTTAAGGTGCTTTGAAGTTGAAAGTAAAGTCATTGAAAAAGCTAAAATTTGGTCAAAATAACCAACAATTAAATGCTAATAAATAAAATTTATCGATACGATAAAAAACTCTCACTTTCCACAATTCAAATTTAGCGCTATTTATTCACAATACTGACACAGAGACTATTTAGGATAGCGATGTGGCTTTATTTTGACGGAAATTTGTACAATAAATTTGCGTTGAACATTTTAATTTCACCAATTATCGCGATACAAGAATCCGTAATTGGTCTCAAACACTTTATGGAGTGGGTTGTGGGTAAGACATTTAGTTACGATGCGCTAGATGATGATTTTGTTGAAGACGAATACGAAATGGTCGGGCGTAATCAACACGACAAGAAAAAGCAAAAGGTGAAAAGAAAGTTAGAGGATTACCTTGAGCAAAAACGCTTGCGTAAAAACCTAGGTGAAGATGACTTAAACGATTATATTGATTAGGTTGTCGCTAGTACAAATCAGTGCCGACATATTAGCTTTTAACTGCTACTTAGGTAGTATTTAAAGCTCTGTGGGTTGGTAATAAAGAGGCTTTATGCCTCTTTATAATTTTTAAGCCTCAAACTTTAGCTGCGAGCAATGCTTTTTCAATTACTTTTTCTAGTTTTTCAGGTTTAGTAAAGGGCGCGTAGCGCTTAATAGGTGAGCCATCTGAATTAATCAAAAATTTTGTGAAATTCCACTTAATTTTTCGTGTTAACAACCCCGGTAATACAGATTTTAAATAGCGAAAAACCGGATGTGTATGCTGACCATTAACGTTCACTTTTTCTGCGATTAAAAAACTAACTCCGTAATTGATTAAGCAACCTTGCGCTATTTGATTCGCGTCTCCGGGTTCTTGCTGGCCAAATTGGTTACACGGGAAACCTACAATGACTAAACCTTGGCAGGCATACTTTTCGTGTAATGCTTGCAATGACTTATATTGATAAGTGAATCCACACTCACTTGCAGTATTTACTATTAACACAACTTTACCTACAAACTCTTGAAAATCGATAGGTTGGCCTTGCAGGCTAGTTGCACTTAGTTGATGAAATGGGTGCATATTATTAAGCTATTATTTGTTTATTTGGCATAGTCTAACCTTTGCTTGGTGATTAACAAAGTCGAAATAGTGAACACTGCTATGGCGTTACTGTTAATTTAAAATCAAAAATAACCCCATACCAGCAAGTGTGGTTAGGTAAATATTATGTGTTTTGTAAGCAACTATAATGGCTACAATCGCTGCGCTTAAATAAGGATTTTGCCAATTTAGATTAATGCCACCATCATTTATAAATACGATAGGCACCCAAATCGCTGTTAGAACCGCAGGTGCACTGAAGCTCAAAAACTGCTGCATTTTAGGCCCTACTTTAAATGGTAGCGCGCGATGTAAGAATAAATAACGAGTAAAAAAGGTAATACATGCCATAAGTAAAATAGTCGTCATCATGATTTAGTGTCCTTATTTTTTACTATTCTAGTTACAGCGTAACCTGCACTCATCGCGAGTAGTGCTGAGCATACCAACCACAGCTCAAAGCCTGTGCTTTTTAATAAAGTGGCACAGATCCCTGCAACAATGACAGTGATAAGTGTGGCTAAATTTTTAACTCCTGGGATAACCAAAGCAATAAAGGTTGCAGCAATCGCAAAGTCGAGTCCTAAATTGGTGAGATCAGGGAGTATAGTACCGGCTACAATACCGAACAGTGTCCAAATATTCCAAGCAATGTAAAAGCTAAAGCCTGCGCTGAGTGCGTAAATTAGGCGCGTTTTAGTCTGGTAGGCGCGAGGATGATGCGAAAAAGCAAATAGTTCATCGGTTAATACAAAGCTGACTGGAAGGCGCCAACGCATAGGTTGCTCAATCACTTTGTGACGAACCGCCAAGCCATATAAAAAATGACGAGAGCTAATAATAAATGTGGTAAATAAAATGGTTAACAGAGGGGTATTACCAGCCATTAACTCAATAGCAACCAGTTGAGCCGAGCCAGCAAATACCAATAGCGACATAGCTTGAGTTTCAAAAGGAGTAAAGCCATTTTGTATTGCCAACGAGCCACATAAAATACCCCAAGGAATAACGGCTAAACATAATGGCAGCATATCTAAAAAGCCTTTTAGTATCGGTTTTTTAATGGACTGCATGTGTTTTACTCTGTGTAATAGTAGAAAGACTCATCGGGATACCTTAAGATTAAGATGCTAAAATAGTTAGCGTTTTAGATGATACTGTTTTTTAGGGAAGGTGCAATGTTCAAGGTAAAAGTGTGGGATGGCTTTTTAAGAAGCTTTCATTGGTTATTAGTATTGAGTATTGCTGCGCTTTATTTTAGTGCTGAAGAGGGCATGATAGAGCTACATTTTGTGGTTGGCTTTTTTACTTTAGCGCTTATTTCAACGCGGATTATATGGGGTCTCATAGGCAGTAAAACGGCAAGAATATCGGCATTACTGCATTCTCCTAAATCGGTGCTTGCTTCTTTTAGTGGCAAAAAAACAAATGATGTGGGCCATTCTGCACCAGGCAGTTATATGGTGTTATTATTTTTTATACTGATTATTACGCAGCTGGTTAGTGGTTTAATGAGCAGTGATGGTATTTTAACTGATGGCCCGTTAGCGCAGTATGTATCGAGTGATACGATTGATTTCGCTAACTGGCTGCATCATATCAATTTTGATATTTTATTTTATGCGATTATTTTGCATATTGTGGCTATTATTGCTTATAAAATAAAAGGCAAGCCTTTAGTAAAAGCTATGATCACCGGTAATAAAGCACTGGCAACACAAAGCTCAGAGCCTGAGACAAAGTCACCATGGATTGCATGGGTTTTATTTTTACTATTACTAGTTTTAATTATGAGTACTTGGGGAAGTGAACCTTTAAGTTATCTGCTTAGTTAAAAAAATGGCGCTAATACAGCGCCATTTTTATTGTTTAATACACAGTGTTTATTAGTCTTTGAATTGCTTATGGCAATCTTTACAGCCTTTAGCCCATGCACCAAATGCTTTACCAATGACCGCTTTGTCACCTGTTTGAGCTGCTACAGCAAGTTCATCAGCATATTGCTGAAACGCTGTCGCTTTTTTCATAAAAGTATCGTTTTCAGACCATACCGCAGGAAGTGCTGATGTATCGCCTTTTTCAGTGCCTGCGTAAAATGCCTCCCAAGGCATTTTAGATAATGCCGCCGCGTTATTTGCACGCTGTTTGAATTGCTCTGCATCAAAAGGAATTTTACCCTTAAGCATAGCACCCATATCGCCTATTTGAACTGAAATCATAGAAAATGCAGCTTGGCGATACTCAATTGCATCACTAGGCTCTTTAAACGCAGAATTTGCAGATACACTAAGTGCACATGTAGATAGTAATGCCCCGATAAATACTTGCTTCAATTTCACTTTACTCTACTCCTTTGACGGTTATTTGATTGTATTTGTATATTAGCTAATGCTTTAATTCAAGTTAAAGCAATGCCTTTAGTCGTTTATATCAATATCAGCAAATATCATTCCTCGACGCATACTGCGGGTTGCTAAAAATACCTCGCCAAGTAATGACATAAATGCACATATTAGCAATGCCATTGCACCAACAAAACAACTACCAATAGTGACGCCTAAATTAATCGATTGTATGTGCGATAAAAATAACAGCATAACCACAGCACAGACTAATAATGCACTTAATACACTTAAACTAAAGGCAATATGTATGCAGCGGGAGCGCTTAAGAAGCGCCCTTAGTTCTGTAGTTAGAGACAAGTTAAATTCTTCATCGGTGCTAACTTTTAATTTTCGCTCTAACTGCCTGGCTCTGTCTGTAATACGTGCCAAACGGTTGGATAGCACCCCAAGTGTTGCCGCAATACCTGTAATTAAAAAAACAGGGGCAACGGCTGTTTGAATGACTTTGGCCATAGTTAAAATATTAATTACATCGTTGTTCATTTATCTCTCAATTTAAATCTTTTTGTTTACAATTTTTTACAAACTGAATGTGTTTTATTTTCCTTTTAAATCAATATTTTATTGTGATTTTTCAAGGTGGTTGTTTTTTTGTGTAACTTTAATGTAGCAATGCTGTTGCAGGCGCAAAGGCTGACGCTTTATATTCGTAGTTATCAATCAATGGAATTGAAACTAGTAAATACAATAATACATAAACTATCCTAGGGGAAACGATGTCTAATAATATAATTAAAAGAACAGCAATCGCGACAGCTGTATCGGGTGCATTTGTGGCAACATTTGCCAATGCTGCGACTTTGCCAAATACTACAATGACTAACAAGCAAGTAGAGCAAATAAAAGAATTGGCAGCTGATAAAAAAGCGCCTTCAGCCCACATGATTGTTTTAAAAGCAAAAACCTCAGTTGATGCAGTTGCTGCTGGAACCTACCAAGTATCATCTAACCGTGAAGTAACGGCTCAGGTTGAGCAGCTACAGGACATAATGGCGCTTGAGCTTAGCAGCCTAGATTTTAATGCTAAGGTAATTGGCAAAACTAAAATTTTAGCGCCAACGTTAATTGTTCAAGCAACCCCTGAAGCGTTAGCAAAAATTGCAAAAGATGATCGTGTTGCTAAAGTTTTACCAATGTTCGATCGTGAGTTACATGTTGCAGCCAGTTCAGAATATATTAATGCCAAGCCGTTAATTACTGATGGTATTGCAAGTGGTAAAGGTCAGCGTGTTGCTGTACTTGATACGGGTATCGATTACACTCATGCTGCTTTCGGTGGCGCAGGCACTGTTGAAGCTTACCTAGCCGCACAGGCAGATCCAACATCAGTTGCATGGCCACAAGGCATTGTACAAGGTGGTTACGACTTTATACGTGATGATGCCGACCCTATTGAAAATGATGCCGCTAACTCGCCATCAACGGGTGATCCAACTAATCACGGTACATCTTCTGCAAACTCTGTAAATGGTATTGCGCCTGACGTTGAACTTTACGCTTACTCAGTATGTGGCGGCGGTTGTCCTGGCGATGCACAAGCGGCTGCTCTAGAAGCTGCAATGGATCCTAACGGTGATGGCGATATTTCAGACCGTGTTGATGTAATGAATATGTCTCTTGGTGGTGAATTTGGTGACACTTACACGGGTGGTGGTACACAGTACTTAGTTCAACGTGCAGTTGATTTAGGTGTGAATATGGTTATTTCTGCTGGTAACGATGGTGATAATCCGTTCCGTGTTGGTGGTCCAAGTACTACACCTAACGCACTATCTGTTGGCGCTATGACTCACCCAACAACTGAAATCGGTGTGGCATCAGGTACTGTTGCTGGCGTTGAAGGTAATATCCAGGCATCAGGTTTTGGTCCTCAAGAAGATTTTGCTATTTCAGGTGCAGATATTGAATTAGTTTATCCTGATACAAACCAGGATGGTTGTACTGAATTTGCTGCAGATGTTGACTTTACAGGCAAAGCAGTATTAATCGACCGTGGTGCATGTGCCTTTACGCAAAAAGTATTGAATGCACAAGCAAATGGTGCCGAGTTTGTAATGATCGCGAATAATACCGACGATGGTACCCCAGCACCTATGGGTGGTTCTGATGCGGACGTAACTATTAAAAACGTAGGTATTAATTTTGCTGCAGGCGCTGCTTTAAAAGCACAATTAGCAGCTGGCGGCCCTGCAACATTTGATATTAGCGTTGAAATTAAAACAACGGCAGGTGCGGTTGCAACATTCTCATCTCGTGGTCCTTCTATGGATGGGTTATTAAAACCAGAAATTACAGCGCCAGGTACGAGCATTGATGTAGCAGCAGCAGGCACGCAAACAGGCACAAACCCTGTTTCAGGCACATCTTTCTCTGGCCCAATTACAGCAGGCGCTGTTGCAATGATCCGTGAAGCGCATCCTGAGCGTAATGCGTTTGAGATTAAAGCAACAATCATGAATGCAGCAAACTTAAACGTAACAAATGAGCCTCTAGCTATTAATCCTGATTCAGAGCTTGCGCCAATTAGTATGATAGGTGCTGGTTTAGTTGATGTGACTAAGGCGGCTAACTTGCCAGTTGCTGCATGGGTCCATAATAGTGAGTTTGACACAAAACAAGCTGCACTATCTTATGGTTTAGTAAGTTTAGCGGAAACAGGTTCAATTACTAAAACAGTGACAGTTAAGAACTTCTCTGCAGATGCAAAAACTTATAATCTTCGCACAGAAGCGCGCTACCAAAATGATATTGATACGGGCGCAGTTAGTTGGGATTTCCCTGAATCTATAACAGTACCGGCAGGTCAAGCGATTAACTTTGATATTACAATGACGGTTGATCCAAGTAAATTACCTGCATGGGAATTAGAAAATCCATTCAGTGAAGAGGATATTGCAGCAAGAAGTGCTGCATTAACATCAGTAGAGTTTGATGGTGCGTTAGTATTTGATGATGCATCTACAGATGGCGATCACGATTTACATGTTGTTTATCATGCAATGCCAAAAGCTGCGACTCAGTTGAGCTACTCACCTGAAATTGTTAACAATGAAATGGCATTGGTTATTGAAAATACAGGTCAAACTGAAATTTCTCCACAAGCTGAAAGTATTGTTGCAATGGGGACAGAAAAATCAGTTGAAGATGCTGAATTTAATATCCTGTCTACTACATTCTCTGCATTCAATGCAGATTTCTGTGATTCAGGAATTTATATTACGTCATCAATACAACTACGAGATCCGTTAACTCATACTTTCCAAGCGGGTTATAGAATTGAAATAGATACCAACAATGACGGTGTATCTGATCAGTTCATGCAAAACTTAAATGACCGTGGTCGCACAACTGCATTCCCAGGTCGTAGCCGCACATTAATTGGTACAACTGATGGCGCTGGTAATGATGCATGGCAATGGGGTACGCCGCTTTTCCATGCTGCAGGTGAAGACACAGTTACTTTCTCAGGTTGTTCAGAGTTAATGAATATTGATGCTTCGCTTCTTGGTGAGCAAATGAACTTCAAAGTATCGGTAGGCTACCCTAGTTACCAAACTGGTGTTTACAGTGAAACAGACAGCGTAACAGGTTCAACAGTATTTGGCGTACAACCAGCAGTTGAAATGACCTCTTATGAGACAGGTGAAGCAATTTCTTCACTTAAACCTGGTGAGAAAGCGGTTGTTTCTGCAAGCGGCCCGTTTGCATTATCGCAAGGTTCAGGTACTAACATTATTAAAGTAATGGCAGCTGAAGACCTAGAGTTACCAGACGTTGAAGCTCCAATGCTGGTTGGTGGTGAGTTTAGTGTTTCTGAAGATGCAGCTGATGGAACTGTAGTAGGTGCGCTTACTATTGAAGAATCAGACTTAGACTTAGCTATTTCAGAGTACTATGTTCAATCTAATACAAACCTTGGTCTTGCTGTTGATGCAGAAGGTCAAATTGTGGTTGCAGATACCACTTTATTAGCGGGTGATACATCTGCAGAAATGGAAGTTGTTGCGATTGATGTTCGTGGTAATGTGTCAGAGCCTGCAATGGTAACAATAACCGTTACTAAAGTAGTACCACCTGTAGTTGTTACTCCAGAGCCTACTAAGAAAAGCTCTTCAGGTTCGTTAGCTTGGTTAACATTACTTGTAGCGCCGTTTGCCTTTATGCGTCGTCGTAAGCAAAAGTAGTGTATTAACTTAAATGTTATTTAAAGGGAGCTTCGGCTCCCTTTTTACATAGCTTCACAAACTAAATCTCCGTGTTATTAAATATTAGGTATATTTAATAAAAATAAAAACTTACAGAGATTCCAATCAATGAAACATACCCCATTTGTTCTTACTTTTATTTCCTTAGCTATTTTAGGGGGATGCAACAAAGCTCCTGACGTTGAGCAATCAGCAAAAATTGAAAACGCAGCTACTCAAATCGCAGTAATGCCGCCGGTTGCTAAAAAAGTACCATATGAAATGTCTATTCATGGCGACACGCGTATCGATAATTATTATTGGATGCGTGATGATGAGCGAAAAGATCCTGAGGTAATTAGTTACCTTGAGGCTGAAAATGCTTATACAGATACAATGCTTGCGCATACAAAAACGTTACAAACTAAGTTATTTGAAGAGCTGAAAGGGCGAATTCAAAAAGACGATGATTCAGTGCCAGTTAAAAACGGTGACTATTATTATTCATCACAAACTCGCGGTGATAACGAATACGCAACTTATGTACGTAGTAGTGATTTTGCAGGCACTGACCAGCAGGTTATTTTAGATGTAAACGAGCTAGCTAAGGAACATGATTATTATGCCGTAAGTGGTTTAGATGTAAGTCCAAACGGCAATTTAATGGCATATGGTGAAGATACCGTAAGTCGTCGTATTTATAATATAAAAATAAAAGACTTAAGCACTGGTAAATTACTCGAAGATACGCTTAAAGGTACGAATGGCAGTGTTGTTTGGGCAAACGACAACAAAACGCTTTATTACATAAAAAAAGATTTACAAACTTTACTAGGTTACCAAGTTTATCGTCATACGCTCGGTACACCACAAAGCGATGATGAGCTGGTTTATGAAGAAACAGATACCAGTTATTACATGGGTATTAGCAAAAGCAAAGACGATTCAGAAATTTATATTTGGCACAGCAGTACAACTGCGTCAGGTGTATCGGTTTTAAGTGCTGATGATGTTAAGGCTATGCCAAAACGCTTGATTGAACGTGAAGCGGATCTGGAGTATGGAATTTCTAAGCTGGGTAATACTTACTACATTGTCACTAATTTAAATGCGGTTAACTTTCAGCTTATGAAAGTTGATATTGATAAAGCCGGTGATAAAGCAAATTGGCAAAGTGTGATCCCTGCCCGCGATAATATAAAATTAGAAGGCATCGACTTATTTAACGACTACTTAGTGTATCAGCAGCGTGAAATGGGTCAGTCGACTATTATTGCTCGTAACTTAACCACGGGTAAAGAGATACCGCTTAGTTTTAACGACAGTGCTTATACAATTAGCACCTACGGTAACAATGATTTAAATAGCGATACATTACGTGTGTATTATACCAGTATGACAACACCCGCTTCATCGTATGATGTTAATTTAGCTACTGGCAATAAAACATTACTTAAACAACAAAAAGTACTCGGTGATTTTAGTGCAGATAATTACGCATCAGAGCGAATTTTTGTCACTGCACGAGATGGTATTAAAGTACCGGTAAGCCTAGTCTATCGCAAAGACATGTTTAAAAAAGAGGGGACTAATCCGCTGCTACAATATGGTTATGGCTCGTATGGCGCGACCATGGATCCTACCTTTTCTAGCGCTCGCTTAAGTTTGCTCGATCGGGGTTTTGTATTTGCCATTGCGCATATTCGTGGTTCACAAATGCTAGGTCGCCCTTGGTATGAGGACGGTAAACTACTGACTAAAAAGAACACCTTTAACGACTTTGTAGATGTTACCAAGGCATTGGTTGAGCAAAAGTATGGTGCAAAAGATAAAATATTTGCTCAAGGTGGCAGTGCGGGTGGCTTGTTAATGGGGGCTGTGGCAAACCAAGCTCCTGAGTTGTATAAAGGTATGGTGGCAGCAGTTCCATTTGTTGATGTAGTGACCACGATGCTTGATGCAAGTATTCCACTTACAACCAACGAATACGGTGAGTGGGGTAACCCTAACGAGAAAGAATACTATGAGTATATGTTATCGTATTCACCTTATGATCAGGTCAGTAAGCAAGATTACCCAAATATGTTAGTTACTACTGGCTTACATGATTCACAGGTACAATATTTTGAGCCTGCAAAGTGGGTGGCTAAGCTGCGAGATTACAAAACAGATGATAATAAGCTACTGTTTAAAATCGATATGGAAGCAGGGCACGGAGGTGCATCAGGTCGCTTCAAACGCTTAGAAGATACTGCCTTAAATTATGCTTTTATGCTTGATTTAGCAGGTGTGAATAAGTAACTGGTCTGGCAATATCAATAAGCGCAGCTATTTGCTGCGCTTTTTTATTTTTAAATATACACAAATGCTTTGCATTGGATAAATAAGCATTTACATTAAGGTGGCTAATGAGTGTGAATATCATTTTAGCGCAAAATAAAAACGAGAAGGGAGAGTGTAATGGAACAAAATCAAGAGATTAAAGTCGTCAATAAAGATGACCGCACCTGGGCAATGCTATGTCATTTAAGTGCATTAGCGGGGTTTATTGTGCCATTTGGGTCGGTACTCGGCCCTCTTATTATCTGGTTAATTAAAAAAGATGAAATGCCAATTGTTGATATACATGGAAAAAAAGCCCTTAATTTTCAAATTACTATGGCTATAGCTTATTTTGTTTGTTTTTTACTAATTTTTGCAGCGGTTGGTTTACTACTGTTACCTATGGTGGCTATTTTTTCATTTGTGATGGTGGTTATCGCAAGCGTGAAAGCCAACGATGGCAAAGAGTTTAATTATCCCCTTAGCTTAAATTTGATAAAATAACTGTTTTTATTATTCAGCGCTTTGGTTTAAGTTAAAAAATCGTCAAACCCAGCTAATTGCTGGGTTTAGTTTTTAGTCATAAGGAAAAAATGCTCTATATAACATTATTTTTTACAGCATTTATATCTGCCACGTTATTACCTAGCTCGTCTGAAGTATTGATGGGTGGCATGATCATGCAAGGCAATACTAACTTATGGCTGATTTGGTTTGCAGCAACCTTGGGTAATGTTCTGGGCAGTTGTGTTAACTATTGGTTAGGGACGCAGGCATTGCGTTTTAAAGATAAAAAATGGTTTCCAGTATCTGAAAAAGGGCTTAAAAAAGCACAACAGCAGTTTAATAAATATGGTGTTTATAGCCTGTTGTTTGCTTGGCTGCCCATCGTTGGCGACCCACTAACCGTTATTGGCGGCGTGTTTAAAGTTCGCTTTACTACATTTTTAGTGCTGGTAACGCTCGGCAAGGGGTTACGTTATTTAGCGGTAATAGCCCTTGCCGTTGGATTATTTGTGCCAGTCGAGGGTTAAAGAAACCGAATCGGCAAAGCGCAACGCATGAGGTTTATCTACTCGAGCCTTAGCATAATTAACACTTGGGTGTGAGTGGCAAACAGCAAGAATTTCAGCAACTAGTTTTTCTAACAATAAAAAGTGTCCTTGCTCCACTAAGCTAATCACCTCTTTAGTAATCACTTTGTAGTTAAGTGCTTGGTCTACTTCATCTGTTTCACAAGCTTGATCAGCAGGGTAGTGAATTTCAAGGTTAATGACCACATCTTGTTTTTTTTCACGCTCATCAGGATTAAAACCTATAAATGTGCGTAGTCGTAAATTAGTTACATTAATAATTGCGTTTGCCATACATTATCCTTTGATCAGCTGTAAAAACTCATTACGTGTTTTCGGATCGGCTCTAAAGTTTCCTAGCATTACCGAGGTACGCATGCTTGAGTTTTGCTTTTCTACACCACGCATCATCATACACATGTGTTTTGCTTCAACAATTACACCCACACCTTTTGCACCGGTTACTTCCTCAACCGCTTTTGCAATTTGATGGGTAAGCTGTTCTTGAATTTGAAAACGGCGCGAAAACATATCAACAATACGCGCAAACTTAGATAAGCCTAATACTTTGCCATCAGGGATATAAGCAATATGACAACGGCCAATAAAAGGGAGTAAATGATGTTCACACATAGAGTAAAGCTCGATATCTTGTATCAATACCATGTCGTCAGCGTCAGAGGTGAATACCGCATTGTTCGTGATTTCGTTAAGCGTTTGACGATATCCTTGAGTAAGGTACTCCATCGCTTTTGCAGCGCGTTTTGGGGTATCAAGTAACCCTTCACGTTCAGCGTCTTCACCTACAGCAGTTATAATTTTTTGATAGCTTTCTTTTAATTCGTTATGCATAAGTTTCTCAGTTTTATTAGATGACTTACTTAAGATGGCGACCACCATCAACAGGTAAAGCACGCCCTGTGATGTAATGGCTGTTCAGTAGTAGGTCTATACTATTGATAATTTCTTGGCATCCAGGTTCGATACCCATTAATGATTTTTTTAAAGTTTTAGCGCGGTACTGCTCATCATCATGTTGGTTAAAAATAATTAATGATGGCGCGACTGAATTCACTTTTATGTTAGGTGCGTATTTAGCGCTAAATGATTTAGTTAAGTTATCCAGTGCGGCTTTACTGGCCGCATAAGCAAGATGCTTTGGACTGCCTGTTTCCACTACATAATCAGTCAAATGAATAATGTCAGCGGGTTTAGCATGCGACGCCTGATAATTTAATAGTAAATCTGCGCAATGTAAGTTTACCAAGTACGGTGTTTTTGCATGAATGCGCATCATATTGTCAAACAGCTGCTCAAAGTGAGGGTTGTTAGCTTCACAGTCCCAGCTTGATGCATTATGAATAACTGCCCTGAGTGAGTCAGTGTGTGATTTAAGCAACGTAATAAAAGTATTAATGCCCTCATCAGTACTAAAGTCAGCATAAAGACAGGTAACCCCTTGTTGTTCCAACGAATCAACAGCCTCATGACGGGTCCGATAAGTAATAATGACCGCTTGCCCTTGGGCTATAAAGTGCTTTGCCAGCGCAAGCCCTATACGTTGTGCTGCACCAGTAATCAAAATAGGGGGGGTCATAAAATATAAAACTCTCTGTTGGCAAGCGTTAAGGTTAACGTTTAAAAATTTAAGCCACTTATTTTCACGTCATGTTTACGTAAAATACAAGCGGCTCGATCAGTTAAATCACGCTCATAATATTGATTTAAAAAGCATCGTATATTGTTGGAATAGGCTGGCGCTTATGTTGCGTGCGCTGGTAAATTGCAATTAGCGTTTCTTCTACATAACTTGAAACTGCTTTACCTTCTAAAAAGTCATCAATTTCTTCATAACTTAAGCCAAGTGCTTCTTCGTCTGTTAGTCCTGGTCTATCACTTTCTAAATCCGCTGTTGGTGCTTTCTCAACTAAAAACGCAGGCGCACCCAATGTGGTTGCTAATGCACGAACTTGGCGTTTTGATAGGCCAAATAAAGGAGCCAAATCGCATGCACCATCACCAAATTTAGTGTAAAAACCAGTAATATTTTCAGCACTATGATCGGTACCGACCACTAAGCCTTGGCAAAAGCCGGCTATTTCATATTGCGCAATCATGCGTTGGCGAGCTTTGACATTACCTTTAATAAAATCGATTTTATCTTGCGAAGGGAGTGTTTGTTCGGTACCCGCGAGAGTTGCCATTGTCTGCTCATGCAGTGCATCGGTTGCGGGTTTAATGTTTACCGTCATGCGGGTGCTCGGCTTAATGAAATCAACCGCCATTTGCGCTTCACTTTCATCAGCTTGAACGCCATAAGGTAGGCGCACAGCAATAAATTGATAATGAGTGTCAGGGTGTTCTTGGTTTAGCTCATCAATAGCAAGTTGACACAAACGGCCACAGGTCGTTGAATCTACACCACCACTGATCCCTAGTACAAGTGAGGTTGAATATGCCGCTTTTAAACGTGCTTTAATAAAATCCACTCGGCGTTTAATTTCAGCGTTTACATCAATCGAAGGCTGAACTTTCATTTCAGCCATAATCTCGGCGCGCATGGCCCGCTCCTTTAGTTAAATAATTTTTACGCTCTACATAGAACAACTATTATGTGATTTCATATTTATGAATTAAAGCCCTAAGTGAGCTTTTATTTGTTTAAGCTGGGCTTTTAGCTCATCAATTTCTGCAAGTAAGTCATTTAGCTCAGTGTTTTTTATATCATCAGTGTGTGTTTGTGCCTCAAGTGAAGCCTCGTTCACAGATGATTGATCTGCAAATAAATGAATATATCGACAATCCCGTTTACCTGATTCGCGCGGCATCTTTTTAACATGATTGCTTTGAATTAGTTGTTCAAGTGACTTTTCAACATCATCAATACGAGCAAAGTCGGCAAGGCGGCTACTACGTGTTTTTAATTCGCCAGGTGTTTGTGCGCCTCGCAATAATAATAAACAAATAATCGCCCTTTGCTGTTGATCAAATTGCAGGTGACTAAACTCAGTATTACAAAAACGATGATCGTATTTATTAACTCGCCCAGACAGCCCTTCATTTACAGTGACTAATCGCATACTGATTAACTCATCAACGGTTATTTGAACTTGCTCTTCTGTATAATTAACAACTGGCGCGCGATTCGATTTTTGATTACAGGCATTTGTTAATGCATTTAACGATAAAGGGTAGTGCTCAGGTGTTGTGCTTTGTTTTTCTAATAAACAACCAATAACGCGTTGTTGCTCCATTGATAATTGCAATTGCATACCTTATCTCACCTAATAAATCCTATTTTTAGCTTACACTGTTATTTGCTTGTAAGCCATTGCTGGAGCTTAGAATGAAGAGTTGTGGCATTGAGGGGTTTAGTTAAATAGTCATCCATACCAGTGGCCAAACATTTGTCTTTATCACCCTGCATTGCGTTTGCGGTAAGCGCTATTATTGTTATGTTTTTATTTACCTTGCCTGCTTTGCCTTCTCTGATGGCAATAGTTGCTTGATAGCCATCCATCGTAGGCATTTGGCAATCCATTAATATTAATTGATAAGTGTTAGCTGGGTTTTGATTCAACTTTTCAATTGCCTCAGCACCATTTTCAGCAATCTCAAATGTCACGTTCAACTGTTTTAAAAAAGCAGCGGTAACAACTTGGTTAATTTTATTATCTTCTACTAATAAAACATGCGCCGCCAGTGTATCTGTCATAACCTCAGTGGCAGCAAGCGACTTTAGTTGTGTACCAACGTGTGTTTGCTCGATAGAGCTTTTTGCAGTCAGCGCATTTTGTAAATCAAGAGGGGTGAGTGGTTTAAATACGAGGGTTTCTTCGGTTAAAAATGTGGCACTTTTATTTGTATAACTCATGGGAGCCATAATAATTAAATGGCTATTACTTTTTGTTAAAAACTGCTTAAGTGCGAGTGCTTGAGCTTCGTATAATGGTTCAAATAAAGCACTGTCAACAAGCACAATGTTTGGTGGGGTATCTTCATGGCTATTAATGTAGGCACTTATAGACAGGTAATCGCAGATCGTGCTGACCTTAGCCCCCCAGCGAGTTAATTGTTTTTTGGCAATAGTGGTATTAAGTAAGCAATCATCAATAACCCAAATACGCTTATTTTTAATTGCTTGATATGCTTCGTGCTGTTGAACTAATTGAGGGGTTATCTTTATAAAAAAGGAAAATGTACTGCCTTTATTTGGTGTACTGCTCACATTCACTTCGCCACCCATGAGCTCACACAGCTGCTTGACAATAGCAAGACCCAGGCCTGTGCCACCATATTGGCGTGTGGTTGATGTGTCTGCTTGAGTAAATGAATCAAATAAATGGGGCTGTTTTTCTGCGCTGATTCCTATACCTGAGTCAGCGATTGCACATTCTAAAACTGTGGCGTCAAGTGTGTGGGCAATTTTAGCGGTTATCAATATTTCACCGTTTTGGGTGAATTTAACGGCATTACCAATTAAGTTACTTAAAATTTGACGTAATCTATTTGGATCGCTAATAAATTCGCTGCTAGTGATATGTGTTGCATCCAAAATTAACGTGGTGTTATTTTGCTCGGCTCTTAATGCAAATGACTCAACCACTTCACCCAGTAAGTGAGGTAAATTAAATTGAATATTTTCAATGTCTAACTTGCCAGCCTCTATTTTAGAAAAGTCTAAAATATCATTAATAATTTCTAATAATGACTCTGCAGATGATTGCGCAAGTTTAATATGACGCTTTTGTTGTTGATCTAATTGGGTTGCTTTAACAATATTAAGCATTCCCAACACCCCATTCATGGGTGTGCGAATTTCATGGCTCATACTGGCTAAAAACTCACTTTTTGCAATCACAGCTTGTTCTGCGGCTTCTTTTGCCCTGACTAGTTGTGCCTCTGTTTCTATACGTTGTTGGCTAGCGTAAAGGCTGCCAATTAAAGCCCCTACAGCAATTAAAAAGCTTTCTTCATTATGGCTCCATGTTCTAACTATATCTTGCTCAGCACATACTATTCCAATAGAGCCACTGCTTGCAGGAATAAGAACACACAGCATCGCCTTGACTGAAAACGGTTGAAGGTAGCTTTCTTTGATGGGGGCTAAGTAGGGATGTTGTTGAGCATTATCAACACAAAATATCGCTTTTCGTTCTATTGCGGTAAAAAAGTCAGGAATAGTTTCTTGCAGCCACGGAATATTATTTTCGCTACCTGAACGATTAAAACTCGCAAATTGAATTAGCTGGGTTCTTTGTTGGTTAAACAATTTTATACTGGCGCAGTTTACCTCAAGGGCTTGGCAAATAGACTGCGTGATTAATTCTTTAGATTGGCTTAGTTTGCCATTTAATATTTCATCACTCACCGTTAAGGAGGCCAAGGTTTCGTTAAAACGAGCAATTTTACGATTTTCTAATTCTACTTTTTTACGGGCATCAATATTTTGTAATGAACCAAATATTCTTATACAACGGCCATTTTTATGTTCAGCTTCACCGTGAACAAGTGCCCATACAGGCTGACCATTTGCATTGATCACTTCAAGCTCAGTTTCGTAACTTTCACCATGCTTAATTGCTCTTTCAACCAGTTTAGCGATTTTTTCTCTACTTTCACCTTCTTTAAAATAGTTTAAATTTTCTGACCATTTTGGTTGCTCATCTAATGGGTATTCAAGTATTTTTTTAGTCATATCTGACCAAAACACGTGTTTTTTTTCTAAGTTAAACGACCATGCACCGACTTGTGCTAAATTACTCATCACCTCAAGCATTCTTTCGCTTTCTTGTTCACGGTTGAGTATTTTTAGATAAAACAAAAAGGCAGAAATGAGCAAGCCTAACACGGTTAAAATAATGAACCGTAAAGGCCAGACCGAAGAACTCACTGGTTGCCAGCCTTGCTTGGGTATAACATAAAGCTGCCAAGCACCTCCTTTAAAGTTTAAAGTAAATTCTAGAGGGTCTTGATCAGTAATAGAGGGGTCACCGAAAAAAAAACCACCTTGCTTACCTAATCCATTACGTCCTTGTATTGCTATATTATAATTTTGCTGTAGTTCAATGATCCCCGAATTTTCATAAACTTTTTCTATATCGAGTACCACTGAGAGCAATCCCCAAAAGGCGTTATTTTCTGGCAAGTATACTGGTACGCGCGCAATCAAAGCTTCGTTGCCTTGGATAAGCTGAAGTGGACCTGCCATCACGATCGTATTCGTGTCTCTTGCTTTAATGGCATCTTCGCGCTGTGCTTTATTTTCCAAAAAATTAAGGCCTATCGCTTTTTCGTTACCTTTAATCGGATGGGTCATTTTTATTACCATGTCTGGCGCCGCGCCAATGTTACGTAGCTCATTTGAGGTTTCAAAAAGGGGAGCTGCAATTTGTTCAAAGCGAGTTTGATCTAAGTTTGGCTCAGCGGCAACAGCAATAGCTAAGCCACGAATGAGTTGAATATTAGACACTAATACAGCTTCAAGTTGTGCTCTATAGGTACTTACCTGCGACAGAGTGCGTAATCGATAAGCATCTTTCTCACGGTGATAATTGACGTGATCAAGCACCAAGCTGATAGTGATTATCAACACCAGCGATAATAAAAAAGCCAGCTTAGCGTTATTAATTCGGGTGCGTTTGTTTTTGCGCTGCGGGGACATAGAATGTAATTAAGTTGTTAATCAAGACTGGCTAACTATAGTCAATTTATCGAAGAAATAAAAATGGCGCAGTTAAAAGTGCGCCATTTTATTTTTATAATTAGTAGTTTAGGTGTGGTTATGAGTCGCTAATTTCGCGCGCCCAATGTTGTTGCTTTGCAACGTGTAATTTGCGGTAACCATCAAGAAGTGCTGCATGCTTTTTAAAGCCCTCAAGCGATAAGCCTGGGAAAGTTAAGCCGTTAAATAATTTACGACCTTCAGCAATTTCAATAGCAAGCGTGACATTGTCGCTACCAAACATTAAACCTAATGCATCTTGATAACTTGCATATTCGCGCTCGTCATCATATTTAATTTCAAGGATTGCTTTTAAGCAACGAAAGTGACGCATCGCTTCGTCGTTTACTTGGCCGGTATGCAAAATCCAATCAACCCAGTCAATAGCTTCTTCATTACCCGCCGCTAAGCATAAATGTGCTTTAAGCTCACCAATGCGTAGTGTGTGCCAAGGTGTATCGGCGTCGGTTGCTAAGCCAATGAATTCAGCTGCGCGAATAATATCGCTGTGACCTGCTTCTTCGAGGTTGTCGTAAATTTCCATCCATTGTTTGCTATCGTACTGATCAAGCGATAAGAAGTCTTCGCGGAATTTAGCGCCTTCATTATTGTTGCGCCAAATTAGCTCATCTACAGGATAAATGTCTGACATACCAGGAACTAAAATACGACATGCATACACGTTTAAGTGGGTGTAATCCATAATATAGATATCGTGACCCATGCTATGAATTAAATCAGTACAGAAGTTGTATTCTTGCTCAGTTGAACCACTAAAGTCCCAATGTACAAATTCAAAATCTGCTTCAGAGCGGAAAAAGTCATGTGAAATTAAACCGCTTGAATCAATAAAGTGCAGTTCAATGTTCTCAGGAGTAGCGACTTCGTCGTTATCAAATGTAGCAGGTTGGAATACGTCAAGTTGATCTAGGCGACGACCTTGCAGTAATTCGGTAACGGTACGCTCTAGCGCTACTTCAAATGAAGGGTGAGCACCAAAAGAGGCAAATACTGACCCATCAACAGGGTTTATAAGCGTGACGCTCATTACTGGGTATTTACCGCCTAGTGATGCATCCGCAATGCGTAAATGGAAGCCATGGCTACGCAGCTCTTCACAGGCTTCATGAATTTTAGGGTATTGTTTTACCACCTCTTCAGGCACGATTGGTAAGCTGATACCTTCGGCAATAATGCGGTTTTTAATAGCGCGCTCAAATACTTCAGATAACCCCTGAACACGGGCTTCAAATTTAGTATTACCGGCACTCATGCCATTAGAAACAAAAATATTACCAATCACATTCACCGGAATATAAATGTCTTGGTTGTCGCGCTGACGAGTGTACGGTACAGAACAAATACCACGTTCAAAATTGCCAGAGTTAAAGTCATAAAGGTGTGATGCGGTTAATTCACGCTCTGGGTCAAAATAATCCCATAAGCTTTCATCCATAATACCCTGTGGTATTTCATCGTTTTCAACTTTAAACCATTTCTCGTTTGGGTAATGAGTAAAGTCATCATTGGCAAACTCTTCGCCTAAGTAAAAATCAGCAAAAAAGTAGTTACAGCTTAAACGCTCAAAATATTCACCTAGCGCAGAGGCGATAGAGGCTTTATCAGTGGCACCTTTACCATTAGTAAACATCACACCGCAGTCGCTATCTTTTATATGAACTGAATAACAGTTTGCTACAGGGTTAAGCCACAGCGCTTCTTCAATATTAATATTTAGCGCTTTTAGCTTGTTTTGCATGGTAGAGATAGACGATTCTAAATCGCGGTCTTTACCTTTAATAAATGTTTTTTCAGTCATTTTGATCTCAACTAGGTCTGCACAATACATGAACTGTGTATTATCGTGGATTTTGATGTTTATTTCACCCTTTACCCGCTTTTCGTAGTGTTTTTAATAGAATGAATATGAATATATGCTAATAATAGTTTATTGAAAAAGTTGAAGGGTATGTTTATGTTTAAAGTAATCAAACGGTTGCTATTAATTGTTGTGATTTTAGCGCTCGCCAGTACTGCAATTGTTTACGGCGTGTTGACTCTAAGTTTACCTACCCTTGATGGCAAAGGCCGAAGCGATGCGGTAACGCAGCCAGTTAAAGTCGCTCGTGATACGCTTGGCCAAGCTGTTATTACTGCAGCAACTCGCCACGATGCTGCCTATGGCTTAGGTTATGCTCACGGGCAAGACCGCTTTTTTCAAATGGATTTACTTAGACGTAATGCCGCAGGTGAGCTAAGCGAGCTATTTGGTGAATCCGCGCTTGGGCTTGATAAAAAAATGCGTTTTCACCAATTACGTAAACGCAGCCAAGCTATTTTAAAAACCCTTCCGAAGGCCGACAAACAGCTGCTACGCAGTTATGCCCAAGGTGTAAATGAAGGCCTTGCACAAGTAGGGTACCCCAGTTTTGAATATTTACTCACGGGGGCTGAGCAAAAGCCTTGGCAAAGTGAAGACAGTTTACTAGTTATTTTTAGCATGTACCTTGATTTACAGTCATCTACATTTGAGCGCGACCAAGCTTTAATTCAAATAGAGCAGCAGTACGGGGCTGAAATGGTAAGTTTTTTAACTCAGCCTAGCCAATATCAAGCCGCATTGGATGGCAGCCAGCTCGCTCTTTTGCATAACCCAATCCCCGAACTTTTATCGCAACCAACCACCGCGATTAAACCCATTACCGCTAACTTGGAAGTGGGTAGTAATAATTGGGCTGTCACCTCAAATTTAACCAACACTCAGGCTGCGATGCTCTCTGATGATATGCATTTATCAATGGCTGTGCCGGTTATTTGGTATCGAGCCCAATTAAACTATTCATTAAATAATAAACCCATGCAGGTAACGGGTGTCTCGCTTCCGGGAGCGCCGGCGATTGTAGTAGGCACAAATAACAACGTTGCATGGGGGTTTACCAACGGGTATTTAGATACCGCCGATTGGATTGCGCTTAATAGCGATAGCAAAATGTGGCAAGTAGATGAGTCTATTGCATTACCCAGTGGCAAAGTAGAAAGTTACTCCCTTACGCTCAGTGAATACGGTCCGGTAAAATACATCAATGAAAAGCCTTACGCACTGAGCTGGGCTGCACATCAACCATACGCCGTTAATATGCAGCTATTACAGCTTGAGCAAGCACAGACTGTTGATGATGCGCTTGATATTGCAAGTGACGTAGGCATTCCTGTGCAAAACCTGCTGGTGGTCGATGACCAAGGAAATGCAGCATGGAAAAATATGGGCGGCATACCTGCGCGAACAACACCCAATGAATTAGCCGTAAAAGAAGAAGATTACTCTGCGCTTTGGCAGCAAAACGAAATCGATCGACCTTTTATTAAAAATCCTGAAAACGGGCGATTATGGACAGGTAATTCTCGAGTGGTATCTGCTGATGATAACGTCCGTTTTGGTAATGGCGGCTATGCGCTTGGAGCCCGTGCAACGCAAATTCGCGATAGGTTATTTGAAAAACAACGCTTTAATGAAAGTGATTTTTATCAGTTGCAGTTAGATAACCAAGCACGATTTTTAATGCCTTGGCATGCCTTATTGCTTGAGCAGTTAAAAAAGCAGCCCACGCGCTATAAAGATCATATAAATGCCCTCGAAAACTGGCAGCAATGCGCTTGCCCGCAATCAATAGGGTATACCTTAGTAAAGACGTATCGTGATGAACTGATTAATATTCTATTTAGCAGTATTGAGACAACACTCAACCAGCAAGATGGCACATTAAAATATGTGAAACGTGATTTAGAGCCTGCTGTTTGGCAGTTAATAAAGGCTCAGCCAACAAGTTGGGTTAATCCGCAGTTTACTAATTGGGAGCAGCAATTACAGGGTGCCTTTGAGCAAACACTCACGCAGTTAACATCACGGTTTGGTAGTAACATACAAAACTGGCAGTGGGGAAAAGTAAACGAATTAGCGATTGAGCACCCGTTTGCTAAACAAATGCCCATACTAAGTAAGTTACTTAACATGCCAACAGCGCCCGGGTTTGGTGACAGTTATATGCCAGCGGTGCAAAAACGTAGTTTTGGCGCATCACAGCGTTTTATTGTTCAGCCTGGGCACTTAAAGAATGCTATTTTAACGATTCCGGGTGGGCAATCAGGGCACCCACTTTCTGAATTTTACCGAGCTGGCTTTGATGAATATGTAAAAGGTAAGCACACGCCATTATTACCGCAAGCATTAATGCATCAAATTGAAATTACACCAATGAACGACTAGCCTTGGATGCAAAGTGAGCTAAATAAGTAGTAATAACGTTTTATAACCCAGATAAAGCAACTATAGGAAAACAAAAATGAAAAAATTACTACCGGCATTAATCACCAGTTTACTGTTAAGCAATCATGCATTTGCGGATGAAAACCCTGTTACGGCTACACAATTAAGTGAACATGTTTACGTGTTATTTGGCCAAGGCGGTAACATTGCCGCAAGCGTGGGGGATGATGGTATTTATATTATTGACGATCAGTTTGCCAAGCTTTCCGACGATATTAAAAAAACCATTAGCGAATTAAAGCCAGGCAGTGCCGAGTTTGTAATTAACACACACCATCATGGTGACCATACTGGGGGTAACGAGAACTTTGCCAAAGCGGGCGCACATGTGATTGCTCACGACAATGTGCACAAACGCTTAAAAGAAAAACATGGTGAGGGTTCTGATTACTTACCGCGTATTAGTTTTGGCCATGATTTAAAACTGCACTTTAACAATGAGCATGCGCATGTTGTGCACTACTCAAATGCACACACAGATGGCGACTCGGTTATCTTTTTTAGTAACGACAACATAGTGCACATGGGCGATATATATTTTAACTTTGGAAGCTTACCTTTTGTTGATGTAGATAGTGGCGGTAGTGTTAATGGTGTTTTAGCGGCGGTTGATGATGTGATTAAACAAATTGATGAAAAAACAACCGTTATTCCAGGGCATGGCCCGATAAGCGACCGTTCAGGGCTAATGACGTATCGTAAGCTGGTACAAAAAGCGAAAGATGTTATGCTTAATGCTATGCAAAACGATGCCAGTTTAGAGCAAGTCCTCAAAGCCGATCCATTATCAGAACTTGGCCTTGAATATGCAAATTGGTTACCTAAAGAGCGCGTAACCACACTTTTTTATCGCAGTTTAAAGTAGCGCAAAGCGCGAATAAAAACGCATAAACCTAATAAAGCTGAGCATGTGTTCAGCTTTTTTGATTCTTACATGCCCCAAGGAGTTGCGTATGTCGGCAGAAAAAACCCATCTTGAAATTTGTAACTTAACCCGAGAACAATACCCACAAATTAAAACCTTGATGGACGAAGCTTACCCCGACCTAGGCGGAGCATGGCCAAGCCATACTATTTTTAGACTCATCGATCAGTTCCCTGAAGGGCAAATTGGTATTGTTGATGATGGCGTGCTGGTGGGTTTAGCGCTGAGTGTCCAAGTGGATTATGCACGTTTTTCAAACCCGCATACCTATGAAGATATTGCCGATGGCCACGACCGTGTATTTAGCGACACCACAGGGGATGCTTTATACGGTTTGGATGTTGCTATTAGTGAGCAATACCGTGGCATGCGTTTAGGACGCCGTTTATATGATGCGCGAAAAGAATTGTGCCGTCAGTATAATTTACGCGCTATTTTAGCGGGTGGGCGTATTCCGCGTTATTACAATCACAGCAGTGAAATGACCCCGATGGAATACATTGCTAAGGTCGATCAAAAAGAGATATACGATCCTATATTGAGCTTTCAATTGGCTAACGATTTTCAGGTAAAGCGTTTACTTAAAAAGTACCTTCCAGAGGATCAAGAATCAGTAGGTTATGCCACATTACTTGAGTGGAATAACATTATGTATGAGCCAACCGACACCGTTATTGAGTCAACTAAATCAATCGTACGGGTAGGGGCTGTGCAGTGGCAAATGCGCTGTGTTGAATCGGTTGAAGAAATGCTTAAGCAAGTTGAATACTTTGTTGATACGGTATCTGATTACAAAAGCGATTTTATTTTATTCCCTGAGTTTTTTAATGCGCCACTGATGGGATTAACCGAGCAAAGCAATCAAACCGAGGCAATTCGGTATTTAGCCGAATACACAGAGACCTTTAAAAACGCCATGTCGCGTATGGCGATAGAATACAACGCCAACATTATTACCGGTTCAATGCCGCTTGCCGAAGACGATAAAATATATAACGTTAGTTATTTATGCCATCGCAGCGGTAAAATAGACGAGCAACGTAAAATTCATATTACCCCGCATGAACAAAACGATTGGGTGATCCAAGGCGGTGATAAAATTGCTGTATTCGATACAGATGCAGGCCGTGTAGGTATTCAAATTTGTTATGATGTCGAATTTCCTGAGTTGTCACGTATTTTGGCCACCCAAGGTTTGGATATTTTATTTGTGCCATTTTGGACTGACACTAAAAATAGTTACTTGCGTGTACGCCATTGTGCCCAAGCACGTGCCATTGAAAACGAATGTTATGTGGTTATTGCAGGCTCTGTGGGTAACTTACCTGAAGTAGAAAGCTTAGATGTGCAGTTTTCACAGTCGGCGGTACTAACCCCATCGGACTTTTCATTTCCGCACGATGCCACACTAAATGAAGCCACCACCAATACAGAAATGTTATTATTTAGCGACTTAGATATGGATAAGTTAAAAATTCTTCACAGTGAAGGGACAGTGCGTAACTTAAAAGACCGCCGTCACGATTTGTATGAAGTGATATTGAAAAAGAGAGATATTTAATGGCGTGGATGTATTTAATTATTGCTGGGTTACTTGAGATTGGCTGGCCTATAGGGTTAAAAATTTCTCAAACCCCTGAAACTCGTTGGCAGGGCATAGCGATTGCCATTGCGTTTATGGTCGCGAGCGGCTTTATGTTGTGGTTGGCGCAAAAGCAAATATCTATGGGCACGTCGTACGCAGTATGGACGGGTATTGGTGCTGCTGGTACGTTTTTAGTGGGTATATTATTTTACGGTGATGCAGCCACGTTTGGCCGTATTGCTGGTGTGTTAATGATTATTTGTGGTGTCATCACCTTAAAAATTAGTCATTAATTGTTAGATTAAACAAGCGCAGGTTGATACCTGCGCTTTTTTAGCTGCTCGGCAGCATTACCAATATCGCAGCCACTGCAATCAATAATAGCCCAGCGCTATCTTGGCGTTTTAGCGGTTGTTTTAACCATAAAACAGCAATCAATATCGTAAAAAATACTTCTATCTGGCCGAGCGTTTTTACATAGGCAACATGTTGCAAGCTCATTGCGCTAAACCAACCTATTGATCCCAAGCAACTAAATATACTCACCGTACAAGTCATGCCCTTATGCTGAAACATAGTTTTAAATGTATCGCGTTCCTTTAAGGCAATATAAATACACAGCATCAGTGTTTGTAAACTAATAACAAGCAATAAAACCCATGCAGGCGCATACGGAAAAGCTATACCTGAGCTTAAACTGGCTTCTCTGATCCATGACGATGACAACGCAAACGAAGTACCGCAGGCAAGCCCTGTTAAGGCGGTTTTTAAGCTAAAATGTTTCACATTCGCAATGCCGCTTAATAGCAATACAGCGAGTGCGCCAATAAATACACCAATCCAACCTAAAAATGAAAGCGCCGAACCAAAAAATAGTAACCCAAATATCGCCGCCATTAGCGCTTCGCTTTTAGCAAGGCCGGCGCCTACTGCAAAATTGTTCATTTTAAACAACTTCACCATGAGCCCCGTGGCAATAATTTGCACTATGCTGGCTCCAATAATATAGCTAATAAATAAAGGGTTAAACGAAGGGAGAGGCGCATCTTGGTAATAATAAAGCGCATATAAATACAGACCTGCAATAGGGCTTGCGACAATAAAGCGGGCTAGAGTAACGCCAGCAACGCTGACATGAGCGCTTAATTTACTTTGCAGCGCATTACGCCATGACTGCATAAATGCGGCAAAAATAGTCAGTAAAATCCAAATCATCTTAAATAACATACAAAAAAAGCGGAGGAGTAATTTAGCAGTACTGTGACATGAAAGCGACCATCAAAAAGGCATAATGAATATTCATCACCTGCGACAATTTGCCACAGTGACGCACTGCTTAAATCGGCTATAGTGTGAGGGATGTTACTGCTAGCCGCCAGAGCTCAGGTTATTTATATTTGGCGGCTTTTTTCTATTTGCTGTGTTATTTTGGGTCATAAATAATAACTTGAGAATGATAATGACGATTTTATTGGTTTGCGCCTTAATTGCAGTGATCATGCCTTATGTTGCAAGGATCCCAGCTATTATAGAAATGAATAAGCTCGGTGGTTACGATAATAAACATCCGCGGCAACAACAAACACAACTTACAGGGCTCGGAGCACGGGCGCTGGCTGCTCATCAAAACTGTTTTGAATCGTTAGCGGTTTTTGCCGTTGCTTTGGCTGCTGTATTAGGCACAAACAATGTTAATGCCGTAACCGAAACTTTAGCGATGACGCATATTGTAGCGCGTATTTTATTTTGTACTTTTTATTATTTAAACCTCGATATTATTCGCTCGATCACTTGGCTGGTAGGCATGGGAGCCGCTATTGGCATGATCGCCGTCAGTTTATAACGAGAATAAGCCATCAGACCCGCTGGTGCATTTGCAGCGCAGTTTACTAAGGCTTTGCTGTATAAAATTTGTTGCTGTGTGGTTTTATTGCTTAGTACCCGTTCATCACAAGTCAGCTCTTGTAAGCGTCTAAAGCTTGCGTAAGCCATCCAAGCTAAAGGGTTAAACCACATTAAAATTGTAGCCAGTAATAGCAGCGCATTTGTTAGGTTATCTTTGCGTTTTATATGCACATTTTCGTGCTCTAAAATAAGCGCCAATGTAGCTTTATCAAACAGAGTATTATAATTGTGCGGCAATACCAGTTTGCTATTAAAAACACCAATGACCATGGGCGTAGCCACCTGAGCGCTGGTATAAGTTTGTACTCCTACTGTTACTTGCTTAAAGCGTGCTAATTCAGTGAGCTGTAGGCCTTTGACAAATCGGGTATGGGTAACAACAGCGGCAATTAATAAGACCGTAGTAATAATGACATACAGTAGCGCCAAACTAACACTCAAGTCGTTTGTAAGTACCTGATTAGGTGTAATTAAATAGTAACTAATGCTGCTATTTTATAGTGGCTTAATTGCACTAGGTAAATTAGCCAACAGAACTGATACAGGTATTAACCAAGCTAATTTATACACAAAGTGTGAACCAAGGGTTTTTAAGCCAAAGCGCTCAAGTAAAACAAACCCTGCAAACAACAGACTTAATAATAGCTGTTGTTCAATGAGCCAATTAAATCCTATTTAAATTACCATGCAAACTCCTTACTTTTGATTATTTTCCCAGTCATCAATGACTTTTTTAAGCTCGTTTATATCTTGCTGAGAGAGTTGCTCCGATTTAGCGAAGCCACTTACCAAGGGGGCAATACGACCACTAAAAAAGCGCTCTATGAAGTTCTTACTCTCCTTTAAAGTGTAATCAGCACGCTTTATACAGGGGGTGTAAATATATTGGCGGCCGTCTTTTTCAAAGCTAAGCGCGCCTTTTTTTACTAAACGACCCAATAAGGTTTTAATGGTTTTTTCGTGCCATTGTTTATCGTCACTTAAACGCTCAATAATTTGGCTGGCTGTGGCGGGATAGTTAATCCAGAGTGCGTCCAGCACTTCAAATTCTGCTTTTGATAATTCGATCATTTTATTGCCTACAAGTGTAATCTTTAATTTAAGACTACATTTGTAATCTATTTTTGCACGTTTATTTTATATTTTTTATCGCATTAAAGTGAGGGGGGGTAGCGTGAGCTTGTTAGCCTAAAATGTCGCTTTTATTAATTTTTATAAACTGGTTTTCAGGTAAATTTAAATGGTCTAACAGTAATTCACTTATTTGTACGCGGTATAAATCAATCACTTTGTAACCACAGTAATGCGCCATTTTACGAATTTGTCTGTTGAGCCCTTGTTTTAAAACAATACTAAATTGATTACTCGCTATTTTAACTACTTCACAAGGTCGTGTTATTTGCTTATCGACAGGGACGCCTGCAGCCATTTTTTCGCAAAAATGCGCGTCTAATGGTTTATTGACGGTGACTAAATAGCGTTTAGGTTGATGAAAGTCTGGATGGATCAGCTGGTTACAAAAATCTCCATCATTGGTCAAAATAAGCAATCCGCGTGAGTCTTTATCAAGGCGACCAATAGGGTATACCCGTGTTAGTTGCGGTAAATGATGAATAAGGCTGCTTGGGTCGTGCTGATTGAGTTTACAGTCAATCCCTACCGGTTTGTGATAGGCAAAGTACACTAAATCGGCTGGGCCTTTAATGGCGTGACCATTAACGATAACACGGTCGTTTTCGTCCACATGATCAATATGATTAGCGGGGCGATTATTAACCATGACAACGCCTTCATCAATCAAGCGCGACGCTTGTTTTCGTGAGCAAACACCGGCATGGGCAATGTATTTAGCGAGTCGAATTTTTGTATCCATAATGCCGTGTAATTAAAAAATATTGATCGCGATTATAACAAAGCTGCGTATTGATTACTTGGACAGTTAATTTAACAGTAGGTAGGTTACTATGGGTATTCAATTTTCAGAACTAAAAAAGCATCAGCCATTACAAAAAGTGGTTGTTCATTCACTGGAAATGGCCTTGTACCAAGTGTCTGTTGTCATAAATAATGTTGAATACTACGTACAAGAAAGTAATGGTGAATTTGTAAAGGCACCAAGCCCATTACATATTCAAAAACGCTTTGAAGATATCGCCTATGCACAAATGATGCTAAGGCACACCAGTGCTTATGATGAAATGTGTGGTCAACCAGAAAAAATTTCCAGTAATATGCTCGAAGTGCCCTTTGGGCAAAACAACCTATTTTAATGTCAGGTATTTGCTAATATAGGTTTATTTGGAATCATCCAATGTACCTATTACATCCCGATAATTCTGAGCAATTAAATCAAGCACTGCGCGCGCACATGCTTGAGTTTAATGCTCAGCACTTCGACGCACAGCGTCAACCTCTTGGCTTTAAATATCTCGATAAACAAGGTGAGTTAGTTGCAGGCATAAGCGGTCATGTGTTTGGTAACTGGTTGCTAATAAGCTGGTTATGGTGCGATGAATCTGCACGAGGCAATGGCTTGGCTGATTCGTTATTAACATCACTTGAAAATGCAGCAATTGAACAAGGCGCTGCTCAGGCTCAGCTTGACACCTTAGATTTTCAAGCCAAGCCTTTTTATGAAAAACGGGGTTACCAAGTTAAATATCAACTTGATAATTACCCACTTAATGGCACTCGTTACTTTATGGAAAAACTGCTAATAGTGGCTAAATAACGCTGATTGGAGCGTTATTTTTTGCTGTTAATGGCGTACCATCAAAGGTAATACCTAAAAATGGGGTGGCTTCAGGCGCTAACATAAAAGTGCGAATATTCATGTGATCGTCTGCATCTGGGTTGTTTAGTACGTCTTCGCGATAAAATGCCCCAAAACAATCTAATGTATTTTGCTTACTAATACCATTGAGCTTAGCAAACGCAAAAATTTTGCATGAACCGTTATTTTCACTCGCAGAGCTCAATAACCCATGGTTACTAAAACTGCACGCTGTAAAAGTATAATGCGCATCAATAACGGCCATAGTATCAGCAAAACCAATGCTCTTAGGCTCATTCGCGAGCGTTGTTAAGTAGTTTGTGAGTGTCATACGCTGTCCTTGTTATTATAAGATATTGTTAAGTAATTACCCCTAACCTATCTTGTGATTGATTTATATTCAATTGAGCCAATAAAACAAGCATAGTTTATTTACCAATTAAGTGGGTTAACGCATGAATGTTGGTTATTTCAATATCAGCAAGTCCTTTGTAGGCATAGGCTTGTGCTTGATTATTTAACCACACAGACTGGCAGCCAGCGTTATTAGCACCTTGCACATCGCTATCAAGGCTGTCACCTATGTGTAAAATTTCACTGTTGTTAATACGCAAATGTGTTGCAGCTTGATCAAATAAGGTCGTATGTGGTTTAGCCTTACCGTGCAAGCCAGCTTGCAGCACCAGTTCAAACTTATCTTTTAAATTAAATCGCTCAACCTCTACATTACCGTTAGTAATGGCAATTAATTTGTAGTGCTGGCTTAGTTTATCGAGCAATGTTAGTACGTCTTCGCTCACTTCAATATTACTGCGCGCATCAGCAAATGCTTGATAAGCACTGTGTGCATGATGCTCTACTTCATCGTCTTTAAAACCAAGCTCAGACAAAACTAAGCGTAGGGTATGTTTACGCCACTGAGTGACGTTATCAATGAGTTCAGGTTGGTGTTGAACAACTCGCTCACGGCATTGTTGCCAAAACTGTGGCCCCTGTTTTTTATAGCCTGGCAGCGCATTTAAATAATCAATTTGTGCCTGAACGGCTGCGGTTATGATTGGGCGGTTGTCGTATAAGGTGTCGTCTAAGTCAAAGCTTAGTACAGAAAAAGGAGAAATTGCGCGATTAAATCGGATCATGGTTATTACCCTAATCAGTCCGTTTTTTAGCACGTGGATGGGTGTTGTCATACACCTTAGCCAAGTGTTGAAAATCTAAATGAGTATAAACTTGGGTTGCAGATAAACTACTGTGGCCTAATAGCTCCTGTACTGCTCGTAAATCGCCAGACGATTCTAATATATGCGACGCAAATGAATGGCGTAATTTATGCGGATGCACTTGTGAGCTTATACCTTGTTTAATGCCCCATTCTTGCATTCGCAAACGGACTTGGCGCACAGAGATACGGTTTTTTTTACTACTTAAAAATACCGCGTGTTCGTCTGCGCCCATAAATAGCGGCCGAACCGCGAGCCATTTCTTTAATGCCTCAAGGGCCTTAGAGCCAACCGGTATTAGCCGTTCTTTTGCACCTTTACCACGTACCAGTATTTCACCATTACGGGCGTTTATATCCTGCATGTTAGCACCAACTAACTCGCTAATGCGCAGACCTGATGAATACATGAGTTCCATCATGGCTTTATCTCGAATGGCAAGTGGATCGTCATCGGGTATTTCGAGTAAACGTGCCATTTGGTCAACATCAAGATTTTTAGGTAAAGGCTTGGCAAATTTAGGGCCTTTTATTCCTTGCGCGGGGTTATGGTAATGCGGTTGCTCAGTAATATTTTTTGCTTTTAAAAACTTATATAAACTTCGAATGCAGCTTAGCTTTAAGCTGATTGTTCTACCGCTCAGTTGCTTAGCGCGCAGCGCCATGCTGTAACGGCGAATGTGCTCACTTTGTACCGCAAACCAATTGTCGCATAGCTTATTAAAATACAAGGCGGCAAAACCTAATTGGCTAACATATTGATTGACGGTGTGCGCTGAATACTGGCGTTCAAATTTTAAGTAATCACTAAATAACGTGATGGGTGTACGCCAGTTATCGCTTAAGTCGCTAATATTTGGCGTGTCGTCGCTCATGCCAGTTCCAGTAACCGTATTTGTAATGAGCGTACAAAATCTAACACAAATAAGTTATCTTGTGAGGGCTCAAAGTGGTTCTCATCGTGGCTGCCAAAAGCCAAAATTGCGTAGGGGTTAGTGGGTTCGCCAATTAAATACAGGGCGGCCGATTGGGTATCATCGTTAAAGAGTAAGTCGCGCTCTTGCTGATTTACCCGCCCTAAATAATGATTATTATCTGACAATCTATGCTCTACTAAGCCCTCAAACGCGCTGTCGTATCTTACGAGTTTGCACTCATTGATAGTCGGGCTCATGCAAATAATGTTGCGTAAGTTACTTGCCAAAGTATTAAAGTCGTAATTACTCCAAAGCTGACGATGGCATTGACTGAACAAGCGGTACACGAGTTCATTTTGCGTGGCATGCTTGGTCATCGTCTCGATTTGATGTTTTAACTGAGTATTGTGTTCACGTAGTTGACGTTGCTGAATATGTACTAACGAAGTCGCACCCTGAACTTGCTGTTGTAACTCAAGTTGCGCTAATAGCGCAGGTTGATTTATTAAAAAATCAGGGTGCTGTTGTAAGTAATCTATTACTTGCTGTTTAGTTAATTCACTCATAGTGCAACTTGCCCATCAAATACATGTTCAGCGGGGCCTGTCATACGCACTGGGTGGCCTTCGCCACTCCAGCGAACTTGTAAGCTACCGCCTGGTAAATCAACTTGCACTGTGCTGGTGAGCTTGTTTTGAATAAAGCCAATCACCATAGCGGCACATGCACCGGTACCACAAGCAAGTGTTTCGCTTACACCACGTTCCCACACTCTGAGTTTAATGTGTTCTTGAGAAATAACCTGCATAAAGCCAATATTTGCGCGCTGTGGAAAACGTTCATGATTTTCAAGCAACGGGCCAAGGGTACTCACTTGTGCCGTTTCAATGTCGTCTACTTCCATGACGCAATGCGGGTTACCCATAGAAACAGCACCACTAAAAACGGTATGTTCTTCTGCACGAATAATGTAAGTCAGCTCACGTTTGGTTGCTTTGAGCGGGATTTTACTCGGCTCAAAATTAGGGTGTCCCATGTTAACCGTTACTTGGCCGTCTTTTTCAATATACAGGGTGAGGTTACCAGATTTAGTTGAAACGCTAATTTTATGCTTATTGGTTAAGCCTTTCATGCGTACAAAGCGGGCAAAGCAACGGGCGCCATTACCACATTGTTCTACTTCGTGGCCGTCGGCATTAAAAATCCGATAGTGAAAATCGAGATCGGGTGAGTAAGGGGCTTCAACCATCAGTAATTGGTCAAACCCAATGCCGAAATGGCGATCGGCCAGCTTTTTGATTTGATCACGGGATAAAAAAACGTTTTGTGTAATATTATCAATCACAACAAAGTCGTTACCTAAGCCGTGCATTTTGGAAAAATTAACTAACATAGCGCTCTAATTCGGTTTTGCTCTGTGCTAATCATGCCACAGAGCAGCTAGGTAACAAAAACGTTTATGGTAAAATTTTCTCACCTTGGTATAGGCTTTCGATGGTTTCGCGTTCGCGAATAAGATGATGTTGCTCACCATCTACCATTATTTCGGCAACCCGTGGGCGTGAGTTATAATTTGAACTCATTGTAAAGCCGTACGCTCCAGCGCTACGCTGCACTAACAAGTCACCTTGCTTGAGTGCTAGAGGGCGGTCTTTACCTAAAAAGTCACCGGTTTCACACACCGGCCCAACTACATCATAGTTGTGGGTAGGTGTTTCGTCATCACGCACCGAGACAGGAATAATTTTTTGCCAAGCTTGATAAAGTGATGGGCGCAACATGTCGTTCATACCCGCATCAACAATCGCAAAATACTTGTCTTGATTTTGCTTAATAAACTCAACTTGAGTCACTAAAATCCCAGCGTTGGCGGCAATAGCCCGTCCTGGTTCAAAAATCAGTTCAAGGTGGCGATAATTGGTAAGGCGCTGTGTTACTTGTGCTGCATACTCACTCGGGTGGGGAGGCTGTTCGTCGTCGTAGGTTACGCCAAGGCCTCCACCAATATCTAAATGGCTTAACTCAATACCTGCATTTTTTAACTCATCAATTAATGCCAGTAGTTTATCAAGCGCCTCTAAAAACGGTTTGGTTTGTGTCAGCTGTGAGCCAATGTGACAATCAACCCCAACTATATTTAAGCCAGGTAACGACGCAGCATGTTGGTACACACTTAACGCGGTTTCGATACCAATGCCAAATTTGTTTTCTTTTAGGCCAGTAGAAATATACGGGTGTGTTTTAGCGTCAATATCAGGATTAACACGAATAGAAATTGGCGCGTCTAGATTAAGCTCACAGGCTACTTCTGAAATGCGCTCAAGCTCTGAGATTGATTCAACGTTAAAACATTTAATACCTAATTCTAACGCATAAGCAATTTCGTCAGCGGTTTTAGCAACCCCAGAAAACACCACTTTATTGGCTGCGCCTCCCGCTTTAATGACCCGCGCGAGCTCGCCTTTTGAAACAATGTCAAAACCCGCACCAAGTCGCGCCAGTATATTTAATACTGCAATATTTGAATTTGCTTTAACGGCGTAGCACACTAGGCTTTTATGATCTTGAGCTGCATTAGCAAACGCTAAATAATGGCGTTCAAACGTCGCTCTTGAATACACATAACACGGTGTACCATAGTGCTGTGCAATCGTTGCTACGCTGACATCTTCAGCAAATAGTTGGTTGTTTTTATAATTAAAAAAATCCATTTACTGCTCCTGTTTTTGCTCAATAGGTGTTTGCTTGTTGGGGGTGTCTGTTGGCTGATTTTGTTCAGTAGGCTGCTCTGGTAAGTACAGCGGGCCGCTTTGACCACAGCCAGCTAACGCACACAACAAAACGGTGCTGATTAATAGTTGTTTTAATTGTAAGGTATATGTCGCTTTCATTAGATTAATACGGTTGCTGGCTTTATAATCGCAGAGTAACAGAATATCTAAAAAATGCAGCTATTCGCGGATGATTTTATTCCTGTTACACTAGCTGTACAAACATGCACCCATTATTTAGGCGTCTTGCCTGCAAAGGAAATTAACGATGACTGATCACGAATATCACCAGTTAGCAGAAGCTCTTATGTTCACAATTGAAGAACAAGTTGATGATTGTGAAGCAGATTTAGATTATGAATCGGCTCAAGGTATTTTAGAAATTATTTTTCCAGATCGCAGTAAAATTGTGATTAATAAGCAAGCACCGTTGCATCAAGTGTGGGTGGCAACAAAATTTAATGGTCACCATTTTGAAATGCGTGATGGTCAATGGATCGATAACCGCTCAGGCGCAGAGTTTTGGAGTTTCATCAATGAAGCGTCAACACGTCAAGCGGGTCAAGAAATTAAGTGGCAATCATCGCTATGAGTTTAGAGTTTGTTCAATACCCAGCTCAGGGGACGCATAAAGCCACGGTTATTTGGTTACATGGTTTGGGTGATTCAGGTGATGGTTTTGCCCCAGTAGCGCCACAGCTCGATTTACCCAGTGAACTAGGTGTGCGTTTTATCTTTCCGCATGCGCCTATGCAGGCTGTTACTATTAACGGCGGTATGCAAATGCGCTCATGGTATGACATTAAATCGATGGATTTAGACAAACGTGCAGATGAACAGGGGGTTAGGGAATCTGCAGCAAAAGTTGAGCAATTAATAACGCAAGAAATTGCTAACGGCATACCGGCGAACAAAATTATTTTAGCGGGATTTTCACAAGGTGGCGTCATATCGCTACATTTAGCCCCGCGTTTAGAGCAAAAGCTTGCTGGCGTTATGGCACTATCAACCTATATGTGTGTGCCACATAAATTGGCTGATGAAGCAAAGCAAACACAGCTAAATATATTTATGGCTCATGGGAGCCAAGATGACGTTGTACCGCATAGTGCGGGTAGAAGTGCGTTTGAAGTATTATCAACGCATAACATGGATGTAAGTTGGCAAGAATACCCAATGGGGCATCAGGTTTGTACACAAGAGTTACAAGCTGTGCGCCAATGGTTAATTTCTCGCTTAAGTTAGTTTAGGAGCCGCTGAGGGTCAAAATGAGTCAAAAAATAGTAATAACAGCAAATGTAAAACGTGAACCACAGGTTAGTGAACCCAGCGTGAGCTATGAGTGGCATTGGCGTCGGATTGTGAGTATTTCTATGTTGGTGATTATGACCTCAGCAGCGGTTATTTACGGCCTGTCTAGCGCTGTGAATGCTGATCAAGGGGCGCCGCATCCTCATGAGCAGCTCGATTTTACTGAGCAACAAACCGCAATTGTGTCGCTAAGCGATGATACTGTAGCATCAGCAGAAAGTGAAAACGCAACAGATGCTGGTGAGGAGCCGCTGAGCGGTGTCGCAATTACAGCACCTAAAATCCTTTCCCCAAATGAACAAAGATCAGCTCCTATTACCGAACAAGTAACATCAGAGCCTAAAGTTCAACAAAGTAATATTGAGCAAGAAGTAGAGCCAACGCTCACTGCTGAGCCTGAAGAAGCAGCCATGGCTGCAACAGATAACCAAACGCCTGAAACCGAAACGGCCAGTGAAAAACCGGCTGAGCAAAAAGTATTTGCTGAATCAGCACAAGTTGCGAGTGTGGCCATTGGTGCCAAAATAGATACAGCTACTATTAGCCGCGCCGTATTGACGCGCAGTGTGAGTAATCGTGAACCAACCAATGTATTTGCCGCCGATGTGCGTTTAAGCCAATTTGAAGAATCATTGTCATTTTTTAGTGAGCTTAAAAACTTACAAGGTCAGCAGGTAAAGCACATTTGGTTATTTGAAGGGGAAGTGATGGCGGAAGTGTCGCTCAAAGTTACTTCTCCGCGCTACCGAACTTACTCAACTAAAAATATTATGGATTCCCAGCTAGGGAATTGGCGCGTTGATGTGGTTGATGAGCGAGGCTTACTCATTGCGCAAAAAAAATTTAGAATTTTAGCTGATTAAATCGCCCTCAGATAGAACAGGTTTTAATCCTGAAAGGTCAACAGACCCCAGTAATTATTAATGGATATTTTATGACTGAAAAAACAAAGTTAGTTCGCATTGCTACTCGTAAAAGTGCATTGGCACTGTGGCAGGCTGAATTCGTAAAAGCGCAGCTAGAGCATTTTCACGATGACGTGCGTGTAGAGCTGGTGCCTATGTCGACTCAAGGCGACATTATTTTAGATACACCACTGGCTAAAATTGGTGGTAAAGGCTTATTTGTAAAAGAACTAGAACAAGCCATGCTTGATGGGCGAGCAGACATTGCAGTGCATTCAATGAAGGACGTGCCAGTCGAATTTCCAGATGATTTAGAGTTACACGTTATTTGTGAGCGTGAAGACCCGCGTGACGCGTTTGTCTCAAATAATTTTGCCAATATTGATGCGTTACCGCAAGGCGCCATTGTTGGCACCTCAAGTTTACGTCGCCAATGCCAAATTAGAGCGTTGCGTCCAGATTTAGAAATTCGTGACTTACGTGGCAATGTAAATACACGTTTAGCAAAGCTTGATAGTGGTCAATACGATGCGATTATACTCGCAGCGGCTGGGCTAATTCGTTTAGAAATGGGTGAACGTATTCGTGACTTTATTGAGCCAGAAGTGTCGTTACCTGCTAATGGTCAAGGTGCTGTCGGTATTGAATGCCGTATAGATGATGAAGTTACTAAAGCCTTATTAGCACCGCTGGAGCACAGTGAAACTCGTATTCGTGTTAATGCTGAGCGCGCAATGAACCGCCACTTAGAAGGGGGCTGCCAAGTGCCAATTGGTGCGTATGCACTGGTTGATGGCGAGCAAGTGCATTTACGTGGTTTAGTTGGGGCTATTGATGGCAGCGAAATTTTACGCGATGAAATTAGTGGGCATGTTGATGATGCGGAAAAATTAGGGATTGAGCTGGCTAAAAAACTCTTAGCACAAGGCGCAGATAAAATCCTTGCTGACGTATATCGAGACGCATAATGAAACACATCTTGATAACTCGGCCCGAAGGAAAAGGCGCAGCCCTTGCACAGCAACTTGAGCAAGCGGGTTATCAAGCGTCTTTATGTCCTGTTTTAAAAATAACGTATTTAACCCCAACAAGCGTTGAGCTAAGCCCGTTGGTTAATGCCGACAAAATTATTTTTGTTTCGCAAGATGCAGTACATGCACTGAGTGCCCTTAAGCCTGCAATTAACACCAAAGCGCAGTTTTATGGTGTTGGCCAACAAACAGCCGACACCATTTATGAAGTATTTGGTGTACGTGCGGCTTTGCCAAAACAACATGACTCTGAGGGGTTGCTGGCCCTTAAGTCATTGGCTGAGGTTGATGGCAGTAATATTGTGTTAGTTAAAGGTATTGGTGGGCGGCCTGAGATAGCAAAAACCTTAAAACAACGCGGTGCTTTTTTAAATAATTGTGTAGTGTATCAGCGCGAGCCGGTAGCGCAACAACCCGCTGACTGGATTGACCACTGGCAAAGCCAGAATGTACACGGTATAGTCATTACTAGTAATGCCGCTGTTGATGCCATTTTTAATACCCTTACCGCGGCGCAACTAACATGGTTACAACAGTGCGAATTTTATGTTGCCAGTGAGCGTATTGGCGATTATTTACAACAGCAAAAAATAAATTCGACACATATACATACTGCGGCAGGGGCTAGCGACCACGCTATGTTTGCCTGCATTAATCAGCAAGGTAGCAAAATGAGTGAACAGTCAGCGACGTCAAAAGTAGAAAAAGCAGCGCAGCCAATAGCCAATAACACGTCTAACACCGCTAAAAATGACACTGCAAAAGCCAATAATCAAACGCAAAATAATACCCATAAAGTGAGTAAGGTGGGGAGTTTAGCGTTGGTGATTTCGTTACTTGTTGCCAGTGGCGTGGGTTATGAGTTTTATCAAAAGCTCAATGCCGGTAAAGTGCAAAATTTAGCGGTTAATGCATTAACAGAGCAAAATAAGATATTGCAGCAAGAGCTACAAGCGCTTAAGTCTGAGCAGCTCAGTCTACAGCAAGCGTTACAAAAGAGCGAAGAGCAAATTGCTATGGCGCTCAATGAAAACTCTGTAAAAAATCAGCAAGCATTAAAAGCAGCACTGCAAAAAGTGCAGCAAAGTGGTAACACATTAAACCCACAAGAAGTGACCAGCTTACAACGTATGGCTGAATTTAAATTGTGGGCTGAACAAGATTATCAAGGCACAAGTGCAGTGCTTAAACGTTTAGATTCACTTTTAAGCGACCACCCAGGCACGCTTGAGTTACGCCAAGCAATTATACAAGACATACAAACGCTCGATAGTATTGAACCCGTTGCAACAGAGGCGATTTACTTACAGTTAAATAGTGTAAGAGATCGTATCGATAACTTGGTATTTAATGCGGTTAATTTGCCAGAAGAAGCGTCAGTAATTGACGAAAACGCGCTCTCTGAAAATATGAGTGATTGGCAACAAAACATCCGAAATAGCTGGAATAAAATAGTTGATAGCTTTATTACAATTCGCCATCACGAAGGGGTATTAATAGAGCCGCTATTAACTGATAGAGAGCGCCACCTAATTAATCAGCGCATAAAGCTCAATATTACTCAGGCGCAAGATGCGCTAATGAGCAAGCAAGCCAGCATCTATTTTAGCGCCTTAAACGACACAAAACGTTTGGTTAATGAATACTTTAAGCAAGATGATAATGTCACAAAAGTGGTACTACAAACTTTAGTAAACCTTGAAAAAGAGCCGCTTAACTTTAACCCTGAGGTGACATTACAAAGTACTGAGCAAGTTAAGGAGTGGGCACAATGATAGGGTTGATCATTTTTATTGTCGCTATTGTATTGGTATTAGCGATCACTCCTTTCGTGTTAGATGAAAAAGGCTATGTACTGATTTCATTTAATAACACGACCATAGAAGGTACGATTGTTTCGTTTTGTATTATGGCGGCACTGAGCGCAGCAGCTTTGTATTTAACTTACAAATTCATACGCTACTGCCTATCTATTTACAGAAATACCAAACATGGATTTTTTGCTCGCAGCCAAGAGCGCAAGCATGCAGCTATAGAGCAAGCGCTGTGGAGCTTGATTAATGACGATTACGCGCAAGTGGAAAGCGCGTTATCAAGTAACAGTGTGCCAGCTAAATTTTTAGACATACGTTTGGCGTTACTAGCAAAAGCTGCACTGGCAAATAATCAACCCGATAAAGCGCTGGAATACTTGTTTGAAATAAGCCCTGAGCAGCAACTAAAAGTGGCTAAACTGTGGTTAGCCAGTGGCGACAGCAGTGTTATTGAACCGCAAATACGGATGGCGGCTGAGTCTAAAAAAGCCACGGTACTTGAGCTAAAATTGTACACTGAAGTGTTGGTGCAACAGCAGCACTTTAAAATACTAGAAGACTTTTTACCGCGCTTATTACGTAAAGATGCATTGAGCGATAAGCAGTGGCAGCAGGTGTTTTTAGCTTATTTTGCTGCTCAAGCAAGTGATGAGCTAACCAGTAAGTACCAGCAATTAGGTAAGAAATTGCAAGCACATGCGCACACTGCGTACTTAACTCAAATGGCAAAAACAGGGCAGTTGGCGAGTATTGAAAACGCGTTAATTAAAATGCTCAAACATGCTAAGCACCACACTGAACTTGCCGACATTTTACGTGAAGCTGCGCCAAGTAATGCATATAAGTTGCAATCAAGCATTCAAGAACGGTTGAAAAAAGACGAGCACAATAACGCGTTATTATTAGCATTGGCGTGTTTAGCGAATGCCCAAGGTGATTATGATTTAGCTGCACGAGTATTCGACAAGGCGCTTAATAGCGATAACAAATCACAGTATCGACAACAAGCTATACTAAGCTATAAACACAGCGCACAATTAGATAAGGCGCTTGTGCTCTACCAATAGTGGATTATATTTTATAAATCAATAATTAAAAGTGCAGGAGCGAAGGCTATGAAAAATGTGTTTACACTCTCTTTTAGTCTTGCATGCGCTTATTTTTTTACTGGTTATCTTAGTAATTTATTACTCGCAATAGACGGTTATGCCGTGGCTTCTTGGCCACCTGCAGGCATTGCACTAGCCAGTTTTTTATTATGGCGCCATCGCGCTTACTTAGGCATTATTGCTGGTTCTTTACTGATTAATTTAATTCATTTAGACCATGTTACAGATATTTTAAACTGGCAAATTTTGTTACATGCAGTGGGCCTCAGCGGCGCTGCTTTTTTGCAAGCATGGCTTGGCGCGCAAATAATTACAAAAGTAATAAAAGCCCCTCTAGACCTTTCATCGTTAAAATTAAGTATTCAAAGCTTAGCAATCGCAGGTCCTGTCGGCTGTGTCATAGGCGCTATTGCTGGTACGAGTTTATTAGTATTTAACCAGATCATCCCTGTTGCGAATGCGCTGGATAATTTTATTACTTGGTGGATAGGTGACAGTATTGGCGTATTAATTTTTACCCCATTACTATTAGCTGTATTTCACTATTCTGAGATGCGCCATCGGCTACAAGTTATTGTTCCTGCATTACTTATTTATGCGATTATTAGTATTAGTTTTTATGGTGCAGCGAGTGTAAAAAAACAAAAAGACACTCAAAAACAAGAAACGGAAGTGCTTGCGACTCAAAGCGCTATAAATCAAAAGTTAGATGAGATCATTGCACATCTATCTTTATTAAGTGGTTTTTTAGCAAATAGTGAAGACGTTAGTTTTAGTGAGTTTACGCAGTTTACGGCTAAACAATTAAGCTACAGTGAAGAAATACTCGCTTTTAAATGGGTTCCTGCTATTACTGATGATTCTCGTGCCGAGTATCAATCATGGATTGAGCAAGTTGATAGCGAAAACCCGTTTATCAAACAAAAATCAGCGAATGGGCAATGGCAAAAAGCCCCCTATCGAGAGTTGTATTACCCTGTAAAATATATAAATCCACTTAGGGGTATGAAAGATATTGTTGGGTTTGATTTAGGTTCAAACGAGCAAGTGCGTACAGCACTCACTAAATCTAAAGTACTTAATGAATTGGTGATCAGTGAACCGACAGCACTGATACCGAATAACGATGAATTAAGTGTACTCTTTATGTATCCCGTTTTTGGAAATGTGGTAACAGAAGGCGATTTTAAAGGATTTGTTGTTGCCGTGGTTAGCTTAGCTAAACTTTCTAAGTCGCTGTCGTTTGACTCTAATGAGCGTATTGCGATTAGTTTTTTTGATATTAATAATACTGAAAAACAGCAGGCACTTTATATTGCAGAGCATCATTCTATGGTGTTACTAAAAAAATATCAGTTGTTAATTGGTCAGCGAATGTGGCGCGTTGAGCTGCATCAACCCGTTTTAAAATCATCGTGGTTAATATACTGGCTGGCGCAAATAGTGGGTATGTTATTTGTGTGGTTGTTGATTATATTTTTGATCTCTGTGACGGCTACCAATATTCGAATTCGCGAACAAGTGGCAAAGCAAACACTCACGCTACGCCAAGAAAAACAAAAGGCCGATGAAGCCAGTGCTATAAAAAGTCAGTTTTTAGCCAACATGAGCCATGAAATACGTACGCCAATAAATGGCATAAAGGGTATGCACTATCTAGCGCTACAACAACAGGATTGGCAGCAAGCAAAAGGCTATATAGAGCAAGCTGATGGTGCTCTAAGTGTATTATTAAGAGTGTTAAACGATGTACTCGATTTTTCTAAAATGGAAGCCGGTAAACTTGAGTTAATGCAAGAGCCTGTGAACCTCAAACAATTAGCCGAGGACATCGTCGGTTTAATGCAATTTGAGGTGGAGAGTAAATCGCTTTCTTTAAAATTAGAGTATGACAGCGATGCGCATTTAACTCTCAATACCGATCCTATTCGTTTAAAGCAAATTCTGCTTAATTTATTAAATAATGCAGTAAAATTTACCGAAAAGGGCTGTATTACGTTAAAGATTTGGCAATCATCAAAAATGACATACTTTAGCGTTAACGATACCGGGATTGGCATTAGCTCTGCTGCTCAAAAACAGCTTTTTAAACCCTTTTCTCAAGCCGATAGCTCAACGTCGCGTCAGTACGGTGGTACTGGTTTAGGTTTGAGTATTTGTAAAAAATTGGTCGAATTGATGGGAGGGGCTATTGATTTAAAAAGCAGTGAGGGGCATGGATCTACGTTTACTTTTAGCTTACCAGTTCATTCATCGCTGCCAAAAGCCAAATACAGTGCTGATGCTTTATCAAAAATTGATGTCAGTAATATTTCTTTAGAAAAATATCAATTACTTATAGTGGAAGACAACCCATTAAACCAACATGTTGTAAGTGCTATTTTAGAAACTAAACACGGTATTGCTGATATCGCAAAAGATGGCTTAGAAGCGATTGCGATGCTTAGCGAAAAAAACTACGATCTAGTATTTATGGATATTCAAATGCCTAATATGGATGGTTTACAAGCAACAAAAGTGATTCGTAATGAGTTAGGTTTTATTGATTTACCTATTATTGGTTTATCCGCCAACGCTCACGAACAAGACGCTCAAAAAGCGATTGCCTCTGGAATGGATAGCTACATGACCAAGCCTATTGAAGCTGATGAGCTATTTAAAACGCTTTGGTATTATTTATCTCGCTTAGATAAGTAACACGTATTTTTGTACAAAAGGCAGACATAAGCCCTCCAAGCGCCATTTTAAATATTCTACACTTGAAATATTAATGTACCTGCGTATCATTCGCGCAATTTTAATTCAACCGAGTAGCTACTATGATTAATAGAAAAATACCTTTGCTAGATATTCACCGTCACTTAGATGGGAATGTACGCGCGCAAACCATATTAGAACTTGGTCGTCAGTTTAATATAGCTTTACCAGCAGATAATGTTGAGGCACTTATTCCTCATGTTCAGGTTATTGATCCTGAGCCAAACCTAATGGCATTTTTACAAAAGCTTGATTGGGGGGTCACGGTACTGGGTGATTATGATGCTTGTAGACGAATTGCGATAGAAAACATTGAAGATGCACAAGCGCAAGGCCTTGATTACGTAGAACTACGTTTTAGCCCTTACTACATGGCACAAAGCCAAGGTTTACATCCTCAGGGCGTTGTTGAAGCTGTGGTCGATGGTATTAAAAGTGCAACAAAAGATGCTGATATTAAAGCAAACTTAATTGGTATTTTGTCTCGTACTTATGGTGTTAAAACCTGTCAACACGAGCTGGATGCTTTACTTGCTTTTAAAAATGATTTGGTCGCGGTTGATTTAGCCGGTGACGAAATTGGTTACCCTGGCGAGCTGTTTGTTGATCACTTTAAACAAGTACGTGATGCATATTTAGCGGTTACCGTGCATGCTGGCGAGGCATTGGGTGCTGCCAGTATTTGGCAAGCATTAAACGAGCTTGGTGCAAGCAGAATAGGGCATGGCGTTAAAGCGATTGAAGACTCAACGCTAATGGATTATTTACGTGATAACCGTATTGGTATTGAATCGTGCTTAACCAGCAATATTCAAACCAGTACAGTCAATGACTTAACGAAGCATCCGCTTAAACAGTTTTTAGATCATGGCATTTTGGCCAGCATTAATACCGATGATCCGGCTGTTGAAGGGATTGAAATTGAGTACGAATATGCAACTGCAGCGCCACAAGCTGGTTTATCGCAAGCTGATATGGAAAAAGCGCAAGCCAATGCACTTGAAATTGCGTATTTAAGTGATGCAGATAAACAGGCACTCAAAACCAAAGTCGCACAGCGTTAATCACCCATACGATTAAAAATGCCACTGTTTACAGTGGCATTTTTGTTTATATGTGAGTTTGACAGCTAACGTAATTATCATAAAGTGCTTTTAAAATATCGGCACGGCTGATCATGCCAACTACAACGTCACCATCAACCACGGGATAATTCTTTGGCTTACCAGGTTGCATTTGTTCTGCTAATTCCATGATATTGGTATCACCGCTGACCGTCACAACTTCTGTTTGCATCAACTGCGACACTTTTACCATACCGTCACAAAAATAACTGCTTTGCATTAGGGGTTTAAGTAGCTCTTGCTCAGAGATAAAACCTACTAGCAACTTGTTATCGTCAAATACTGGGGCACCAAGCAATTTAAATTTTTGTAGTTCTGCAATGGCGGTCGTCATTTCTGTATTAGGGGTAATATGAGGCAACTTGTGTTGCATAAAATCTTTTACTTTTGTATTTAGCATTTAGGTTTCTCCCGCTGAATGTTCTATACAAAGTATGGTTTATAGATTGGATTTTAGGAAATTGTTTATGTTGATGAGTTTAATAGGTAATAACAATCATCGCAGCGGTAATGGCGGGTAATAAAAACAATTAAGACACCCTAAGGTGCCTTAAAAATAATCTGCTATCTTTTACTTTATAAAAGCAAATGCATCTGCGTACATGTTTTCGCGAATGGCTCCGTGGCTAATAAAGTCATCGCGCACTATGCCTATCATGTCAAAACGACCTGCCATGTAAATATCGTAAGGTTCAAGCGAGATGATATCGTCCATTACCGCTTTATGCACATAACCAGTATGGCCAGTCCAGCTGTCAGTAGGATTTTCTACCACAGGAATAAATTCGAAGTGCTTATGGCTATCTGCCCAAGCTTTCATTTCGGTGTGTGCATACAGCGCAGACTCTTCTTTAACACCCCAATAAAATAGCACTGGGCGCTGACAGTTTATTTCAGCAAGGTGATCGGCCATTGATTTTGCGTAAGAGAAGCCTGTGCCGCCAGCAAGTAAAATAATGGGGCGCTCGCACTGCAAACGTAGTTGAGAAACACCTAAGCCCGCTTCAATAGTCACGGTTTGATTATTATTGTGGGCACTACGAAGGTGCTCTAGCGATTGCATAGCATATGAGTCAGCAACTGAAGCACCAATATGTAATTCTAAAGCATCCGTTTGTGAAGGACGGCTTGCAATTGAAAACGCACGTTTATCTTTTTCACCTAAAACCAATTGTAAATATTGGCCAGCTTCAAATGTGACGGGTTGCTGCGGCTTTAAAATAACTTTATGAACAAATTCTGTTAGTGGACTGATAGAAACAACGTCAGCGTGTAATGTTTGCATGTTTTACCTTAAATTAGCGGATACGCACTTTATTTGAGCAATAGTAGCATATCCGCAGGGTGAGTTTATAGCCTAGACCAAAGTCGTTAAAGAATACCTAGGCTATCCCAAAGTTCATCAACGCGATCTTTAGTGGCTTGATCCATAACAATAGGTTCGCCCCACTCACGGGTTGTTTCGCCAGGCCATTTGTTGGTTGCATCCATGCCCATTTTTGAACCAAGGCCAGAGACAGGCGATGCAAAGTCTAAATAGTCTATTGGCGTGTTTTCAATTAACGTGGTGTCGCGTGCAGGATCCATACGGGTGGTAATAGCCCATATTACATCGTTCCAATCTCGGGCGTTAATGTCATCATCGCAGACAATAACAAATTTAGTGTACATAAACTGTCGTAGGAATGACCAAACCCCCATCATTACGCGCTTGGCATGCCCTGGGTATTGTTTTTTCATGGTAACCACGGCCATACGATACGAACAACCTTCTGGCGGTAAATAAAAATCGACAATTTCTGGAAATTGTTTTTGTAAAATTGGTACGAATACCTCGTTTAAAGCCACCCCTAAAATAGCTGGCTCATCAGGCGGACGACCCGTAAAGGTACTGTGATAAATAGGGTCTTTACGATGAGTAATATGAGTGACCGTCATAACGGGAAAGTCATCGACTTCATTATAGTAACCCGTATGGTCGCCATAGGGGCCTTCAGGTGCCATTTCTCCCGGCATAATATGCCCTTCAAGCACGATTTCTGCACTGGCCGGTACTTGTAAATCATTCGAAATAGACTTAACCACTTCCGTTTTACTGCCACGCAATAAACCGGCAAAAGCATATTCGCTTAATGTATCGGGGACCGGAGTAACCGCCCCTAAAATTGTGGCAGGATCTGCCCCTAATGCCACTGATACCGGATACGGCTCACCAGGGTGTTCTTTGCACCACTCTTGAAAATCAAGCGCGCCACCACGATGAGATAACCAACGCATAATAATTTTATTTTTGCCAAGTAACTGCTGGCGATAAATCCCTAAATTTTGACGCTTTTTATAAGGCCCTTTGGTAACGGTTAAACCCCAAGTAATTAAAGGCGCAGCATCACCAGGCCAGCAATGCTGAATAGGAAGCTTGGTTAAATCAACATCGTCACCTTGTAAAATAACTTGTTGGCAGGGCGCTTTTTTTACTTCTTTGGCTGGCATATTAAGGACTTGCTTAAATACCGGAATTTGTCCAAGGGCTTCTTTAATGCCTTTTGGTGGCTCTGGCTCTTTTAAAAATGCCAATAACTTACCAACTTCTCGTAATTCACTGACATCTTCTTGGCCCATACCCATTGCTACACGCTTAGGTGTACCAAATAAGTTAGCTAGAACAGGCATGTCATACCCTTTCGGGTTTTCAAATAATAAAGCGGGGCCTTTAGCACGCAGTGTGCGATCGGCAATTTCGGTCATCTCAAGATACGGGTCGATTTCTTGGCTGATGCGTTTTAATTCGCCTCGTTTTTCAAGTAAATCGATAAAATCGCGTAGATCTTTGTATTTCATTGTGGGCCGTTACTTAGCAAAAAGTTAAAAGTATTATACCCAGTTCATGCAAGCCAAGCCATTACTTGCACTTAAAACTTAAAGCGCTCTACCGCATCTTTTAAAGAGTGTGCAAGTTGGTTAACATCTTCACTTTCGCTTGCTAGGGTCGTCGCATTGTCGGCATTTAAGGTGGCATGATCGGTTACCTTAGCCATTATTTGTTGGATATCAGTGCTGTTTGCAAGTTGTTCATGCGATGCATGGGCAATGTCTTTGCTCATTGCATTGACCGATACTAACGTGCTTTTGATACGCTCAACGGCTGCATTTAGTTCAGTACTGTTTTCAACACAATGCTTGGCTTGTTGTTGACCATCATTTATTTCAGCTTGGGTAGTCTGAGTATGTTGTTGTAGTGTGTTGATCATGGTGGTTATTTCGCTAGTGGAGCTTTGTGTTCGTGCTGCAAGCGAACGCACTTCATCGGCCACTACGGCAAATCCTCGACCATGTTCACCGGCTCTTGCTGCTTCAATGGCCGCATTAAGCGCTAGCAAATTGGTTTGCTCTGCAATACTGCTAATCGTATCAACAATAGCGCCAATCAGTTGGGTGTATTGCGCAAGCTCCTCGGTGCTGGTGACGGCTTTATCTAAGCGGCTTAAAAGAGATTCAATACTTTGGCTATTGTTGTTTGCAATGTCATTGACATCATTTGCAAACTGCGAGGCATTCGTTATTTCATTTGAGGTACTCTGCGCTTGTTTGTAAACGGCTTGTGAGCTTTGTAGCATACGTTGCGCTAATGAGGTTGCTTGTGCGCTGCGTTCCAGCTGTTGCTTAGCAACGATGGTCATTTGCTGCCCTTTTTCACTGGTTTGAATGGCTGAGTTATCGAGTTCGTAGGCGTCGTTACTGATCCCTTTTATTAGGTGAGTTAAATCATCACAAAGCTTATTGGTATTATGCAGTAGGGTACCAAATTCGTCTTTACTTAGAGGATTACTACGCTGTGAAAAGTCACCTGAGGCTATGCGTGCGAGTTCTTTATTTACCTTTTTAAGTGGTTTTAGCATGGCGTTAGTAGTAAACACTGAAATAATAACCAGCAAAACAATTAAAACAAAAGCAATAATAATAACTAAGCTAGAGCCGGTATTGATTGCTGACTTAGCGCTCTCTTGCAGGGAGTCAAAACGCGTGTCTGCAAGTTTATTAAGCTCAATTAGCTGATTTTCTATAATGATAAAGGCATGTTGAAAACTTTCAAACCGCTGATCAACCTTGTCTTTGCTATTGAGTACAGTGTTCTGCAATGCATACAGCCCATCAGGACTATTTAATAGGCTGCTTAAATCGTTAAACGCCGCTATTAACTCATTGGCGTTGAGCTTATTTGTAATAGGAGAGGCTTGTTGCTCTAAATAACTAAGATTAGATTGAATATTATCGAGTAAAAAAGAAGTGTCTTGTTGGTGGGCATTGATATCTTCTGAGGTGGTTACTTGCCCAATGCCTTTGACATTATTGTTTAGAGTAAATAATAAATCATCAATTCGAGTCGCTGTGCCAAAGACTGCATTTAAAAGCGATTGCTGGTTGCCTGCTACGTTTATGAGCTCTATATCAAGTAACTGGTTACTCAGATCGCGTAGCTGTTCATTAAAGGTAACTGTCAGTGCTGCGGCGGTACTTTGTGCCTTAAAGCGTTGCTCTTTTACTGCAAGCATGTCGTTGCTTATTGTATTTAGTTTAGTGAAGTCATTATGAATAGTAACAAGTAATGTTTGCATACTTTGTTGTTTGGCAACTTGCGCTTTTAGCGTCTCTAATTTATTAAAAAACTGTGTTTGCTCTGCGTGTGCTTGCTTTTTATTTTGCAGTAGTAAATCAAGTTTAGTTTGGCTGTAAGCAATGGCATTAAATTTAGTAATTGAAAGTAGCGATAAACGCAGGTCTTTACTTGCTTGCTGTACCGGAACCGCTAACGTTTCTATGCGCGAGTTAGTGGTACTGATTTGATGGAGTGACCAGTAAAAAAATATGCAGCTGGTGAGCATTAATAGACCAATAGCTGAAAAGGCTAAAATTATTTTATGTTTTATAGCGATAGAATGCATAACGTTATCAACAATATTAAGACTTTTGTTAGTGTAGCAAGTTTTTTAATATGTTGTTAGTTAATGGTTAATTGCTTGTGCATTGATATTTTTTACCGTCAATTATTAGCATAGCTTGCTCGCCCTTACTCCAAAACAGTACCTTGGTATTAATATATTTGCTACCAGAAGCACTCACCTCATGAGTTAATAAATAATCATGCTTATTAAAGCGGAGCGTCGCCTGTTTGTTGCTAATAATATCTAGCTGTGCAGCGGTGTTATCGCACATGTAGTTTGTTGTAATGGGTTGCTCATTGCATGCAACCAGGGCTATTAAAGTAATAGTAATGGCGTAGTGTTTCATTAGGTTGTGTTTTACTTATTTGGTCGCTTGGTTAATTAAGAGCTTAGCAAAGCTAAATTAACCGTTGGTGAAAATAAGGCTTTACGTTATGTTTAAGCTCTTATTTTTAGCTAGGGAATATCATGGCTGGCACTAACCTCTTAACATTACTTGATGATATAACGACCTTACTTGATGATATTGCGACTATGAGTAAAGTTGCGACTAAAAAAACGGCAGGCGTACTAGGAGATGACTTGGCGCTCAATGCGCAGCAAGTTACAGGGGTCACTGCCGATAGAGAGCTGCCGGTAGTATGGGCAGTGGCAAAAGGGTCTTTTTTAAATAAAGCGATATTAGTCCCTGCTGCGTTATTAATTAGTGTGTGGTTGCCTTGGCTAATTACACCACTTTTAATGATGGGTGGCTTATTTTTATGTTTTGAAGGCGCTGAAAAAGTATTTGCTCGCTTTTTACCTCACCATGAGGAAACGATAGATGATGATGAAAAGTTAGATTTAGTTGAATATGAAAGGCAAAAAGTAAAAGGTGCTATTCGTACTGACTTTATTCTTTCTGCTGAAATTATTGTAATTACCTTAGGGACTGTGGCTGGGGCTACATTAATGAATCAAGCACTGGTGCTAAGTGTTATTGCCATCATCATGACAATTGGTGTTTATGGATTGGTAGCTGGAATTGTAAAACTTGATGACGCGGGTTTGTATTTACTTAACCAATCCAAGGTGTCGGCCAATAAGTTTAAAGAGCTGATCGGTAAAGGCTTACTAGCAGCAGCGCCAAGGCTTATGCAATTTTTAGCCTTTGCCGGCACTGTGGCCATGTTTTTAGTCGGTGGCGGCATTTTATCCCACGGTATTGAGCTACTACATCATTGGCAATTAGAAGTAATAACCATAGGTAAGTCGTTATTAAATGGCACCGGCGAAATATTAGCTCCTCTTATATTTGACGGATTACTAGGGGTAGTAGCGGGGCTATGCATTGTTATTCTGCATTTAGCTTATACAAAAATATTTAAAAAATAACTGCTGTGTGAATTTTTAGACTGCGCTTTGTTTTATATTTTCATCAAAGCGCACACTATTAATTATTTAACTACAGCTTAGGTTATTTACATTGGCTATTGTCACAAAGCTGTTTTAGCTCATATTTCGCTTTGCTATTACCTTGCGCTATTGCTTGCTCGTACCAATACTTTGCTGTTTTTACATTTTTAGTTACGCCTTGCCCATCTCGATACATTTGCGCAAGATTTAGCTGCCCCCATTGCGAGCCGGCATTTGCGGCAAGCTTAAAGCTTTCAGCGGCTTCTTTGTACTGTCCATTTTTAAAGTAGGTAATCCCTTGTTGGTTATTTTTGTCGAGCTTTAAACCTTTATATAGCGGTTTAGGTTTTGGCGGAAACATTACAAAACCACCATATAAACTGTTTGCTGAGGGGCGCAGTACGTCGTAAATCACCCCGTCGTTATAGAGTCTTATAACTTCGCTACGAGGCAAAGTAATTTTGTCAGTTGAGAAATAACCGTTTTGCACTAATAAGCTAGTACGCATTGCTGTCGTAATGCCGTTGCTACGTTTATAGCTGTAGTTACTTACCTGAAAAGTTATAAACTGCTCATCAAAACTTAAAACCTGCGCAATTTTTAAGTTGGTCAGTGTCCATGGCTCATGAGTAAATTTATCGGCGTGTACTAAATACGTGTCGTACGCTTTAGGGTTAGTTAAGTAGTGTTGCTTTTGCGCTTGCGCTGCAGCGTGTTGTTGGTAAAAAAACAGCCCCACCCATAACGCTAAAAACACTCCTATAAAGTATTTAGGTAGAGTGACAATTTCAAAAATAGGTAACTGCTTTAGCTTTGCAGGCGCATTATAGCCACATTGATAGCATTCGTATTTATAGCTTAGCGCTAAAGGTAAAACAGGAATAACCGTAAAGCGTAAAAAGCGACTTTGGTTTATCAGATGATAGGCGCGGCTATGGCAATTAGGGCAGCACTGCGTTTGTGCAAAATAAGGAAATGACTGGCTAGTATTGAAAAGCAACATAATAAGGCTCCTTGTTAATTTACAACTTTAGAGCAAGTGATAAATTAGTAAAGCAGCAAACTGTAAGTAATTATGTCATAAAGGATTGGTTTATAAAGCCCATACTTTTTGATATGGGCTTTATAGAGAATCAGCTTAGAAGCTAAATTGTGCGGCTAAACGCACGCTTGTGCCTTCACCTACGGTAACGTTATTTAAACCGCCACCGACTAGGTAGTTTTTATCGAATAAGTTCTCAATATTTAAACGTAAGTTAATATCATTGTTATTTAAGTTAAGCTTGTAGGTTGCGCCAATATCAACACGAGTATAACCCTCTTTTGTTACGGTATTAGCGTTATCAGCAAAACGTTCACCTTCATAAAAAGCGCCGGCATTAAAAGCGATGGCGTCATTGAGTTCATAACGGGTCCAAAGTGAGGCAGACCACTTTGGTGCATCGGTAGGGCGCTTACCTTCTAATTCTTCATCTCGTTCATAGTTGGCATCTAAATACATGGTTGATGCCATAACAAATAAACGGTCGGTAGCAGCACCTTGAGCAGAAAGCTCAAAGCCTTTATGGCGTTGCTCACCTGCTTGCGTAGTGATGCTGGTTATATCACCAATAGGGTTAATCAGATCTTCGCTCACTAAGGTGCCTGTTTTGCTAATATCAAATAAGGCGCCGCTGAGCATTAATCGGTCATCAAATAGTTGCCATTTAACCCCAACTTCTCGTTGCTCAGAGGTAATGGCATCGAGTTTCATGCCATTATTAACATCATTTTCATTTTCTAATGTTTCGTTTTGCGGCTCAAACCCTTCCGAGTAACTTGCATATACGGTTGCTGAGGCATTTGGATGGTAAAGTACGCCGACCTTAGGTACGAACGATTCGTTATTGCTGTTTTCTTTACTTTGTTTATCGTAACGACCACCTAGTGATAGTTGCCATTTAGGCGAGAACGAAATCAAATCTTGAATATAAATCCCGAAGTAGTCGTAGGCAGATGAGCTAATAGTATCATCTGATTTGTAACTTATATTAGGGCGATTAGGCTCATTTTGACCCGCAGTAAAATTAATTGCATCAGCAGAGGTTCGTAATTGGCCGTAGTAATAATCCAGTGAGTTAACGCCTACAAGTAATTGATGATGCACACCCACGGTTTCAAATTCGCCAATAAAGTCGATAAAAGCAGTTTTAAACTGCCAATCATCAAAGCGATCGTAAGGGCGTGACTGATAGCTATCGCCTTCGATAAAGTCACTTGGCTTACGTGGTGCTGACTCAAAGCGTTGGCGTTCAAATGTTTGCTCGTTGTAGCCTAAATTTACGTGCCAGTTGTCGGTTAAAAACACCTTAAAATCAATGCCCATGTTTTCAACGGTGATGTCGGTAAAGGCCCAAGACATGTCACGAATTGTTTTATCGTTACCAATGATATTGGCATCATTATCGATCCAAGCACCCGTATCTAGACCTGCTTCGTCATCAGTACGGTCATAGTGAACACGTACTAAGGCGTTATCGCTAATATCGTAATCAACCACTAATGCACCTAAAAAACGATCGCGTTCGCGGTTATCACCGTTTTGATACTCACGCCAGTATTCAACGTCTTGTTTTACTAATACGCCACGGGCACGTAAATCTTCAGCTTCAGTCAATGCGCCGCCAGCATCAAGCATAAAGCGAGTTGAGCCATGTTGATCGACATCGGCACTGGCATTAAATAACGTTTGTGCGGTTGGCTTTTTGGTCACCATATTTACTAAGCCGCCAGGGCCCGATTGGCCGTACAAAATACTCGATGGTCCTTTAATTACTTCAACTTGCTCTAAAATTTCAATGGGTTGTTGATAGTGCGACCAATGCTGGTGGCCATCACGCAGGTAGCCGGTTGATGAACTTAACTCAAAACCACGTAAGTTAAATACTTCACGATTACGTTGCTTAGATCCTGGCGTTAAACTCGCATCGTTACTTAGTACTTCACCTAAGGTGGTTGCTAGTTGCTCATTTACAATTGTATCTGTAATAACAGTGACTGATTGTGCGGTATCGAGTAATGAGGTTGAGGTTCTCATTGGCCCACTGGCATTATCTACTTTGTAGTCGTTGAAGTAACTGCCTTTTACTTCAATGCGCTCTATATTTGCGGTGTTGGCGAATACATTTGCAGAGGTACTGGCTAAAAGTGCGATAAAAAGTGGGTTAAGTTTCATTAGTAGCTTCCGGCTTAGAGTTATTAGAATAGTAAAACGCTGCGGATCTTAATAAAAATAACTATCATTTGCAATATCTTTATTTGCACTTTTTATCGTGCGTTGTTAATGGTTGCTAATTGTTAAATCTGCTATTATTAGCCGCATATTTATTGAGACTTTTCTCAAGTTATTTTTTTGCTATGGAATTTACTGTGACTGCAACTGCTTTTTCATCGTTGGCCTTACCTTCAGGGTTAGTTGATAATTTATCAACGCTCGGCTACACCCAAATGACGCCTGTACAGGCGCAAAGCCTACCACCCGTTTTAAATGGCAAAGATATTATTGCTCAAGCCAAAACAGGCTCAGGTAAAACAGCGGCATTTAGTTTAGGCGTTTTAGCCAAGCTGAATGTTAAACGCTTTCGTATTCAGTCGTTAGTGCTGTGCCCAACCCGTGAGCTTGCAGAGCAGGTAGCGGTTGAAATGCGCAAATTAGCACGCGGTATTCATAATATTAAAATTTTAACTTTGTGTGGCGGGGTATCAATTGGTCCTCAAATTGGCTCACTTGAACATGGTGCGCATATTATTGTAGGTACACCAGGGCGAGTTGATGATCATATTCGCAAAGGTACATTGCGTTTAGATGATGTTGAAACCCTAGTACTTGATGAAGCCGACCAAATGCTTGATATGGGCTTTCAAGATACCCTCGATGCCATAATTGATCGCATTCCAACCAATCGTCAAACGTTGTTATTTAGCGCTACTTTTCCAAAATCAATCGAAGCTATTGCTAAGCGTGTACTAAGCAATCCAGAAATGATTAAAGTAGAAGAGCAGCAAGAAAAAAGTACGATTAAACAATACTTCTACAAAATGGATAATAATAAACAGCGTTATCCAACGCTTAAGCTGCTACTTCTTAAATTTACCCCTCAAAGCTGTGTGGTGTTTTGTAATACCAAGGTAGAAACGCAGCAAGTATGTGATGACTTAGCCGATGAAGGCTTTAGTGCGGTGGCGCTGCATGGTGATTTAGAGCAGCGTGACCGTGAGCGTACACTGATTCATTTTGCGAACAAGAGTGCGTCTATTTTAGTGGCAACCGATGTAGCAGCACGCGGCTTAGACATTGATGATATGGACATGGTGATTAACTATCACTTAGCTCACGATCCACAAACTCATGTACATCGTGTTGGCCGTACCGGACGAGCAGGCAAAAAAGGGATTGCATGTTCTATTTATGGTGAGGCAGAGCAATTTAAAGTAGCGCAAATTGGTGACCACTATGAGCGTGATTTTACCCCTGAGCCAATGCCATCTTATAACCTATTAGATAAGCCGCCATACAAACCTGAAATGGTGACGCTGATGATAGATGCAGGCAAAAAGCAAAAAGTGCGCGCGGGTGATATTTTAGGGGCATTAACAGGTAAAGATGGTATAGCAGGGCGCCAAGTTGGTAAAATCAACGTACTTGATAACGTGGCATTTGTTGCGGTAGAGCGTAACTCATCTAAACCAGCGTTACGCAAATTAACCGAAGGTAATATTAAAGGACGTAAAATCCGTGCGCGTCGCCTAACGCGTTAATTCTCGATCTAAAATGAGCAGCTCGCCTTGAGTTGCTCATACTCTATTTTTAATTGTTTAAACACTTCATTATCACCCCCTTGTTTATCTGGATGATGCTGTACTGCAAGTTGTCGCCAACGCTTTTGTAATGTTTTTAAGGTAATTGGTTGTACTAATTGCCAGCGAGCGATTAATTGCTGATGTAGCTGAGCACTTAAAGGCGCTTCATGTTGTTTAGGCTTACTGAAACGTTGCCAAAAGCTGTCTAATAATGCGTTAATTTCTGCTGTTGATGTTTCAAAGTTTTGCCAGTTTAAGTAGTAGTCACGCAGCGGATCGTTTGGGTGAAGTTGGTTTTGGCGAGGGTCGCTCACCAGTTCAATGTGTAAACTTTCAATCAGTAGCTGCTGTTTTGGCATGACTTGCTGCTGTAATTGATAAAGTGCATTCATAATTAAAAAATTATGTTTAAATAAATCACGCTCGGGATCAGCGGCTAAGGTATCAAGTAACCCACGTTCTTTTAGTTCCGATGCTAAAGTATGAACCATCCACACTTTTTTATTGATTAATAGTTCAAAAATCTCATCTATCAGTGGGTTAAACATTGTTTACAATCTATTAATTGGTGTATCTTTAACAAATTATCATACACCTAAGTAACATTAAACCCCAAGGAGTGGGCGTGAATGCCTGTTTTATATTCGTCTAAATTAGATGTTTACATATTGTTTGGCTGTCATTTTATTATGGCTAGCAAGGATTAAAGGATATTTTTATGCTGACTCGGTTAAAGCGCATCTGCTTTATTGTTCTTTTGGTTGTACTGAGTGGTGCATCAAACGACGCTTTATCCAATGAGCAGACAAGTTTGTTTGAGCAGTTCGATCTTGAGCAAACATGGACTAAAAAGCACCGCCTTGCAACAGACATATTAGCTAACCCTGATCTTCCAAACTTAAAACGCGTGACCATTTACAGTGACTTAGCGGAGCTGGCGTTTACACAGAGTGATTTAGCTAACGCACTAAAGTATTTTAAATTACTAGAGGCGAATAGCACCCTTAAAGAACAGCCAAAACTTTATTTTCGTGCAATTAAAATGCAAGGCGTGGTGCTTTATTATCAAGGGTTAGTGCAACAAGCGGTCGTTGATTATAATCGCGCGTTAAACATTGCCGTTCCCCTTAAAAGCCCGATTAAACAGGCTAACTTACTCAGTAATATTGGGCTCGCTTACTTTGATATGTATAACATGGAGCTAGCCCTCGATTATTATCAGCAAGCCAAAGTCATTTATGAAAAAGTGGGGAGCGCACAAGATAAAGCCGATATATTACATAATATTGCCGGTATTTATATTCGTCTCTCTCGCTATGAGTCCGCGCTTGAGATGTATCGTGAGGTTTTAAAAGTTTTTCAAGAGCTTGGTGATGACGATGGCGTTGCACAGGTATACGGTAACATGGGTGTGGCGTACACTGAATCAAGGCAGTACCAGTTAGCGTTGCATTACAACCAATTAGCTTTGCGCTACTATCAAAGTGTTAATAACGCCTTTCAGCTTTCGACTAAGCACGCCAATTTAGCAACAATTAACCTTAAATTAAATAAATTTGATGTCGCGTTATATCATGCTAATGCAGGGCAGCAGTTTGCACTTGAGGCTGATAATAAGTCGTTACTAGCGGCTGCTTTACACGTGTTATCGACTGTTCAATTTGTGCAAGGCGATACAGAAAATGCCAAAGAAACCTCAGAGCGTTCAATTACGCTTGCCAAAGAGTATAATAATGGCATGCGCATAAAAGACGGTTTGGGGATTGAAGCGCTGATCCATGCTAGCTTAGGGGATTATGAAAAAGCGTTAAGTTTGCATCAACAGTATGTTGATTATCAGCGCAGTGTTAATACCGAAGAAGCCTCAAAAGCGGTCAGTCAATTTCAAATTCAGTTTGAATCAAATCAGCTAAACCAAGAAATTAAACAATTAAAACAGCAACAATACTTACAAGAATTACAAATAGCTAAACGTTCACAGCTGATGTTCTTATTGGTGATTGTTGCCATATTGATTTTAATTACAGTAATTGCTGTTTATAAACGCCGAACAGAAAAACAAGCGAAGTTAAAGCTGAGTGATCAAGTTGAACAGCGCACCAAAGAGCTGCAAAGTGTGGCGCAAGAACTGCGTGAAGCTAACGAGGTTAAAAGCCAGTTTTTAGCAAATATAAGCCATGAAATTAGAACGCCATTAACCGCTATTTTGGCGCAAACAGATAATCTTATTAGTGGTCAGTACAAGGCTGAGCAATTACAAGATGAGCTTAGGGTAATACAACGACAAAGTGAGCATTTAAGAAGCCTGATCAATGATGTGCTTGATTTAAGTAAAATCGAAGCAAACAGGCTAGAGCTTAACATTAGCTGTTTTGATATGGTGCGATTGATCAACGATGTTCATGCTATGTTTTCTCCACAAGCTAAAGCGAAAGGCTTGTCACTGATATTAGAGAGTCAGTTAGGTGATACCTATTTTACGCGGCTAGATTTAACTCGAGTAAAACAAATACTTATTAATTTATGCGCCAATGCCATTAAGTTTACTCATAAGGGGCACGTAACAATTGCTGTTAGCAAAACGGATCAAGGGCTGCTCTTTTGTATTCAAGATACTGGAATTGGTATGAGATCCTCACAGCTTAAGCTTATTTTTGAATGCTTTAGTCAAGCAGATAACAGCATTAGCCGACGTTTTGGCGGTACCGGTTTGGGCTTGAGTTTGTCGCAGCAGTTAGCAGCGATGATGGGTGGCTATATTAGCGTGCAGAGTGAGTTTAAAAAGGGCAGTGAGTTTTCGTTCTATTTGCCTTGTATACAAGTTGAAGAGCAAGTTTGCCACGATGATATGCAGGCTAAATCGGGTGAGGGGCATAGGTTGTTATCCGGTAAGGTGGTGCTTGCTGAGGATCACAGTGATAACCGAAAACTGATCAGTCGTTATTTACACTCCCTAGGACTTGAAGTGATTGCCGTTGAAAATGGTGAGCAAGCCGTAGAGCAAAGTTTAAAGTTGTATCCGGATTTGGTGCTTTTAGATATTCAAATGCCCGTTATGGATGGTATTTCTGCGTTTGAACTACTCAAACAATGTGGCTATGAGCAGCCTATTTTAGCGTTAACGGCCAATGCCATGAGCCACGAGATTGACCACTACTTATCACTTGGTTTTAGCGATTATTTAGCAAAACCAATAGACAAAGAATCTTTTTACACTGTTTTAGCTAAATACTTAAGCTCAGCAAATGAGGATTTATCGACAGAAAGTATCCATGTAGATATGAGTGATTTAGTAGCGAGTTTTAAACAAAGCCTGATTACAGAAAGTGAGCTAATTGAACAGCATTTTAAAGTTGGAGATTATAAATTGTTGCAAAAAGATAGCCACCGAGTTTTAGGTGCGGCACAAATGTTTGAGTTTAAAGAGATAGCATTAGTGGCAAAAGCACTAGATGATGAATTACTTCAGTCACAAATTAACACTCAAAAGTTAACAACATTAGTAAATGACTTGCTGGTACTGCTTAAGCAATACAGATAAGCTGATTTACTCTAAAAATAAAAAGACACCATCTGGTGTCTTTTTTATTTAAAAACATTTAGTTAACCAGCGTTCAGATTACTGACGTTTCATCGAATCAAAAAACTCATCGTTGGTTTTACTCATTGATAGTTTATCGATTAAAAATTCCATGGCATCAATTTCTGACATGTCATGGACTATCTTACGTAAAATCCACAGCTTTTGGAGCTCATCAGGCTTAGTAAGTAATTCTTCACGACGCGTACCAGAACGGTTAAAGTCGATAGCTGGGAATACACGTTTTTCCGCAATTTTACGGTTAAGGTGTAGTTCCATGTTACCCGTACCCTTAAACTCTTCGTAAATAACTTCATCCATTTTAGAGCCGGTATCAATAAGCGCAGTCGCAATAATTGTTAAGCTACCGCCTTCTTCAACGTTACGTGCTGCACCAAAGAAACGTTTAGGCTTATGTAATGCATTAGCATCTACACCACCGGTCAATACTTTACCTGATGATGGAATAACGGTGTTGTAAGCACGTGCTAAACGTGTGATTGAATCAAGTAAAATCACCACGTCTTTTTTGTGCTCAACTAAGCGCTTTGCTTTTTCGATAACCATTTCAGCAACCTGTACATGGCGAGATGCTGGTTCATCGAATGTTGATGCAATAACTTCACCTTTTACTAGGCGTTGCATCTCAGTCACTTCTTCCGGACGTTCATCAATAAGTAAAACCATTAATGTAACATCAGGGTGGTTATGTGTGATTGATTGCGCAATATTTTGTAGCAACATGGTTTTACCCGCTTTTGGCGGTGCTACTAATAAACCACGTTGGCCGCGGCCAATGGGTGACGCTAAATCAAGAACTCGTGCGGTAATATCTTCTTTACTGCCGTTACCACGTTCCATACGAAAGCGTTCGTTTGCATGTAGTGGCGTCAGGTTTTCAAAAAGTATTTTAGTGCGAGAGTTTTCAGGTTTATCAAAATTAACTTCGTTTACTTTAAGTAAAGCAAAGTAACGCTCACCATCTTTTGGCGGACGAATAAGACCTGAAATAGAGTCGCCAGTACGCATACTAAAACGGCGAATTTGGCTTGGAGATACATAAATATCATCTGGGCCAGCTAAGTAAGAAGCTTCTGATGATCTTAAAAAGCCAAAACCATCTTGCAAAATTTCTAATACACCACCGCCGAAAATATTCTCTCCGCCTTTGGCGTGGGATTTAAGAATAGCAAAAATAATGTCTTGCTTTCTTAAGCGGGCTACGTTTTCGAGCCCCATGGACTCAGCTAAGTTTACAAGCTCTTTTATAGACTTGTCTTTTAATTCGCGTAAATGCATATTGGTGGGTTCTTTATTACAGTTGTCATACTCAAAATCGCTTTATTAGATCGTTGAGTGAGGTTTGTTGAATATAACTAAGGATTAGTTGGCTTTATAAACTAGCAGGTCATTACTGCAGCGTCCAGTACTTCTGTAAAATAAATAATAAAAAAAGGGCTGAGCGCCCTTTTTTTATAAATTTACACTTAGATGTTGTTTTCTAAAAACTCAACTAATTGTGTTTTTGATAATGCGCCTACTTTAGTTGCAGCCACTTGACCATCTTTGAAAAGTAGTAGTGTAGGAATACCACGAATACCAAATTTAGGTGGAGTACCTGCGTTTTGGTCAATGTTTAATTTAGTAATCGTTACACGGCCATCAAATTCCTCAGCAACTTCGCTTAGAATTGGGGCGATCATTTTGCACGGTCCGCACCATTCAGCCCAAAAGTCTACTAGTACAGGTTTGTCTGATTGTAATACGTCAGCTTCAAAGCTATCGTCGGTAATTTGGATTATTTTCTCGCTCATTGCGCTCTCCGGTTTAGTTAGGCGAAATATTTAGTGCGTATTTAAACACTCTTGTTTCTTATTGCAAGTTTAAACGTTATGCTTAAACGCTATGACTAAGACACATTTGACCGATAAAAAGTTTTCAGACTTTGCTATTGCACCGGAAGTGGTTGCCGGGTTAACCGAAAGTGGGTTTGAATATTGCACACCCATTCAAGCTAAATGCCTACCGTTTATTTGTGAAGGGCGCGATATTGCGGGCCAAGCACAAACAGGTACAGGCAAAACGTTGGCGTTTTTAACCGCCACATGCCACCGGTTATTACAATCTAGCAAAGCACCTAGTAAACATCCAAGAGCCCTGATCATGGCCCCAACTCGGGAGCTTGCGATTCAGATACACAAAGATGCAAAAATTTTAGCGCCGCACTGTAATCTTAACTTAGGTTTAGTATATGGTGGCGAAGATTACGAAAAACAACGTGCACAACTAGAAAAAGGCGTTGATATTTTAATTGGTACTACAGGTCGCCTAATAGATCTGTACAAGCAAGGCTGTTACACCCTTAATGAAATTGAGGTAGTCGTGCTAGATGAAGCCGATCGTATGTTCGATTTAGGCTTTATTAAAGATATCCGTTATATGTTCCGTCGTATGCCGGATACATCAGAACGTTTAAACTTATTATTCTCTGCCACACTGTCGTATCGTGTACAAGAGCTTGCATTTGAACATATGACAAACCCAGAGCATGTGCAAATAGAACCCGATGTAAAAACGGGTAAACGTATTCAAGAAGAGCTATTTCATCCTTCACAAGAAGATAAAATTAAGCTGTTGTTAACCCTGATTGAAGAAGAATGGCCCGAGAAAGCCATTGTTTTTGCAAACACCAAACACAGCTGTGAAACTGTGTATGCATGGTTAAAAGCAGATGGACATCGAGTGGGTATGCTCACCGGTGATGTAAACCAAAAGAAACGTCAATCAATACTCGCGCAATTTAGTAAAGGCGAGCTAGACTTTTTAGTAGCTACCGATGTTGCTGCGCGTGGTTTACATATTCCAGAAGTAAGTCATGTATTTAACTTTGACTTACCTGATGATTGCGAAGATTACGTTCATCGTATTGGTCGTACAGCTCGTGCAGGCGCTTCGGGTCATGCAATTAGCTTTGCGTGTGAGCAGTATGCTTATAACCTTCATGAAATTGAAGAGTACATCGAGCACAGCATCCCTTTATCGCATTACGATAAAAGTGCATTGCTAGATGATTTGACTAAGCCGACTATTCACAGAAAACGTAATTTTTCTACCGGTCCACGTAATCGTAGTAATAACAACGGACGTCGCCCAAATAATGGTTACCAAAAAGGACGGTCTTAACCGACCGTTAGTTTGATAGTATTCGTAACTAGAGGTTTTTGAACGGTGGGGCAACTTAAACCGCAAAAAAATGTATATGCAGTCATTGATTTGGGCTCAAATAGCTTTCATATGCTTATTGCCAAATCAGTGGCGGGTGGCTTGCAAACAATAGGTCGCGTCAAACGCAAAGTAAGACTCGCCGCTGGGCTTGATGATAATAATCTATTGAGCTTAGAGGCTATGCAACGAGGCTGGGAGTGTTTGGCCTTGTTTGCGGAACGTTTGCAAGATATTCCCAAGAAAAACATCACCATTGTTGCCACTGCAACACTTCGTTTAGCAACCAACGCCGACGACTTTAAATTACGTGCTGAAAAAATATTAGGCCATAAAGTTAATGTTATTAGTGGTGAGCTAGAAGCGCGAACTATTTACAAAGGAGTTGCGCACACTTCTTCATGTGCGGGCAAACAGCTAGTTATTGATATTGGTGGTGCGAGTACTGAAGTGGTGATCGGCCAAGGCTTTGAAGCACGTCACTATAAAAGTCTTAATATAGGGTGTGTTACTTACCTTGAACGCTACTTTAAAGATTGCCAGTTAAATGAAGCAAACTTTAATACTGCTATTAAAGCCGCGCGTGCTGTTATTGATGAAATAGCGCCTGAGTATAAAACGGCTGGTTGGCAACTTGCCTCTGGTGCGTCAGGGACCGTACAAGCTATTCAAGAAATCATGGTGGCACAAAATTTAAATGAAATGCTCACCCTTGAAAAGCTATACACCATTAAGCAACAATCTATTGCTTATGAGACTATCGCTGAACTCGACTTGCCAGGGTTAAGTGAAGAGCGACGTTTAGTGTTTGTATCTGGGCTGGCTATCTTAATTGCACTGTTTGAGTCACTAGAAATAGAACAAATGGGATTAGCGGGTGGCGCGCTTCGTGAAGGTGTTTTATATAGCATGCTACCGGAGCTACACAATACCGACATTCGCCAACGTACTATTGATGGTTTTATGAATCGTTATCATGTGGATCAAAAGCAAGCATCTAGAGTATCAAGTTTAGCAGTACTGTTAGCTAATGAAGTCAGTCATTATTGGCCGATTGAAGCACAAAACGGATTACCGCTTTTGAATGCTGTCGCGCAGCTTCATGAAATAGGTTTACTAATAGAGTATAAGCAGTACCACAAACATACCGCTTATATCTTAGAAAATACCGATATGCCCGGTTTTTCACAATCAGAGCATAAAGTAATTGTTGCTATAGCTAATAGTCATCGCTGGGACCTTCAAAAGGGATGCTTAGATCATTTAGGTGCACATAGTATTGTTGCCGCGTATATGGTTCGACTATTACGTATCGCTGTTATTCTATCAATGCGCCGACAAGATGATGTGTTGCCAAACTTTAAGATAACAGCTGAGAATGAAGAGTTAGTGATTCAATTTGAAAATGATTGGTTAAAAAATCATCCATTGATGGCAAGTGAGCTAAATCAAGAGATTAAGTATCAGAAAAAATGCGGTTGGAAACTTAAAGTAAGCTAATTAAGTCGACCTTTGCGGAGTTTTTAGTGGTTAAAATGAGCGTTTAGTCTAAATATCCAGCGAACAGTCATTTATTTCAGGTTTTCTTCAAAAAAGGGTTGATCTGTTTTCGGATCTCCCTATAATGCGACCCCACTGAGACGGCAGAGGGCAACGCATAGCGAGGCACGAGCTACTCAGTGAGTTGAGTAAAACTTAGTTTCGAAAACTTTCAAGTTTAACAAAATTAAGTGTTGACAAAAAAATAGGAAAGCGTAATATGC
>NZ_JALNTH010000033.1:0-80162 GCF_023161935.1 Pseudoalteromonas sp. 2CM28B
ATCACCGTTCCTGCAGAGAACGTTGAGACCGAAGTAAAAAAACGCTTACAACAACTGTCAAAAACGCAGCGTATCGATGGCTTCCGTGCTGGTAAAGTACCAGTTTCAGTAATTAACAAGCGTTTTGGACCTGCGGTTCGTCAAGAAGTAGCTGGCGAAGTAATGCAGCGTAACTACATTGAAGCAATTGTTGCTGAAAAAATTAACCCTGCTGGCGCACCATCATTTGCACCTAAATCACTTGAAGCAGGTAAAGATTTAGAGTTTACAGCAACGTTTGAAGTATACCCTGAAGTTGAAGTTCAAGGTTTAGACAAAATTGCAGTAGAAAAACCAGCGGTAACAGTAACTGACGAAGATTTAGCAAACATGCTAGAAACACTTCGTAAGCAACACGCTTCTTGGGCTGATGTTGACGCAGCTGCTGGCGAAAACGACCGTGTAACAGTTGATTTCGTAGGTACTATCGACGGTGAAGAGTTTGAAGGCGGCAAAGCTGAAGACTTCCCACTTGAGCTTGGCCAAGGTCGTATGATCCCAGGTTTTGAAGACAACATCGTTGGTAAAAAAGCAGGCGAAGAAGTAGTTGCTGATGTAACTTTCCCTGAAGATTACCACGCTGAAAACCTGAAAGGTAAAGCGGCTCAATTCACTATCACAGTGAAAAAAGTTGAAGCACAAGAGCTACCTGAATTAAGCGAAGAGTTTGCAACTAAGTTCGGTGTTACCGAAGGCGGCGTAGACGCGCTTAAAGAAGAAGTTAAAAAGAACATGACACGTGAGCTAGACCAAGCGGTTAAAGCTAACGTGAAAGACCAAGCGATTAAAGGTCTTTTAGAAAACAACGAAATCGAAGTGCCTAAAGCACTTATTGATCAAGAAGTTGACGCATTACGTCAGCAAGCAGCTCAACGTTTTGGTGGCGACGCTAAAAACATGCCTGAGCTTCCAGCTGAATTGTTCCACGAGCAAGCTGTAACTCGCGTTAAAACTGGCCTATTACTAGGTGAAGTGATCAAAGCAAACGATATCAAAGTTGATGATGAAAAAGTTGAAGCATTAATTGCTACAGTTGCATCTGCTTACGAAGATCCAACTGAAGTAGTAGAATACTACAAAGCAAATGATCAACTTATGCAGCAAATGCGTAATGTTGCAATGGAAGAGCAAGCTGTTGAAGCTATTTTAGCTAAAGCAAACGTGTCTGACGTTGAAAAAGCATTTGATGACATCATGAATCCTCAGCAAGGTGCTTAATAAGTCATTGACTTAAGCGCTCGCTAACGATTAAATGGCTCGTGTTACTCTGTTTATGCAGTGTGCCCGGGCCATTTTAGTTTGTGCCCCATAATTTGCGAAAAATGATAACTATGCTTCCTTTAGTAAGAAAAAGCATAAGCGCATAAGGAATTAAAAAAGTATGAACACTGGTATGACAGATCCCCTAAATGCATTAGTCCCTATGGTTGTTGAACAAACAGCTAAAGGTGAGCGCTCGTATGACATTTATTCGCGTCTATTAAAAGAGCGAATTATCTTTTTAACGGGCCAAGTTGAAGACAACATGGCAAACCTAATTTTAGCGCAAATGCTATTTTTAGAATCAGAGAACCCTGAAAAAGATATCTTTTTATATATTAATTCACCAGGTGGTTCGGTAACCGCTGGTATGGCAATTTACGATACAATGAACTTCATCAAACCAGATGTAAGTACAATTTGTGTTGGCCAAGCGGCAAGCATGGGCGCATTTTTGCTTACTGCTGGCGCTAAAGGTAAGCGTTTTTGTTTACCAAACTCACGTGTAATGATTCACCAACCGTTAGGTGGTTTCCAAGGTCAAGCATCTGACTTTGAAATACACGCAAAAGAAATTCTGTCTATTAAAGACAAACTTAACCGCTTAATGGCAGAGCATACAGGCCAGCCATTAGATGTTATTTCACGCGATACTGACCGTGATAACTTTATGAGTGCATCACAAGCTGTAGATTACGGCCTGGTTGACTCAGTGTTTACAAGTCGCGAAAGCAAGTAAGCGTGTAGGCAAGCAAATAATTGCTTGCCACTTTGAGTTACTATGCGAAAACCAGTAAATTTTGGTATAGTTAAAAGCGAATTTGAAATAGTTGCCAACCTTATTTGGCAGCCAACGTATAAAAGAGGTAGCTGAATGTCTGACACTCCTACAGACGGCGACAAAAGTAATAAATTGTTATACTGCTCTTTTTGTGGCAAAAGCCAACACGAAGTGCGTAAATTAATTGCAGGTCCTTCAGTATACATTTGTGATGAATGTGTAGAGCTGTGTAACGATATTATCAGGGAAGAAATCAAAGACATTGCTCCTAAGCATAATTCGTCTGATAAACTACCTGTGCCAAAAGAAATTCGTAATCACTTAGATGACTACGTAATTGGTCAAGACCATGCTAAAAAAGTATTGTCTGTAGCGGTATACAATCACTACAAGCGCCTACGTAACCAATCTACAAAGCAAGAAGTAGAACTAGGTAAAAGTAACATTTTGCTTATTGGCCCTACAGGTAGTGGTAAAACATTACTGGCAGAAACACTTGCGCGTTTACTTGATGTACCGTTTACTATGGCAGATGCAACTACACTAACCGAAGCCGGTTATGTAGGTGAAGATGTAGAAAACATCATTCAAAAACTGCTACAAAAATGTGACTACGACGTAGAAAAAGCGCAACGTGGTATTGTTTACATTGATGAAATTGACAAAATTTCGCGTAAATCAGATAACCCATCTATTACACGTGACGTGTCGGGTGAGGGCGTACAACAAGCGCTGCTTAAACTAATTGAAGGCACGGTTGCCTCAGTACCACCACAAGGTGGTCGTAAGCACCCGCAGCAAGAGTTTTTACAGGTTGATACCTCTAAGATTTTATTTATCTGTGGTGGTGCATTTGCAGGCCTAGATAAAGTAATCGAACAGCGTAGCCATAAAAATACCGGAATTGGCTTTGGTGTTAACGTTAAAGAGTCAGCGTCGAGCCGCTCTTTAAGCGAAACATTTAAAGACGTAGAGCCAGAAGATTTAGTTAAGTACGGCTTAATTCCTGAGTTTATTGGTCGTTTACCTGTTGTTGCTACATTAACTGAGCTTGATGAAGCGGCACTTGTACAAATATTAAGTGAACCTAAAAACGCCATTACTAAACAGTTCTCTGTATTGTTTGGTATGGAAGACGTTGAATTAGAGTTCCGTGATGATGCACTAAGCGCTATTGCTCACAAAGCAATGGAGCGTAAAACAGGTGCTCGCGGACTACGCTCAATTGTTGAAGGCGTACTGCTTGATACTATGTATGAGCTGCCATCAATGGATGATGTAAGCAAAGTGGTTATAGATGAAACCGTGATTAAAGGTGAATCTGACCCAATCTTGATTTATGAAAACAATAATCAAGATAAAGCTGCATCAGAGTAGTTTTTAAGCTATTTGTATAAAAAAGGAGCCTTAGGCTCCTTTTTTTATAATTAATTTGAACGAGTTGGAGAAAATTGTTGAACTTTAATTAGATTATCCCCATATACTTGAGTAATCTTTTAAATAAATGAAGTGCGAAGAGAAACTATAATGACGCTTGAGAGAACCGATCGAGTCGAAATCCCAGTGTTAGCACTGCGCGATGTTGTGGTATATCCGCACATGGTGATCCCGCTTTTTGTAGGCCGTGAAAAATCAATAAAATGCCTCGAAGCGGCAATGGATAAAGACAAACAAATTTTCTTGGTTGCACAAAAAGATGCAACTGTAGACGAACCTGAGCAAGACGATATTTACCGTATCGGTACTATTGCTACTGTACTTCAGTTATTAAAGTTACCAGACGGTACAGTTAAAGTTTTAGTTGAAGGTACGCAGCGCGCACAAATTGAAGAATTTGTAGATAACGATGAGTTTTTTGTAGCGAATGCTCAGTTCATCGAATCTGATTCAGTGGATGAGCAAGAACAAGATATTTTCATCCGCAGCGCTGTTAGCCAGTTTGAAGGCTATGTAAAACTTAATAAAAAAATTCCACCTGAGGTATTAACCTCTGTTTCAGGCATTGATGAGCCAGCACGCCTTGCCGATACAATGGCAGCGCATATGCCATTAAAAGTGCCTGAAAAACAAAAAGTGTTAGAAATTTCAAGCGTTACAGAGCGCTTAGAATACTTAATGGCACTAATGGAAGGTGAAATAGACTTATTGCAAGTTGAGAAAAAAATTCGTACCCGCGTGAAAAAGCAGATGGAAAAGTCTCAGCGCGAGTACTACCTCAACGAGCAAATGAAAGCCATTCAAAAAGAACTTGGTGAGCTTGATGATGTACCTGACGAATTTGAAGCGCTTAAAAAGCGTATTGAAGAATCAGGTATGCCAGAAGAAGCGAAAGAAAAAGCATCAACTGAGCTTAATAAGCTTAAAATGATGTCGCCAATGTCTGCAGAGGCCACTGTAGTGCGTTCATACATTGATACGTTAATTAACGTACCATGGAAAAAACGCTCGAAAGTGAAAAAAGACTTAGCAGGCGCGCAAAAAATTCTTGATAGCGATCACCACGGCTTAGATAAAGTTAAAGAACGCATAATTGAATACCTCGCGGTGCAACAACGTACTAATAAGCTTAAAGGGCCTATTTTATGTTTAGTAGGACCACCGGGTGTAGGTAAAACGTCACTAGGGCAGTCTATTGCACGCTCTACGGGTCGTAAATATGTTCGTATGGCTTTAGGTGGTGTACGTGACGAAGCTGAAATTCGTGGTCATCGTCGTACTTACATTGGCTCTATGCCAGGCAAGCTGATTCAAAACATGACAAAAGTGGGCGTTAAAAACCCATTATTCTTGTTAGATGAAATCGACAAAATGTCATCTGATATGCGCGGCGACCCAGCATCAGCACTATTAGAGGTGCTCGATCCGGAGCAAAACAGCCACTTTGCTGATCACTACTTAGAAGTAGACTACGATTTATCGGATGTAATGTTTGTAGCAACATCAAACAGCTTTAATATCCCTGGTCCATTATTAGACAGAATGGAAGTTATTCGCTTATCGGGTTACACCGAAGATGAAAAGCTAAACATTGCAAAAGAGCACTTAATTACTAAGCAAGTTAAGCGCAATGGTTTAAAACCTTCTGAGCTAGTAATAGAAGACAGTGCAATTATTGGCATTATTCGTTACTACACGCGTGAAGCGGGCGTACGTAATTTAGAGCGCGAAGTATCTAAACTATGTCGTAAAGCCGTTAAAAATATCTTACTTGATAAAGAGACTAAAACAGTCACTATCAATCAAGATAACCTAGAAGAGTTTTTAGGTGTACAGCGCTACGACTACGGTAAAGCTGAAGACGGTGACCGCATTGGCCAGGTAACAGGCTTAGCGTGGACCGAAGTAGGCGGCGATTTACTGACCATTGAATGTGCGGCTGTGCCAGGTAAAGGCAAGCTAAGCTACACAGGCTCACTGGGCGATGTAATGCAAGAGTCGATACAAGCGGCCATGACGGTGGTTCGTAATCGTGCTGATACGTTCCGTATTAATAACGATTTTTACGAAAAACGCGACATTCATGTGCATGTACCAGAGGGCGCGACCCCTAAAGATGGCCCAAGCGCCGGTGCAGCAATGGTAACGGGTTTAGTATCGAGCTTAACAGGTAACCCCGTTAAAGCCGATGTAGCAATGACAGGTGAAATAACACTGCGCGGTGAAGTACTGCCTATTGGTGGTTTAAAAGAGAAACTACTTGCTGCACACCGTGGTGGAATTAAAACAGTCATCATTCCTAAAATTAACGAACGTGACTTAAAAGAGATCCCAGATAACGTACTGGCAGGCTTAGATGTTCACCCAGTTACGTGGATTGATGAAGTATTAAAGTTAGCTTTAGTGCATCCTGTTGAGAGTTTTTCAGTCGAAACACCGAAAAACCAATAAAAAACCCAAAAAAAGTGCTTTAAAGGGCTTTTCAAATCTAATCGGTATGATAAGTTAAGCACTGGTTTTCGAGCCTAGCCCTTATGGGGCCTAGGCTTAAGAAAAATATAATCATGTGAGCATTAAAAGTTTGCTCTAAAATTTTCAAAAAAGTGATGTTAGTTTAAAAAACAATCGCTCTTGATAATAACAATGAAAGAGGATGATATTGTGAATAAATCTCAATTAATCGATCAAATCGCAGCTGACGCTGACATTTCTAAAGCGGCTGCAGGTCGTGCACTAGATTCATTCATCGAGTCTGTATCTGGAGCGCTTAAAGATGGCGATTCAGTTGCACTTGTAGGTTTTGGTACTTTCTCAGTACGCGAGCGTGCTGCTCGTTCAGGCCGTAACCCACAAACTGGTGAAACTATCCAAATCGCTGCGGCAAATATTCCTTCTTTCAAAGCCGGTAAAGCGCTGAAAGACGCAGTAAACTAATCACTGTTTAAATACAGATTAGTTATGGCGAGTGTATATAAACTTAATTATCCTAATCGATGAATTAAGTAACTTCACCGCCAGTTACTTCAAGTGAAAAAGCGTATCTGGTAAGATACGCTTTTTTTACATATGACAAGGTAAAATACCTTGATCAATAAGAGATAAACAAATGCTTGAGAAAATCAGAGAGGGCTCACAGGGTCCTGTAGCCAAAATAATTTTAGGCGCGGTGATTTTATCTTTTGCCTTAGCAGGGATCGGTAGTTACTTAGGTCAAACCCCAGAACAACCCGTTGCTGAAGTAAATGGAATTAAAATTAGCCAAACCGAATTTAATCGTGCTTATCAAAACGAACGTAGCCGTTTAGAGCAACAATTTGGCGAATACTTTGCACAAATCAGTGCAGATCCAAATTACATGGCGCAAATTCGTCAAGGTGTAATTGACCGCTTAGTACAACAAGAATTGCAATCACAATTAGCGGCAGATTTAGGCCTTCGCGTAAGCGACGACAGCGTACGTAAAACAATTTTAGAACTACCGTACTTTCAAATTGGTGAAAAATTTAATAACGACCGTTACCTACAAGTAATTCGTCAAATGAACTTTCAACCAGATGCTTTTCGTGAGTACTTACGTAAAGACATGACACGCAGCCAATTAGTGTCTGCGGTTGCTGGTACTGAGTTTGCACTTGAAAACGAGCTTAAACGCGCTGCAGCCCTGCAGCAGCAAACGCGTAGCATAGACTACCTTGTGTTAAGCAAAGAAGCGTTACAAGCAAACGTAGACGTATCTGAGCAAGAAATTGCTGATTACTACGAGCTAAACGCATCACAATTTTTATCGCCAGAGCGTGTATCGGTTGATTACATTGAGCTTAAAGCACAAGATATCACCGTAGAGTCGGTAACAGAAGACGACGTAAAAGCGTATTATGAGCAAAATAAAGCACAATACATCGAGCCTGAAAAACGCCGTGTATCACACATTTTAATTGATAACAGCGAAGATGATGATGCCGCGCTTGAAAAAGCCAACGCATTACATGAGCAGTTAGAGCAAGGTGCTGATTTTGCACAGCTTGCAGAGTCATCATCTGATGATGTTGTGAGTGGCGAAATGGGCGGCGACCTAGAGTGGATTGAGCGCGATGTAATGGACCCAGCTTTTGAAGATGCTGCATTTGCGCTTCAAAACAAAGGTGATATTTCAGAAGTTGTAGCATCAGAGTTTGGTTATCACATTATTAAACTTACTGACTTACAGCCAGAGCAAGTGAAAGCGTATGACGACGTAAAAGCCGACTTACGTGCAGAGCTTGAGCAAACTGAAAAAGTAGATGCGTTTTACGAAAAGCAAACAGAAATGGGTGCCTTAGCATTTGAGATTTCTGACCGTTTAGACGATGCAGCAGAAATGGCAGACGTTGAAGTTAAAACCACGCCACTTGTTGCACGTAATGCATTGCCAGAGCCACTTAATACACCTGCGGTAATTTCACAGTTGTTCTCAGTAGAATTACTTGAAGATAAAGTAAACTCAGAAGTGATTGAGCTAGGTGATGAGCACGTTATTGTAGTACGTGTAAATAAATACGAGCCATCTGCAACTAAACCGCTTGCGCAAGTGAGTGAGCAAATCAAAACACGTTTAGTTAATGAAAAAGCATCAACACTTGCTAAAGAAAAAGCACGTGAGTTATTTGCACAAGTCCAAGCAGGTAAAACGCTAAGCGATGTGGCCAGTGAGCAAAACCTAACGGTACGTGAAGAAGCGAGCTTAACGCGTCAAAGCTACACGGTTTCGCCTGCTATTGTAACACAAGCGTTTAAAATGCCTCGTCCTAATGATGCACCAAGCACAGACGTGGTTGATTTAAACAACGGTGATGCAGCAATTGTTGCACTTAAATCGGTAAGCGATGCGCAAGTAACCGCAAATATCGACCCGCAAGTACAGCAAAACATTACTATGGCGCAAGCTAACAAAAACTACTTAGCGTTTATTGAGTCTTTAAAGGCTAAAGCTGAGCTAAACCTACCCGTGGAAGAGCAAGCAGCAGAATAATCGCGACACATTAAAAAAGGCGCGTTACTTTATAAGTAACGCGCCTTTTTTATAACTTCAATGTGTGCTTAGTAAAATGATTAGGCAGTATTGTTTTATAAATATAAGCTTAGAATTAACAGCAAATTAGGCGCTGTGTTACTTTTGATTGCGGATTTTGAAACACCTCTTCGGTACGCCCATATTCTACTACCTCACCTTTTTCAAGCACCACTAGCTGATCGCTGATATGGCGCACTAAACTTAAATGGTGCGTAATGAGTACATAAGTTAGACCGGTTTCTTTTTGCAGCTTAAGTAATAAGTTAACTGTTTGAGCACGAACGGAGGGATCTAAAGCCGATAGAGCTTCATCAAGCACCACCACTTTAGGGTCTAAAATGAGCGCCCGCGCCAACGCTACACGCTGCAATTGGCCTACACTAAACATGTGAGGGTAATAATGTTGATGATCGATTAGCAGCCCTACTTTAGAAAGCGTGGCATCTATTTTTTCTTGGCGAGCCAGTTGGTCTGAATCGGTATTATACTGCAAGCAATCATCTAGCATATCACCTATGGTGAGACCTGGGTTGAGCGAGGCAGCGGAGTCTTGGAATATCATGCGGATATGTCGACATTGATCATCGCGCACGCCGTCATCTTCAATAATATTACTTTCTAATAAAATTTGCCCACTGTCGGCGCTATCGGCCCCTGCGAGTAATTTAGCGAGTGTACTTTTACCCGCACCGGTTTCACCGATTACTGCGATTGTTTCGCCTTTGCCCACACAAAAAGAGATATTTTTTAGTACCTCAAATTTTTTGCGGCTAAATAAACCGGCACGTATGTTAAAGGTTTTACAAAGCGCTTGTACTTTTAATACCGGTTGCATTACTTCATCTCCTTAATAAGCGGAAAATGACACGCATAGCTGTGCCCATGGTGCTTAGTAAGTGCAGGGGTAATTACACATTCTTTTTGTGCTTGAGGGCAGCGTGGGCCTAATCGGCAACCGATAGGTAAATGTTGCAAAGTAGGGATAGTGCCTTTAAGTGCATAAAAGGGTTCTTTGTGTGCTAAGCCTTGCTCGTAATTGGGTAAGCTTTTTAATAACGCTTGCGTGTAAGGGTGGCGAGGCTGGCGAAAAATACGTTGCGTTGGGCCGGCTTCAACCATTTGCCCACAATATAAAACATGAATACCGTGCGACCAGTCGGCTATTTCTTCAAGCTCATGAGAAATCATCAAAATAGACATGTTTTTTAATTGATTTAAGCTTTTTAGCAACCTAAATACCTGTGCACGGGTGGTGCTTTCAAGCGCTGTAGTCGGCTCATCAGCAATTAGTAGCTTAGGAGTGCGAGCTATGGCCATGGCAATCATCACCTTTTGGCACACGCCTTCTGAGAGCTCGTGCGGGTAACTATCAAGCACAGCGTCGTGGTTTTTAATACCCACTTTATGGATAAGTGCTTTTACGCGGTCTTTACGTTCTCTATTGCGCTTTAAAAAAAAGCCTTTAGTGGATGTTTCAGGCAGTGTTTCGGCTATTTGGTCAAATATTTTAGCGGTTGGGTCAAGGCAGCGGCTAGGGTCTTGGTAAATCATCGCAATGTCTTGGCTGACTGTTTTTCTGCGTTGCTCTGGGGTTAAGCGCATTAAATCAACACCGCGCCAATGCATTCTATCGGCTGTTATATGCCAGCGTTCGTTAAGTACCCCAACAATGGCTTTGGCTATTAAGCTTTTACCAGAGCCCGACTCTCCCACCAAGCCATGTACTTCGCCTTCTTTTAGGCTAAAGCTGACTCTGTCTACAGCGCGAATTACCGTTTCAGAGGTACGCAGCTCTATGGTTAAATTTCTAACGTCGAGTAATTGCATTAATCAGCCTTACGTGCTTTAAGCACTTTTCGTAGGCCATCACCTACTAAATTGGTAGACAAAACCGCTAAAAATAATAATACACCCGGTAGCGCAACGGTCCAAGGTGCTAAATATATAAGGCCTAAATTCTCAGCCAGTATGGCGCCCCATTCGGTAGTTGGGGGCTGTGCACCAAGTTTTAAAAAGCCTAAGGCAGCAATATCTAAAATAGCAGTAGAAAGCGCGGTGGTAAAAATAACCACAATGTGCTCATAAATATTAGGAAAAATACCCCGCGACAAAATATGCCAGTTAGAGGCACCATCAAGCCTAAAAGCGGTAATGTAGTCTTTGCTTAGCTCATCAACAATTAAATTACGAATAGAGTGAATAAATTGCGGTAATAACGCCAGTATAATGGCCCACACTGTATTCATTAAGCCCGGCCCAAGCACTGCGATAATAATAATCGCCAATAGCAAAGACGGAATAGAGAGCGTGATATCAAGCAAGTGATTTAAAAAGCTTGAGCGAAGGCCGCGGCTAATGCCGGCAAAAGTGCCAACAAGCACACCAATAATGGTAGTAATAAAGGCAGCCACCACCGATAAGCCAAACGTGTAAGTTGCGCCATTCATCAAGCGTGAGAGTACATCGCGTCCTAAATCATCGGTGCCTAAAATAAAGCGCACATCACCCATTTCTCGCCATGATGGCGGTATAAGTAAAGCATCGCTATGTTGCTGGTTAACTCCATACGGCGCTAAAAAGGGCGCACTGGCGGCCAATAACGCAAACGCCATAAAAATCCATAACCCCACCAAGGCGGGGTGATTGTTTTTAAATTTGCGCCAAAAACGCGCCAGCGGCGATTTATTCGACTCTTCAGAAAATAATTTAAACTTTACCATGTGCCTGATTCCGCGAAATTGGGTCGAACAGAGTATATGTAAGCTCGGCAACAATAGTGGCAATAATAACAAACATAGACACCGCCATTAAACCGCCTTGAATAGCAGGGTAGTCTCGTTGGTAAATACTATCGATTAGCCAACGGCCAATACCAGGCCAAGAAAAAATAACTTCGGTTATCATGGCAAGCGTAATAAGCGTACTAAATTGCAGCCCTATTTGTTTTATTACCGGCAATAGCGCATTGCGCAGCGCATGATGCATGATTAATTGGCGGCGATTAAGGCCTTTTGCCCTGGCTGTTTTTATAAAGCTTTGATCCATTACTTTAAGCATAGAGTCGCGGGTAAAGCGCACTAAAACAGTGGTAGGAAACATGGCTAGCACTATGGTTGGCAATGTTAAGTGATGCAGTGCATCTATAAATGCTTCACCTTTGTAGGGGAAGCCTGCGAGCATAATATCGATTAATATAAACCCGGTATTAGGCGGTATTTCAAATAGTAACCCCATTCTACCCGACATAGGAAACCAGCCCAGTTTGAGCGAAAAAATCATAATAAGTAACAGCGCTAACCAAAAAACCGGAATAGAGTAACCAATCATGGTGGTAGAGCTAATTAATTTATCTGGCCAACGGCGTGTATATGCTGAGGCCAAAATGCCCGCTGGTACACCTACCACAACCGATACAATAAGCGCATAAACACACAGCTCTAAAGTTGCTGGAATTAAATCTAAAATGTGCTGAAAAACGTTATCTCCCGAGGCAAACGACACGCCCCAGTCACCTTGAAATATACGCCCTAAAAACGCTAAATACTGCATAACGTAGTTGCTGTCATACATGTATTTATCTTCAAGCTCACTGTGCTGAGAAAAATTACCGCTAGGAATGCCACTTAGGTTGCTAAGCGGATCCCCTGGGAACAAGTAGCTAAGCGAAAAGGTAAATATGCTTAGCATTAAAATCATGAACAAAAACAAGCCAAGGCGGCGTAATATATAATCAAGTATCATTATTTTTTCCTCGCATTTGCGAGTGAAATCGCCCCAAATGGGCCAAGGGTTATCCCTTCTACATCGGCACTATTTGCTTGAAAACGCATACCATGAGCAATAGGCACTAACGGAAGCTGATCTACAATGAGCGCTTGAACCTGATCGTAATACTGTTTGCGTAAGCTTAAATCGGTGGTGTCGAGCGCTTGGGTAAGCAATAAGTCAAACTGCGGGTTACACCAATTGGCTGGGTTTTTACCGCTAAAAGTGGCAGTGCAGCTTAGCAATGGGCTAAAAAAGTTATCTGGATCGGGGGTATCGGCAGCCCAGCCGAGTAATACGCTATCGTGGCGGTGCTCACCTATACGCTGAATAAAAGTATTCCACTCGTACTCAACAATACTCACGTTAACACCTATTTTTCGTAAATCGCTTTGCATCAGCTCAGCCATTTTACGGGCATTAGGATTGTATATTCGACTCACCGGCATTGCCCAAATGGTCATATCAAAGCCATTCGGTAACCCCGCTTCTATGAGTAGTTTTTTAGCTAGCTCTGGGTCAAACATAGGCATGTTTTCTTGTGGTTCAAAGCCCCACGAGGTTGGCGGTAAAATAGATTGCGCGCGTATACCATTACCGTAATAAACGGCTTGCATTATTTTGTCTATATCAATTGCATGCGCAAGGGCTCTGCGTACTCTAATGTCATCAAAAGGGGCGCGCTCAGTATTAAAGGCCCAATAACCAATATTTAAATTGGTTTCTTTTTCAACGTTTATATCGTCTCGTTGCGCTAAAATACTCAGTTGTGCACTACTTGGGTGCGCGGTTACATCGCACTCTTTAGTGAGCATTTTTGCTATGCGCGTAGTGCCGTTTGTCGTAATGTCGTAAACCAGCTGTTCAAGGGCAACATCGTGCTTCCAATAAAGGGGGTTGCGGTAAAAGCGCACTAAGTGATCGCGTCGGTACTCTTTATAAATGTAGGGGCCTGTGCCAATAGGGTACTGATCAAATAAATTAGTTTGATCTCGCGCTTTTAATTGCATTGCGTATTCTTGCGACAGCACCACGGCAAAGTCGGTGGCCATGTTCGTTAAAAAACTGCTTTCTGGGTGAAATAGCTCAAAGCGCACTTGATAGTCAGACACGCGCACAATTTTACGAATAAGCTGATCGAGCCCCACACTTTGAAAATACGGGTAGTTTGCATCGCCTACAAAATGGTACGGGTTGTACACGTCAAATAATCGGCTAAAGGTAAAAATAACATCATCAGCGTTAAAATCGCGAGTAGGGGTAAAGTACGAGGTAGAATGAAATTTTACGCCTTTACGCAGCGTAAAGGTAACCGACTTTCCATCGTTGCTAATTTTCCAATCGGTTGCCAGCTCACTTTTAAAATCTGCAGTAACAGGGTCAATACTAATTAAACGGTCAAATAACTGATTAGCAATAATATCAATAGTTGAGCCAGTGGTTGTTACTTGCGGATTAAACGACACAGGGTTCGCTTCGGCGCAATAAACGAGGCCTTGGTTTTTCTCTGCTATTATTTCTTCTTTACTATCAAAGCAGCCTGTTAAGATGCTGGCTAGTAAAACAAGTAGTATTTTATGCACTCGCATAACCTCTAACTATTTATCTTCTAATAAATTGTATTTTTTAAGATAACCACGTAATTGATGATACGTTAAACCGAGTACTTCTGCAGTTTTCTTTTGATTAAATTGGCTATGCTCAAGGGCTTTATTAATCATATTTATTTCAAATTCGTTAGAGCGCTCTTTTAAGCTACACGGAAATTCAATTGGGGCGCTAAGCTCGTTACTAAGCTCGCTAACAGGTGTGGCTAGTGTTGTAGGCTCAGCTGGGGCAACCGGTGTTGCAATAGGAGCTTTAATGCGTGCTTTGGGTCTAAAACGGCTTTCAAACGGGTCTAAAATAATCTGGTGAACGGGGATATGTTCATTGCCATGACGATACAAGCTTCGCTCAACTACATTTTTAAGCTCGCGTATATTACCCGGCCAATCGTAATTTAGCAGGGTTTCGGTGGCGCTGCGGGTAAAGCCACTAAATAACTCCCACTCTAAATCGCGTGCCATATTCATGGCAAATTGCTCAGCGAGTAGCATAATATCGTCTTGACGTTCGCGCAGTGGTGGCAGGGTAATTACATCAAAGGCTAAGCGGTCAAGTAAGTCACTTCTAAATTCGCCCTGCTCAGCAAGGTGGGGTAAATCTTCGTTGGTGGCACACACTAAACGAGTATCTACCTTTACGGTGTGTTTACCACCAACCCGCTCAAATTCACCGTATTCTATAACGCGCAGAAGCTTTTCTTGTACCATGGCCGATGTATTAGCCAGCTCATCTAAAAATAAGGTACCGCTGTTAGCGCGCTCAAAGCGACCTTCGTGACGTTTACTTGCCCCGGTAAAAGCACCGCTTTCATGACCAAATAATTCGCTTTCGAGGAGGTTTTCGTTAAGGGCTGCACAGTTAAGCTTTACGTAGTTTTGATCCCAACGCTTTGATAAAAAATGTAAACGGGCGGCTATAAGCTCTTTACCGGTTCCTCGCTCGCCAATAATAAGCACTGGCTTATCTAAATTAGCTAACTGCGATACCTGATCAAGTACAGCTAAAAAGCTATCAGATTGGCCGAGTAAATTATCCTGTTGGCGATATTGGCTCATTTTTCCTAACTCTTGGTCATTTTTGCTAACAGTTAGTGTATTTCATAATCAGGGATAACTAAAGGAATTTGTATATTTAGTTTAACTTAATGAAAATAAAGTGTATTTTAGATTTTAAAAAGTTGGCAAGCATATTGATACTAGTTACAGCAGACCAACTAAGTTTATATTACAGAGGTAAATGTTATGGGAATTTTTTCGCGTTTTGCAGACATTGTTAATTCTAATATCAATGCCATTTTAGATAAAGCAGAAGACCCAGAAAAAATGGTTCGTCTTATTATCCAAGAGATGGAAGACACATTAGTAGAGGTGCGCTCTACGTCAGCTAAAACACTGGCTGAGAAAAAAGAATTAGTACGTCGTGTAGACACACTAAAAGCACAAGTAAGCGATTGGCAAGACAAAGCAGAGCTTGCACTAAGTAAAGACCGCGACGATTTAGCGCGTTCAGCATTACTTGAAAAGCAAAAATCGGCAGAAGCAGTTGCAGCAGTAGAGTCTGAGCTTGAGCATGTAGAGTCTCATATTGAGAAACTTCAGCAAGAAGTCACCACTCTACAAGAAAAGCTAGCCGATGCTAAAGCACGTCAAAAGGCAATTATTTTACGTCAACGTTCGGCTGAGTCGCGCCTTGAAGTGAAAAAAGCCCTTGATAGCTCTAAAGTAGAAGATGCACTTAATCGCTTTGAGCGCTACGAAACTAAAATTGATGGACTAGAATCTCAAATAGAGTCTTACGATTTAGGTAAAAAGTCGCTTGCAGATGAAATTGCCGACCTACAAAAAAATGAAAAGATAGATGATGAGCTTGCCGAACTTAAAAAGAAGCTAGCTGATAAATAACTTATAAAGGGGTACTTAAAGTGCCCCACTGCTTAAACATCGATTACGGATTGTCAGGAGAGGATTATGTTTGATCCAGAGATACTAATTGCACCATTTATCTTGTTCATGATTTTTGTTGCGCCACTGTGGTTAATTTTGCACTACCGTAGCAAAAAGCAAGTGAGCCAAGGGTTAAGTGAGCATGAACATCGCCAGTTATTGGAACTTGCCCACAAGGCCGAAAAAATGGCTGATAGAGTAGAAACCCTTGAAGCATTACTCGATCAAGAGTCACCACAATGGAGACGCAAAGTATGAGTGCCAAACGCGAATTATTAAGAGACCCACAGCGCGGTAAAATCGCCGGTGTATGTGCGGGATTAAGTGACTACTTTAATATGGAGTTATGGTTAGTTCGCATTATTTTTGTTAGTGCGGTACTGCTAACGGGTGGCCCATTATTTGTGGTAGCGTATATTGCAGCGTGGTTTATTTTAGATAAAAAAGACCCCACAACTATACATACTAGTAGCTCAACTAAAACTGACGATCCGCTAGAAGTTAAATTTAAAGTATGGCAAAAAGGCGAGCCACCGCGCCGCGCATTGCAAGACTTAAAAGAGCGTTTAACGCGAATAGACACGCGCCTTCAAGATATGGAGCGCCATGTTACTTCAAGCGAGTTTACGGTTAGCCGTGAAATCAACAAACTTTAAAGGATTTAATAGCACTTTGTTCGGTGATTAACAGCATCAATGAAGTGCTAGCCCATTATGAGTAGCACTTCATTTGCCAAAAAAACCTTTAAAAGCATTAAAGGTTCAGCCCAGAAAGCCCTTCATCGTAGTTTAGATCAACACGTAAAATTAGCCGTAACGGGTTTAAGTGGTAGTGGTAAAACCGCGTTTATTACCGCACTTGTTAAGCACCTTACAACACAAAGCGATGATAAAAACTTACCGTTTTTTGATGTAATGCGAGAGCACCGCCATATAGCCACCAAAGTGGTGCCGCAAGAGGCGTTAAAAGTCCCTACGTTTGACTATCCGCGCGCGCTTAATGCCTTGCTCCCAAGCGATGGGGAGCCTACATGGCCTGCATCAACCGAGCGCATTAATACCCTGCGTTTAGCGATTAAATACCAAAGCGCATCTGGGTTACGTGGGCATTTTTCGCCGCAATCTACGCTGTATTTAGATATTATTGACTACCCAGGTGAATGGCTACTTGATTTACCTATGCTTGAGCAAAGCTATAGCTTGTGGTGCGAGCAACAATATCCGCTATTGTTACAGCACCCGCGTGTGAACACCTCTACTGAATTTTTAAACGCGCTTGAACAGCTTGATTTAAATGCCCCCGTAGATGAAGCCTTACTTGCACACATTGCAGCGCTTTATCAAAGTATGCTGGTGGGCCTTAAAAAAGATACTAAGCTTGCCATGTTACAACCTGGGCGCATGCTAATGCCTGGCGACTTGCAAGGTGCGCCGCTATTGTTGTTTTTTCCGGTAAATGCGCAGCATATAAAAAGTGATGAGGTAGTGCCTGGCTCTAACTTAGCGCACTTAATTAAGCGCTTTAACGCCTATGTAAAAGAGGTGGTTAAGCCATTTTATAATGAGCACTTTAAACACTTTGACCGCCAAATTGTGTTGGTAGACGTACTCAGCGCTTTAAACGAAGGCCACGAAACACTCCATGAGCAAAGTAGTGTAATAAACCAATTACTCGCACATTTTAATTATGGCGAGTCGGGCTTTTTTAAGCGTTTATTTAAACCCAACATAGATAAAATACTGTTTGCTGCAAATAAGTCAGATCATATAAGTGCTAAGCACCATAAAGACTTAGCACTACTACTTGACTCACTAGTGCATGAGCAAAGTAATCACTTAAAGTTTGATGGCGTACAAATAGAAACCATGGCAATGTCGTCAATTGCAGCAACGCAGCCGCGCCAAGTGGCCGATAAAGGGCAAACGCTTGATTGTATTTATGGTAAACCATTAAACGAGCAAGATTGGCTTACTTATTTACCCCCACAGCCACCAAAGCGCATGCTTAATAAAAATGAGTGGCCAGCGCAGGGCTTTGAGTTTTTATCGTTTGCGCCTATGCCAAACCCCGATAAGCAACTTAAGCATATTCGCCTTGATCATGTGATGCAGTACTTGTTAGGAGATAAATTATCATGAACGACACACAGCAAACTTTTCAAGCAGGTAGGCGAATTGATAGCCAAGCTGATGAGCAGGTTGAGGCGACGCTTGCTCCTGCAAAAATAATTACCCAGGGTCAAAGTGAATACATTGAAGAGCCTGAAGATGAACTTCTTGATGATGAAATAGACCTAGAGCCGGTATATAAAAAGTCTAAATGGCAAACGCTTAAAGGGGTGTTTGCTGTAAGCTTTTTAGTGTTAGTGCTTTTAGAATTTGCGTATTCGTTAGTGTTTGCGTTTGAGCAGTCGGCCATTTTAGGCGGTGTTTATTTAACGGCGGTGGTAAGCGGTGTGTTGCTAATTGGGCGCATGCTATGGCGCGAATACAGAATGCTGCGCAGTTTAAAGCGTAATCAATTACACCGCCAAGAAGCCGACAGACTCTTAAATAGTGAGCAAGTAGGTGGCGCATTACCCTGGCTTGAAAAACTAAATAAGCACCAACAGCTCGACAACTTCGATGCGTTTAAAAACCAAGTGGCTACCCATCATAGCGATAAAGAAATAATGACCCTTTACGCAAATAGCTTACTTATAACGCAAGACACGCAAGCTAAAAAGCTTATAAACCGCTTTGCGACAGAGTCAGCGTTGCTTGTTGCCCTAAGCCCCCTTGCGCTGGTGGACATGATGGCGGTACTTTGGCGCGGTACTAAGTTAATAGAGCAAATTGGTAAAATTTATGGCATTGGTTTTGGTTACGCAAGCCGCATTAAGCTCTACCGTATGCTAATAAAACAAGTTATGTTTGTAGGCAGTGCTGAGCTTGTATCTGATTTAGCAGCCACAGCATTAAGTGCTGAGCTTTTAGGTAAGCTTTCGGGGCGTGCAGCGCAAGGTGTAAGCGCCGGTATTTTTACAGCACGTATTGGTTACAAAGCAATGGAGCTTAGCCGCCCATTACCACGGCTTGAAAACAAACGCAGCTTGTTAAAAGGCACAGTGCAAAGTATTGCCAGCAAAATTATGAGCCGTAAAAAGGCCGAGCCAACGTCCTAAAGTAGCAGTGGCAATATTTGTGTACAAAACCGCGCTGAGCGGTTTTTGCACAAATAGCCATCTGAGCATCCGGCATGCTTGTGATTTAAACTGCGGTGCGTTTTATTTATGTAATTGACACACATAATAAAAACGAGAGCACACAATGAGCAAGCAGCATATTAATACCCAATGTATTCATGGCCCGCAAAAAGCAAACGATCCGCATGGCGCACTCACGTCGCCTTTGTATCAAACCTCTACCTTTCATTTTGAAAATGCAGCACAAGGTGCCGCGCGTTTTGCAGGCGATGAGCCCGGTTATATTTATACCCGCCTGGGTAACCCAACCACCACCGAACTTGAGCAAAAAGTAGCACAGTTAGAGGGCTGCGAAGCTGCTGCTGCTACCGCCACAGGTATGGGCGCTGTATCGGCGTCGGTATTAAGCTTTTTATCGCAGGGCGATCATTTAATTGCATCAAGTGCATTGTATGGATGTACTTTTGCGTTTTTTGCTCACATGTTACCGCGCTGGGGAATTGAAGTTACTTTTGTTGATATGACCAACGAGGGCGAGCTTCGCGCTGCTATAAAACCTAATTCAAAAATGATATTTGTAGAAACGCCAATCAACCCCACAATGGCAGTCATTGATTTAGCCTTAATTGGCGGGCTCGCTAAGCAACATAATTTAATTAGTGTGGTCGACAACACCTTTTTAACGCCACTGCTGCAATCACCTAAGCAGTACGGCATAGATATTATTGTGCACAGTGCCACTAAGTACTTAAACGGACATGGCGATGTAGTAGCGGGGCTTGTGTGTGGAACGCATGAGCACATTACCTTAATAAAAATGACGGTACTTAAAGATATTGGTGCCACCATAAGCCCGCACGACGCATGGCTTATTAATCGCGGATTAAAAACTTTAGCCATACGCATGGAGCGCCATTGCCAAAGCGCGCAAACGGTTGCCGAATATTTAGAGGCGCACCCACAGGTTAATATTGTTTATTACCCTGGACTTAAATCGCACCCTGGCAACAAATATATAGGCAAGCAAATGAAAGCCGCAGGCGGCGTTATTGCATTTGAAATTAAAGGCACCCTTGCTCAAGGAGCGCAGTTTATAGATAGCATGAAGCTTTGCACACTTGCTGTAAGTTTAGGTGATGCCGAAACGCTTATTCAGCACCCCGCATCAATGACGCATTCCCCTTACACACCCGAGGAGCGAGCAGCCGCAGGCATAAGTGATGGCTTAATAAGACTCTCTGTAGGGCTTGAAGATGTTAACGATATTATTGACGACTTAAACCAAGCTTTTACATTAATTTGTTAGGTGTATTTATTTGTGTACAGTTGAATTTACCCTTAACACCTTTAATTTAGTGGTTGTATAATATTAACGCCGGTGGTGTAATATTAACTATACACTTTAGGGGGTCGTGCTAAATGTAGATATCCGCCTAACTATTAAACTTTTCTTCACTTTTGCATAGTATGGCTGCATTAGATATTCAGTAATCTTGAGTATCACACTGACACACATTTAGGGCTTAACCCCAAGAAGGTTATTATGGCTAAAGCAAGTAAATACACCTCTAAAACACCTGATGAAAACGGTGTTATTCATTGGAGCGAAGAAGAAAACAAAATTTGGTCTGAGCTTGTTACGCGCCAACTTGCGTGCATAGAAGGCAAAGCTTGTGATGAGTACATGGATGGGCTTAAAAAAATAAACCTACCACACGATCGTATTCCGCAGTTAAGCGAACTTAACGAAGTGCTTCTTGCCACAACAGGTTGGCAAGTAGCGCCTGTACCTGCGCTTATCGATTTTGATGAATTTTTTAGGTTATTGGCAAACAAACAATTTCCGGTAGCGACGTTTATTCGTAGTCGAGAAGAGTTTGACTACCTGCAAGAGCCTGACATTTTCCATGAAATATTTGGCCACTGCGCTATGCTAACAAACCCTGACTTTGCCGAATTCACACACAAATACGGCCAATTAGGGTATGCAGCGCAGAAAAAAGATCGTGTATACCTTGCACGTATGTATTGGTTTACCGTTGAGTTTGGTTTAATGCAAACCGAAAACGGCCTGCGTATATACGGCGGTGGTATATTATCAAGCCCAGGTGAAACCCAGTACGTGTATTCAGATACACCAGAGATAACGCCTATGAGCGTAATTGATGTGCTGCGTACGCCGTACCGCATTGATATTATGCAACCACAGTACTACACCATAAATTCGATTCATGATCTGTTTGATATATCGCAAATGGATATTATGACTTTGGTTGAGCAAGCTAAAGCGCTTGGTTTGCACGACCCAAAATTTCCACCTAAAGAAAAATTAGCCGGTTAACTTTAATTTAAAAGAAACGCTAAAGTAAGGATTTAAAATGTCTTCATTAAGTGAACAAAAATGCGAAGCCTGCCACGTAGATGCGCCAAAGGTATCTGAGGAAGAGCTTGCCCAACTTATTACAAAAATTCCAGACTGGGTACCAGAGGTACGCGACGGCATTATGCAACTTGAGCGTGTCTATAAGTTTAAAAACTTTAAACAAGCTATGGCGTTTACCAATAAAGTAGGTGATATGGCAGAAGATGAAGGCCATCACCCAGGTTTATTAACCGAGTGGGGCAAAGTAACCGTAACGTGGTGGAGCCATTCAATTAAAGGCCTACACAAAAACGATTTTATTTGCGCAGCTAAAACAGACGACGTATTTAACGCGCTGTAATTAAAAAATTAACTGAGCAGATTAAAAAGGCACTTTTAAGTGCCTTTTTTATTGGTTTAATAGAAGTTTCTAGTTGTCAGCTATCAGTGACGAGCTGCTCGAAGTTAAATTTATCGCCGTAGGTTGGGTTGAGTGAAGCGAAACCCAACAGGGTTATAGTACTCTGTGTCATCTCAATTTTATTGTTTTGTATAAAAGAGTTAGACTCGGAGTTAATCTCGGGAATTTTTTAGGCTTTAAATATGGATTATGTTTATCACTACACTTCTGCGGATGGTTTAAAGGGAATTTTAGAGAGCAAAAGTTTATGGGCTACTAACGCAGAGTATCTTAATGACTTTAGAGAAATTAAAGAAGGTATTGATAAGATAAAATCGCTTAGAGATAGCTTGTCTGAATTTTCACAAAGAAAGCTTGAAGAAATTTATGCAAAGCATAAAAAATTGCCTTTGGATGTAGTTCAAAAAGCAATGCAAAACGAGGAAGTACATCTTGCGAACCATTTTTTACAATTCCTTTGGGACATCATTGAAAAAACTGAATTAGATGAAATTTATACTACTTCATTTACAACTGAGCGAGATAGTCTAAATCATTGGCTTACTTATGGGACAGAACAAACTTCATACTGTATCAAGTTTAATAAAGAAGAGTTGCACGATGACTTGTATTTTAGGCAACGAAAATTTTTAAGCAGCTATGATGCTGTTGAATATAAGCCGGCTACGAATATTTTAAACTCTGTGCTCGAGAAACATTACCTGCCAGAGCTATTAGGCTATATCTTAAATTCAAATTTAGATGAAAAAGAGCAAGATGAAAAATGTGCAATAGCAGCTATTGAAGCTTTTAATGAAGTTATCTTTAAAGTAGCTAGTATAAAAAATAGAGCATTTGAATACGAAAAAGAATATCGTTTTACATTATTTGATCCTGGAATAGTTTCATTAAATGGTAATGAAAAAGTTGATTATTTTGATTTTATAGACTCGTCACATTTTGAATTCTTGGAACCAGAACATGGCGAGTTTTTTCCTTTACATTATAGAACTTTGAAGTCAGGAGTAATTGCTCCTTATAGAGCGATACCTTTCCCTAAAAATTCAATTGAAGAAATTATAATAGGACCATCAGAAAATAATGAGTTGGCTGTTAAAGGCTTGAGGTCTCTTTTGGCTTCTTTAGATTTTGATGTAGAAGTATCCAGTACTAAAACTTCATTTAGAAGAATTTAATAAAGCTCTAAACCCAAAGGGTTTAGAGCTTTTTTTATATACAATTAAAGTTCAGCTCAAGCACTTAACTTCAACGTATCGTTGGGTTTCGTTTCACTCAACCCAACCTACGTTTAACACCAATCAGCTTAGGGCTTACAGCTAAAAGCTTATCGCTTATTTTAATCATCAATTGAGCGTAGTAGGGCGTTGATGCCTACTTTTTCGCGTGTTTGTTGATCTACCTTTTTCACGATGATTGCAGCGTATAGGCTGTGAGTGCCATCTTTTGATGGTAGTGCGCCTGGTACTACTACTGCGCCTGCTGGTACGCGGCCGTAATGAATTTCGCCGGTTTCACGGTCGTAAATACGGGTGCTTTGGCTAATGTAAACGCCCATTGAAATAACAGCGCCTTCCTCTACTACTACACCTTCAACAATTTCAGAGCGTGCGCCAATAAAGCAGTTGTCTTCAATGATGGTAGGATTAGCTTGTAGTGGCTCTAAAACGCCGCCTATGCCCACGCCGCCCGATAAGTGTACGTTCTTACCAATTTGTGCACACGAGCCAACAGTTGCCCATGTATCAACCATAGTGCCTTCATCTACAAATGCGCCAATGTTCACATACGATGGCATCAGTACTACGTTTTTACCTACAAAGCTGCCTTTACGTGCTACTGCGTTAGGGACTACGCGCATGCCACCTTGTTGAAACTGCTCCGGTGTGTAGTCGCTAAATTTAAGCGGTACTTTATCGTAAAACTGGTTTACGCCGTCGTTCATTGGTTGGTTGTCGCGAATACGAAATGATAGTAAAACGGCTTTTTTAAGCCATTGGTGTACGACCCATTCGCCTGATATTTTTTCAGCAACACGGGCTGCACCGCTATCAAGAAGCTCTAGTGCGTCAATAATTGCTTGTTTTACATCGCTAGATACACTGCTTGGGCTAATGCTATCGCGGTTGTCCCAGGCGTTTTCTATCATAGTTTTTAAATCTGACATGGTGTGTCCTTATTCTGTTTCGGCGTTGAATTTTTTACGTAATGCCTGATGAATTTTGGCTTGCTCTTCATCAGTCAGCGCTTGGTATTCGTTATTTGATACGACAAAGAAATCCTCTGCACGTTCACCTACCGTTGTAATACGGGCTGCGTGAATGTGTAATAAATGCGCTTGGAAAACTTCGGCAATTTTAGTAAGTAAACCGGGTATATCAACAGCTTGAATTTCTATTAGGCTGCGATCTTTACGTGCATGAGGACGCAGCACTATTTTAGGTTTAATATTAAAGTCTTTAAATCGTTGTGAGCGATTCTTTTTAAAGCGTATTTTTTTGCGTGGTTCGCTAAGTGCTTGCTCAAGCCCACGTTTAATTGACTGAGCACGGCTACTTGCAATAGGGTCGCCGCTCACTTCAAGTATTACAAAGTTAAATAGGGCATAGCCATCTTTGGTAGTAAGCACTTGAGCGTGTTGTATTTGCGCTTTTTTAGAGCCAATTACGCTAACTAAGCGAGCGAATAACGGCCCAGAATATGGGCTATAAGCAAACACTTGCGTGCCGCCATGCATTGCTTTATCAGAAACAATGACACTGGGTAGGCTTAAGTCTGCGCATTTTAATAGGTGCTCGGTTTGCCATGATATTTGCTGCTCGCTAAAGGCAGTAAAGTAATTGGCTTTAAAGCGGCTCCAAATTAAATCAATTTGGTTTTCTAGGTAGCCCAAATTAAGTAAGCGCTGTTTAGCTTGGTGTTTTTTATCGCGTATTTGGTCGCGTTGATCCATTGGGTTTTCAAGCCCTAGGCGTAATGCACGCTGAGTATGCAAGTATAATTCGCGTAGTAGGGTGTTTTTCCAATCATTCCATAAGTTGTCGTTGGTTGCGCGTATATCGGCAACGGTTAAACAATAGAGGTAATCGAGTTGGCGCTCTGTTTTTACGCGCGAAGCAAAGTCTTTAATAACACCTGGGTCATTTATGTCTTTACGCTGCGCAGTAACCGACATAAGTAAATGGTTACCAACTAGCCACGATATAAGCTTGCCATCAGATGATGGGAAGCCATGTAATTTAGAAAAAGCAATGGCATCAACCGAGCCTAGCTCTGAGTGATCGCCGCCACGCCCTTTAGCAATATCATGAAAAATACCTGCTAAATAAAGCAGCTCAGGCTTATCCATACGGGTTACTATTTCACTACAAATAGGAAACTCACTCACTTTAGATTTATCAAAATATTGGTAAATATTATTGATTAATTTATGGGTGTGCTCATCTACTGTGTAGGCATGAAATAAGTCAAATTGCATTTGCCCAAATATATTACGCCACTGCGGTAAATACGCGGCCAACATGCCGTGTTTGTGCATGAGCGTGAATGCGCGGCCCATGCCATTAGGATGCTTTATGATTCGTAAAAAAGCTTCTCGGCAGGCTGCGTAGTCTTGTAGGTCGCCTAATAAACGGCGACGAACTTGGCGAATAGTGCGAATTGTGCTTGGGTATATATGGGTAATTTCAGGGTGGTCAGCAATATGCTCAAACAACACAAAAAGTTGATCGCGTCTAAAGAATACAGACGGACTTTTTACCCGAATTTGATGGCCAACGCGCTCAAAGTTACGATCAAGCTCTTCAACGGTAGCTTGACTGCTGTCTGGCGAAATACTTTGCTCAAAGTACGAAAGCAACATTTGGTTAAGCTCACGTACTCGGCTCATGATTCTGAATAAACGCTTCATCATGCGCTCAACCGAGGCTTTACCATCGCTACCAAAACCTAAAATTTCTGCGGCTTGGGGTTGATGATCAAACAATAAGCGGTTTTCTGAACGTTCTGCGGCTAAATGCAATGCAAAGCGGATATTCCATAAATTTTCAAGACACTCTAACAGCTCTTGATATTCCTCATGGGTCAGGTAGCCGTGACTAATTAGCTCTTGCAGAGTTTCTGCCCTAAAGTGCTTTTTAGCGACCCAAATAATAGTTTGCAGGTCGCGAAGCCCCCCTGGGTTTTCTTTTATATTTGGTTCTAAATTGTAGGCAGTACCGTGGCACTTTCTGTGACGCAAGTTTTGTTCTTGTACTTTTGCGACAAAAAATTCACCTGAGCCCCACACCGGGGTTTCAATAATATGGTTTTTGAGTTTTTCAAACTCAATATGATTGCCAAAAATAAGACGGCTTTCTAATAAGCTGGTGGCAAAGGTAACGTCTTCACGTTTTTGATCTATGGCTTGTTCAATAGTACGAACACTATGACCTATCTCGAGATTAAGATCCCACAACATAGTAACGAATTGGCCGATTTTTTCGCAAATATCATCATTAGGCTGTTTCGTAACAAGTAACAAAAAGTCTATATCAGAGTAGGGATGTAGCTCGCCACGACCATAACCACCTACTGCAATTAAAGCCAAGTCTGGTTCGTGAGCTAAATCATAAACCTGAAAAAGTTTGATTAGCAACCGGTCAATAAATTCTGCACGGGCATTAATTAATTTACCAACAGGTTGTTTGGAGAATTCATTATGCAACCATTTATAGAAATAGGCGGAGCAATCGCGGTAATCGCTTAATTGCTCAGCATCATTGAGCAACTTTTTTACTTTGTTAGGTAATGCCACTTAGGCTGGCTCCTATATGGACTGCATTGTAAGTTGAAATTTATTTTTATAATATATTTGCTGTAAGGGCAATAAGTTATGTTACCCCCCTTACAGCAAACCGCTTAAGCGATATACGGCAAATCTGTTACTATCGCGATTAAGCGCGCACTTAAAATTAGTGCTCGATAATTCTATCGATTGTATCATCTGATCGTAGTGTTAAAATTTCAACACCATTTTCAGTTACAAGTAAGGTGTGTTCCCACTGAGCTGATAAACTACGGTCTTTTGTTACCACAGTCCAGTCGTCTTTAAGTAATTTACATTGGCGTTTGCCCGCATTTACCATAGGTTCGATGGTTAAACACATACCTGCTTTTAATGTTTCTCCAGTACCTGCTTTACCGTAATGCATTACTTGTGGTTCTTCATGGAACTCGCTGCCGATACCGTGGCCGCAGTATTCACGTACGATAGAGTAGTTAAAGCTCTCTGCATATTTTTGAATAGCGGCACCAATATCACCAAGGCGAACACCCGGTTTTACCATTTTAATGGCAAGGTAAAGACTTTCTTGAGTAACTTCTGCAAGGCGTTTACCCTGAATATTAGGCGTGCCTACATGAAACATCTTTGATGTGTCACCGTGGTAACCATCTTTGATAACGGTGATGTCAATATTTACACTGTCACCCTCTTTTAATGCTTTGTCGTTCGGAATACCGTGACAAATTACATGATTTACTGAGGTACAAATTGATTTTGGAAAACCATGATAATTAAGAGGAGCAGGAACGGCATCTTGCACATTAACAATATAATCATGACAAATTGTATTTAGCTCATCGGTGGTGATACCTGGTACCACATGTGGTTCGATCATTTCTAGCACATCAGCAGCCAAACGGCCGGCTACACGCATTTTCTCGATTTCTTCAGGGGTCTTAATCACAGCGCTCATTGAGGCTCCAAAGTTGCGTTTTTAGATGATTATCGTCGCACAATTTTTGCACGAGACGTTGAGTATTTATTTTTAATATGGTATAAAGCGCGCCGTCTTTTTACAAATAAATTCTTAAATGATTTTTTGTATTTAAGGCAAACACAATTTTATTTTAACACACACACGTATCGTCACATACACTTGGGTGCATTTCAGTTTCATTTAACTGCGGTGTTGGTGCTATGGGATATGTGGAGGCCTAACCCTAAACAACTTAGAGGATTTACAAAATGGCAAACGTTTCAATGCGCGATATGCTTCAAGCTGGTGTTCACTTTGGTCACCAAGCACGTTACTGGAACCCAAAGATGAAGCCTTTCATCTTCGGCGCACGTAACCGTGTACATATCATCAACCTTGAGCAAACTGTACCAATGTTCAACACTGCACTTAAGTTTTTATCTGGTGCTGCTGCAAACAAAGGTAAAGTTCTTTTCGTTGGTACTAAGCGCGCAGCAAGCGAAGCAGTAAAAGAAGCTGCTTTACAAAGCGATCAATTCTTCGTTAACCACCGTTGGTTAGGCGGCATGTTGACTAACTGGAAAACAGTTCGTCAATCAATCAAGCGTCTTAAAGACCTTGAAGCTCAAAGCCAAGACGGTACTTTCGAGAAGTTAACTAAGAAAGAAGCGTTAATGCTTACTCGTGAAATGGACAAGCTTGAAAAGAGCCTTGGTGGTATTAAAAACATGGGTGGCCTTCCAGACGCTATCTTTGTAATCGATGCTGACCACGAGCACATTGCTATCCGTGAAGCTAACAACCTAGGTATCCCAGTTGTTGCAATCGTTGATACTAACTCTAATCCAGACGGTGTTGATTACATCGTACCTGGTAACGATGATGCTATCCGTGCAATCAACCTTTACACTAGTGCTGTTGCAGCTGCGATCACTGAAGGCCGTGAGAGTAACATCGTTGCTCAAGCTGAAAAAGATGACTTCGTAGAAGCTGAGTAATTAGCTGTCATCAAGTCTTCATCTTTTAAAGGTGAAGACTTGCTATTCTTGTGGAGCGGGTAACCCGCTTATCTAAACCTGATTTCAGATTTGAGGATTTACTAATGGCTGTAACTACTGCCCTAGTTAAAGAATTACGCGAGCGTACTGGCGCTGGCATGATGGATTGTAAAAAAGCGTTAACTGAGACTGATGGTGACATCGAGTTAGCGATTGAAAACATGCGTAAGAGCGGTGCTGCAAAGGCTGCTAAAAAAGCAGGTAATATTGCTGCTGAAGGTACTATCATCATCAAGCAAAACGCGGGTGTTGCAGTACTTGTAGAAGTTAACTGTCAAACTGACTTCGTTGCTAAAGATGCAAGCTTCCTAGCATTTGCTAACAAAGTTGCAGATGCTGCTATCGCTGACACTACATCTATCGAAGACTTACAAGCTAAGTTTGAAGAAGACCGTGTTGAGCTAGTAACTAAAATTGGTGAAAACATCAATGTACGTCGTCTTCAGTACATCACTGGTGAACAACTAGTTGAGTACCGTCACGGCGAGCGTATTGGTGTTGTTGTTGCAGGTGTTGCTGATGAAGAAACACTTAAGCACGTTGCAATGCACGTTGCTGCTTCAAACCCAGACTACCTAACTCCAGATGACGTACCTGCTGATGTTGTTGAAAAAGAAAAGCAAGTACAAATCGACATCGCGATGAACGAAGGCAAGCCTGCTGAAATCGCTGAGAAGATGGTTGTTGGTCGTATGAAGAAATTTACTGGTGAGGTTTCTCTTACTGGTCAAGCTTTCATCATGGAACCGAAAAAATCTGTTGGCGAAATTCTTAAAGAGAAAAACGCAACAGTTACTGGCTTTGTACGTATGGAAGTTGGTGCAGGTATCGAGAAGAAAGAAGAAGATTTTGCTGCTGAAGTTGCTGCTCAAATTGCAGCTGCTAAAGGTCAGTAAGACATACTATTTGTGATGCAAAAGGAAAATACATGCAATTAAAGTACTATTTGCTTTTGCGTCACGCTTAGAAATTCTTTAAAATAACCGCGCTTTTATGTTTAACATAAGCGCGGTTATTTTTTATCCATAATTCAATAAAAGTTGGCCCCAAAACTATGACTATCAATCGCAAACCTATTTTTAGACGTGTTCTTCTCAAATTAAGTGGTGAAGCTTTAATGGGAGACGAAGGCTTCGGCATCGACCCTAAAGTTTTAGATCGTATGGCACAAGAAATTAAAGAGCTCGTAGAACTCGACGTAGAAGTGGGTTTAGTTATTGGTGGCGGTAACTTTTTACGCGGTGGCTCATTAGCCGAAGCGGGCATGAATCGCGTTGTTGGTGACCACATGGGGATGCTTGCAACTGTAATGAACGGCCTAGCTATGCGTGATGCGCTACACCGTGCGTTTGTAAATTGTCGTTTAATGTCGGCAATCCCTCTAAATGGTGTATGTGATGCCTATAACTGGGCTGAAGCTATTAGCTTGTTGAAAACAGGTCGCGTTGTTATTTTTGCCGCTGGCACAGGTAACCCGTTCTTCACTACTGACTCTGCAGCGTGTTTACGCGGCATTGAGATTGAAGCTGATACGGTAATTAAAGCGACCAAAGTAGACGGTGTATTTAGTGATGATCCGGTGAAAAACCCTGATGCGACACTTTACCGTCACTTAAGCTACAATGAAATTATTGATAAAGAATTAAAAGTAATGGATTTAGCGGCATTTACTCTTGCTCGCGACCATAATATGCCATTGAGCGTATTTAATATGAATAAATCAGGCGCATTAAAACGCGTAATAATGGGTGAAGAAGAAGGAACCCTTATTTCTTCACAAGCCTCAGATGAAGTTAGTAACTAGATTAGGATTAAACCGTGATTAACGATATTCAAAAAGATGCGCAAGAGCGCATGCAAAAAAGTGTAGCAGCACTTGGTAGTCAACTATCAAAAATTCGTACAGGTCGTGCTCACCCAGCAATTTTAGACGGCATTATGGTATCGTACTACGGTGCTGATACACCGCTTAACCAAGTGGCTAATGTAACGATTGAAGACTCGCGTACGCTGGCTATCGGCGTATTCGATAAGTCTTTAGCGCAAGCTGTAGAAAAAGCAATTATGGCGTCTGACTTAGGTTTAAACCCTATGTCTGCTGGTACAGTAATTCGCGTACCACTTCCTCCGCTTACAGAAGAGCGTCGTAAAGATTTAATTAAAATTGTACGTGGCGAAGTAGAAAGCGGCCGTGTTGCTGTGCGTAACATTCGTCGTGACGCTAATGGCGATGTAAAATCTTTATTAAAAGATAAAGAAATTTCTGAAGATGAAGCGCGTCAAGCAGAAGATACAATTCAAAAGCTTACAGATAAATTTATCAAAGAAATGGATGCACAACTAACAGCGAAAGAAGCTGAGTTGATGGAAATCTAAACAGCTAAATAACCTCAATGCAGGTTATGAAATATATTAGTTTTGAAACGCCGTCTAGGGTATACTAGGCGGCGTTTTTTTATGGAATACTCAATATTTATGGTTCTAGACGCTGATACAATTTCACAGCAATGTTTACCTAAACATGTTGCCATCATCATGGATGGTAACGGGCGTTGGGCGCAAGCTAGAAATAGACCTCGTGTGTTCGGGCATAAAAAAGGCGTGGACGCAGTTCGTCAATCTGTTCAGTTTTGTACTAAATTAGGGATACAATCGTTAACCTTATTTGCTTTTAGTAGTGAAAACTGGCGCCGCCCCGAGGACGAAGTAAATACGTTAATGGAGCTTTTTTTGTTTGTTTTAACAAAGGAAGTTAAAAAGCTTCATAAAAATAATGTAAAACTGACCATTATTGGAGATTTATCACGATTCTCTGAAAGTTTACGTAGCAAAGTATATGCTGCGCATGAGCTAACAGCAGATAACACTGGCTTGCATTTAAACGTGGCCGCTAATTATGGCGGTAGATGGGATATGGCAAATGCCGCTAAGCAACTTGCACTACAAGTTGCTAGCGGACGACTCAAGGCAGAGGATGTTACAGAAGAGCGCTTAGCACAGCATATGAGCATGGCAGACCAAGCGGAGCCGGATTTACTAATTCGCACGGGTGGTGATGTTCGTATTAGTAATTTTTTACTATGGCAAGCTGCTTATGCGGAACTTTACTTTACCGAAACTCTTTGGCCTGATTTTAACGAAGCAGCATTTGCTGAGGCCATTGCGTGTTACGTTGCCAGAGAGCGACGTTTTGGTTGTACGGGTGAACAAATAAAACAATTACTCGCGCATACCTAAAATAGAATAAGGGTCACTATTTTGTTAAAACAACGAATTTTAACCTCGGTTGTATTAGCGCCGTTAGCGCTAGCCTTGGTTTTTTATACTCCACTAACATTGTTTAGTTATTTTGCCGGTATTATTGTTTTACTTGGCGCGTGGGAGTGGTCTGCTTTTATGGGCCTATGCACAAAATTAAAACGTGGTGCGTTTGTGGTGTTAATTGGCGCGTTATTGGCGCTGCTAAATTTACATTGGCCGATTGAATCACTATGGCAAAACGGCCAGCTGGTCGGGGATGCAAATTACTTATTTACGCTCTCGTTTGCTTGGTGGATTGTGGCCAGTTATTTAATTTGGCGCTACCCAGCCATGGCCAAAGCATGGAACGAAGGCTTGGTAATGCGCGGCATTGCCGGGCTGCTTACTTTAATTCCACTTTGGCTTGCACTCAATACCTTACGTAGCGCGCAATACGCTGAATCTACACACTTTGGCTCGGTACTGATTTTAGTGGTACTTGGTATTGTATGGAGTGCAGATGTAGGGGCTTATTTTACAGGTAAAAGTTTTGGTAAGCACAAGCTCATGCCAAAGGTGAGCCCAAATAAAACCATCGAAGGCCTAGCAGGCGGTGTGGTTGCATCAATTATATTTGTTTTAGCTTTTTGTCATTTTACCGGTGTGGATTTTGCTGTATGGCCTATTTATGCCGTAATGACCGCCTTTATAGCTTTATTTTCGGCTGTCGGTGATTTACTTGAAAGCATGTTTAAACGTGAAGCCGGCCTAAAAGACAGTGGTCGCTGTTTACCCGGCCACGGCGGTATTTTAGATAGAATTGACAGCTTAACCGCAGCAGCCCCAATGTTTGTAATGTGCTATGCATGGACCTTGAGTTTATGAGCCAACAGCAGCAACTTGTTATTTTAGGCGCTACAGGTTCAATTGGGTTAAGTACATTGGATGTTATAGCGCGAAATAAAGCGCTATTTAACGTGTTTGCCCTCACTGCAGGCCACAATGCAAAAAAAATGGCTGAGCTATGTATTGAGCACGAACCGTTATATGCGGTTATGGCCACACAAAGCGCTGCAGAGCAATTATCATCGTATTTAAATAATACGCCATGCCAAACCTTAGTAATGCATTCACAGCAGGCTATGATCGATTTATGTGCGCATCCCGATGTCGATACCCTCATGTCAGCTATTGTTGGCGCTGCCGGTTTACTGCCTACACTAAGCGCCGTTGAAGCAGGTAAAAAAGTACTGCTTGCCAATAAAGAATCGTTGGTTATGTCAGGGCAGTTGTTTATTGATAAAGTAAAACAGCATAAAGCCACGTTGTTGCCTATTGATAGCGAGCATAACGCTATTTTTCAGTGCTTACCTCATCCACTTCAAAACGCAAACGCTGATCAAAATTTACAAGAGCATGGCGTAAGTAAAATATTGCTTACCGGCTCTGGTGGGCCATTTTTAACGCGCGATATAAATACCTTAAAAGAGGTTACGGTTAGTGAAGCCGTCGCTCACCCTAATTGGTCTATGGGGCAAAAAATATCGGTAGATTCAGCCACCATGATGAACAAAGGGCTTGAATTTATCGAAGCTAAATGGCTGTTTAATTGTGACACCAGCGATATTGATGTGGTGATCCACCCGCAAAGTATTATTCATTCTATGGTGCAATACCACGATGGCTCCATTTTAGCGCAAATGGGTAACCCCGATATGCGCACGCCTATTGCACATGCACTCGCTTACCCAGATCGAATTAACGCCGGTGTAAAACCACTCAACTTTTCGGATATTTGTGATTTTTCGTTCACAAAGCCTGATTTTGCGCGTTATCCAAATTTACAACTTGCTATTGATGCGTGCAGCGCAGGGCAAGGCGCAACCACAACGGTAAATGCAGCAAACGAAATAGCGGTTGCGGCATTTTTAAAAGGCCAAATTGGCTTTACTGACATTTATAAAATTAATGCACAAACGCTTGATGCGGCCACATTCACTAACGTACAAAGCCTAGATGAAATATTAGCGTGTGACCAACAAGCCCGCCAACGTGCAGCGGACCTAATAACAAAAGTGACTCATTAATATGTTAGATTTTTTTTGGAATCTTGGCTCGTTTATTTTAGCGCTGGGCATTTTAGTTGCTATTCATGAATATGGGCACTTTTGGGTGGCCCGTAAAATGGGTGTTAAAGTGCTGCGCTTTTCGATTGGTTTCGGTAAACCGCTTTTAAAGTGGCACGATAAATACAATACAGAATACGTAATTGCCGCTATTCCACTTGGTGGCTACGTTAAAATGCTTGATGAACGCGTGGATGAGGTACCTGAAAATGAGCGCCATTTGTCATTTAACGCTAAATCGGTTCAGGCCCGTATAGCCATAGTAGCAGCCGGCCCGCTGGCTAATTTTTTATTTGCTATTGTGGCGTTGGCGGCTATGTACATGGTGGGCGTGCAATCGGTAAAACCTGTAGTGGGTAGTATTACCGAAGGTAGCAGAGCAGAGCAGGCGGGCATTATGCCCTCTGAACAAATTATTAAAATTGGTGATGACACAATTGCCACCTGGCAAGATGCAACTTTTGCACTTATGTCGAGCTTAGGTGAGCAAAGCGTGCCCGTAGTAGTGCGTAACGAAAACTACCAAGAGCAAACAAAAATGCTTAACGTAGAGGGTTGGAAGCTCGATCAACAAGACGTGCCGCCACTGAGTTCGTTGGGTATTGTACCGTTTAGACCGCAAGCCACATTAACCATTGCGGCTATTACTAAAAATTCAGCAGCCGAACTGGCTAATTTGCAGGTTAACGATACGATTATCGCTGTAAATGGTGAAACAATAAGCGATTGGCAGCAATTAGTTAATCTTATTACGCAATCGGCTAACAAATCTTTACAATTTAGTGTAAAAAGACAAGATAGTATTAATAGCGTAACAGTAACGCCTAAATCGCGCATTAATGAGCACGGTATTGAACAAGGGTTTTTAGGTGTTGCGCCGGTTGTTCAACCTTGGCCTGAGGGCTATGTTGAAACCCGAAGCTTTGGTCCGCTTGATAGTATTGCTCGTGGTACCCAAGAGACCTGGCGCCTTATAACGCTTAGCTTTGACATGATTGGTAATTTAATTACAGGTCAGGTTTCGGTTAAAAATTTAAGTGGCCCTGTGGGCATTGCAGTTGGTGCAGGAACTAGCGTAAGCTACGGGCTAGTCGCCTTTTTAAGCTTTTTAGCGCTAATAAGCGTTAACTTGGGAGTATTTAATTTATTACCTCTGCCAGTGCTTGATGGTGGACACTTAATGTATTACATAATTGAACTTTTCCGTAAAAAGCCGGTCTCTGAAAAGACACAAGAATTTGGTTTTAAAGTGGGCGCCTTGCTGCTCATATTTTTAACATGTTTCGCTTTGTTCAATGATGTATCGCGTTTGTAGTTACAGCGTGACAATTACTAATTAGAACACGATTGTAAGCATCACTAATTATTAGTTTTGATGTTAAGCGGTAATACAGTTGTAAAGGATAAAGATAATAAAATGGCTATAAAAAAACATTTGGCAGTTTCAAGTTTATTGGGTGCAAGTTTTGCAGCCCTGGGCCAAAACTCCTTTATTGTTGAAGATTTAAAAATTGAAGGTTTGCAACGTGTAGCACTTGGTGCAGCACTAACGCATGTTCCTATCAATGTGGGCGATAACGTTGATGACTATACGATTTCAAAAACAATAAAGTCACTTTATCGTTCAGGTCACTTTGACAACATCAAAGCGTTACGCGATGGTAATAACGTTATTTTTAAAGTGACTGAGCGTCCTACTATTAGCTTTATTGAGTTTGAAGGCAATAAAGATATAAAAGACGAGCAGCTTAACGAATCACTCGATCAGCAAGATATTCGCCAAGGTGAACCGCTTGATAAAACCGTTATCGATAATATTGAAAAGGGGTTGGTTGAGTTTTTCCACAGTATTGGTAAATACAATGCCACCGTTGATATTAGCGTAACTAAGCTGCCACGTAACCGTGTAAAGCTTAAGCTAGAATTTGACGAAGGCGAAGCCGCCTCTATTCGTCAAATCAACTTAGTGGGTAACGAATTATTCTCTAACGAAGAGCTTTTAAAGCTTGCTGAATCGCAACAAGATTTACCGTGGTGGCAGTTTATGGGTAGCGACCGTTACCAAAAACAAACCATTGAAGGCGATTTAGAAAAAATTCGCAGCTTTTACTTAGACCGCGGTTACTTACGTTTTAATATCGATTCTACGCAAGTATCAGTAAGTCCTGAGCGCGAATCTGTGTATGTAACTGCTAACTTAACAGAAGGTGTTAAGTACACAGTAAAAGGTTTTGACTTCATCGGTGATTTACTTGGCCGAGAAGAGCTAATCAAAAGCGTTATCCCACTTCGCGCCGGCGAGCTTTACAATGGCTCAGTGGTGACCTCATCTGAAGAATTTATCAAAAGCTACTTAGCGCGCTTTGGTTATGCCAATGCCGAAGTACGCACAATTCCAGAAATTGATGATGAAAAACAAGAAGTGCAACTTACGCTGTCGGTAAATCCGGGCAAGCGTGTGTACGTACGTCGTATTATTGTAGGTGGTAACCAAAATACAGCTGATGAAGTACTTCGCCGCGAAATGACACAACTTGAAGGCGCATGGTTATCTAATCAAAACCTTGAGCGCTCAAAGCTGCAAATTCAACGTTTACCATACATGGAAACTGTTGACTTTAACGTAGTACCGGTACCGGGTGTAGATGACCAAGTAGACGTAGACTTTACCGTAAAAGAGCAATCGGCCGGTAGCTTTAACGCGGGCTTAGCGTATGGCTCATACGCAGGGCTTCAGTTTAATATTGGTGTGACCGAATCTAACTTTTTAGGTACGGGTAATCAAATAGGCTTAAACTTAAATACCTCTACTGGTTCTGAAAGCATTAGCTTGTCGTACACTGACCCTTACTTTACGCCAGATGGTGTATCGCAAGGCAGCAGTATTTTTTACAACAACTACGATGCCAGTAAGTTTAGCTTAGTAGATTATAAATCAACAAGTTACGGTATTGGTACCAATATTGGCTTCCCAATTGATGCGGTTAACCGTGTTAACTTTGGCGTACGTTGGATTCAAGAAGAACTTTCAGAAATTGCCGAGTACGAACAAACTCGCGTACTACGCGAAACCTTCTTAGATGAAGAAAACCCAGATGCTGGCTTTGACTTTACTAAATATGAGCTAAGTGTTGGTTGGTCGCGTATCACAGTTAACCGTGGTTTATTTCCAACAGCGGGTTCGCGCCAAACATTAAATTTAACAGCCACAACGCCTAACTCTGACCTTCAGTACTTTAAACTGAACTACGATTCGCGTTTTTATTGGCCAATTTCGAATGACCACCGTTGGGTGTTCTCAACACGTGCAGCGCTTGGTTACGGTAATGGTTATGGGTCAACAAACGGTTATGAGCAAACACTGCCATTCCAAGAGTACTTCCGTATAACGGAAATGGAACTACGTGGCTTTGACCGTAATACAATATTACCGCGAGCTGTATCACGTGTTCCTTTATCAATCCCTGGTACGCCAGGTGCTGATGGTACTACAACAGGTAGCATTGGTGGCTCTGATGAGTTTGATATCTTAGTACCACAAGGGCGTATTGGTGGTAATGCAAAAGCGGTTGCAGGTATGGAGCTAATTGTACCTACGCCGTTCTTAGATGAAGAAAACACCAGTTCTGTACGTACCAGTTTCTTTGTAGATGCTGCCAACGTATGGGATACTGAATTTAACGTTGACCGTTTCCAAAACTTAGCGCCAGATGAGCGTGCTAAGTTAGATGATTACTCTGATCCAATGCGCTTTAGGGTATCAACCGGTTTATCTTTACAATGGATCTCTCCGATGGGTCCAATGCTGATTAGTTTTGCGTATCCATTGCAAAAAGAAGAAGATGACGATACAAAGACCATCAGCTTTAATATTAGTAACACTTTCTAAAGGAGTTTTTTGTGAAAAAATTATTTAAATCAACAGCAGTAGCCGTGTTAGCAACATTGATGATGGGCACCTCTGCAAGTGCATTTGCCCACAAAGTAGGCATTGTTGATATGCAAGAGATCTACAAGCAAATTCCTCAAATGGCTAAAATTGAGCAGTCTTTACAAACTGAGTTTGCTGAGCGTCGTCAAGAGCTTGAAAAACTACAAGGCGACATTCGCTTTGAAGCAGAAAAATTTAAGCGTGAAAGCACTACAATGAGCCAAGCTCAAAAAGATGCACTACGTGATAAAATTCAAGGCATGCAACAAAACCTTGCTGAAAAAGGTCGTCCTTTAGAGCAAGAAATCAAAGCACGTCAAAACCAAGAGCTTGCTAAAGTTCAGGGTTTAATTATTAAAACAATTGAAGAAATTGCTAAAGATGGCGACTTCGATGAAGTTAAAGTTAAAGACACTACTATTTACTTTAACCCTAAAGAAGTAACTGATCTTTCAAGCAAAGTTGTATCAGCAGTTAGTAAGAAATAATCACTCTATGCAAAATTATACGCTTTCGCACATTGCGGAACTTCTAGGCGCCGAACTTCAAGGTGATGGCGCTTTAGAAATTACAAAAATAGCTACACTTGCAAATGCCCGTTCTGGGCATATTGCATTTTTAGCGAACTCAAAATATCGTACGCAGCTTGAAACCACACAAGCCAGTGCTGTTATTCTTAGCGAAGCCGATGCACCGTATTTTAGTGGCGCAAAAATCATTGTTGGAAATCCGTATGTGAGCTACGCAAAGCTTGCACAATTTATGGATACAACCCCGCAAGCGGCGCAGCAAGGTATTCACGCTAGTGCGACTATTCACCCAAGTGCAACGGTAAGTGCAAGTGCTGCCATTGGCGCAAATGTAGTTATAGAAGCCGGTGCTGTAATTGGTGATAACGCACAAATTGGTCCGAACAGTTTCATCGGTGAACGTGTTAAAATAGGTTCTGGCACAAAGCTTTGGCCGAGTGTGACTATTTATCACGATGTTGAAATTGGCGCTGATTGTTTATTTCAAGCAAACAGTGTGGTTGGCAGTGATGGATTTGGCTATGCAAACGAGCACGGGCAGTGGGTTAAAATTCCTCAGCTAGGCTCTGTGATTATCGGCGACAAGGTAGAAGTGGGCGCAAGCACAACAATTGACCGTGGCGCACTCGATAACACGATTATTCATAGTAATGTGATCATCGATAACCAATGTCAAATAGCACACAACGTTGAAGTTAACTCGGGTACTGCAATTGCAGGCTGTACTGTACTAGCAGGTAGTGTAACCATTGGTAAAAACTGCCAAATAGGTGGCATGACCGCAATTAATGGTCACATGTCAGTATGTGATGGTGTTATAATTACCGGCATGAGTATGGTGACTAAATCGATCACCGAGCCGGGTATTTACTCATCTGGTATGCCCCATACAACTAATAAAGAATGGCGTAAATCAATTGCCCACTTGCGTAATCTTTCAGACATGAAATCACGTCTTAAAGCGCTTGAAGCATTGGCTAAGTCATAACGTTGAACACTAATAAGGATGCTATTTTGGCAAACGAATTAAATAGCCTTGATATTCAAGAAATTTTAAGTTTATTACCACACCGCTACCCGATGCTTTTAATTGATCGTGTAATTGACTTTACGCCTGGCGAGTCACTGCATGCGATTAAAAATGTATCGGTTAACGAGCCTATTTTTACTGGCCACTTTCCAAATCAGCCAATTTTCCCTGGTGTGCTAATATTAGAAGCCATGGCGCAAGCCACCGGTTTATTAGGATTTAAAACAGTAGAAAACCGTAGCGATAACGAGCTTTACTTATTTGCTGCAGTAGATAACGCACGTTTTAAACAGCCAGTTATACCGGGCGATACAATGCATTTGCATGTAGAGTTTTTAAAAGAGCGTCGCAATATATGGAAATTTGCCGCTGAAGCAAGAGTCGACGGCAAGGTTGTATGTAGTGCCGAAATTATGTGTGCGAGAAGAGAGTTTTAATAGTGATCCATTCTACAGCAATAATCGAACCTGGCGCTAAACTAGGCAACAATGTCTCAGTTGGTCCATATAGCTATATTGGCAATGATGTTGTGATCGGTGATGACTGTATTATTGAGTCTCACGTTGTTATTAAAGGGCCTTCTACTATTGGCTCTGGCAATCATATTTTTCAATTTGCGTCAGTAGGCGAAGCCTGCCAAGACAAAAAATATAACAACGAACCAACCACTCTTATTATGGGCGATAACAACGTTATACGTGAGTGTGCAACCATTCACCGTGGTACTATTCAAGACCAAGGTGTGACTAAAATTGGTAGCAATAACTTATTTATGGCGTATACCCACGTTGCTCACGATGCCGTAATTGGTAATAACGTTATATTTGCTAATAACGCAAGTGTTGCAGGCCACGTGCATGTAGGCGATTGGGTTATTTTAGGTGGTAACTCAGGTGTGCATCAATTTTGTAAAATTGGTGATCACGCATTTATTGGCATGTACTCAGGCGTTAATAAAGACGTACCGCCATTTGTAACCACCATTGGTATGCCAGCAGGCCCTGCTGCGACCAATAAAGAAGGTATGAAGCGTCGTGGCTTTGAAAGCGACGAAATTATGGCTGTACGCCGTGCTTATAAAGCGTTTTATCGTAAGAGCTTAAGTGTAGACGAAGCAATTGCCTCACTAAGTGAAGATGCCGCTAAGTATCCTGCGGTACAAACCATGATTGATTTTGTGAAAAGCTCTGAGCGCGGTATCGTAAGATAAGCGCCTTGTGCTTTTAAAAAAAACCACCTAAGAGTAATCGACGGTGGTTTTTTATTGCCTATAAAATATTTTAATTCAGTACACACTCAGCCACGTAAGGTTAACCTTTGCGCGAATTTTTATAATTAAAGCGCATCTATGTCTTTTACTAAGTTAATTTTTACCCTCAGTTTTTTATCAATTTTAGCTGCGTGTAGCAGCCAACCTATAGTTACCTCTGCTAATGGCGAGCGTACTCAGTTAGGTAAAGCCTCTTATTACGCTAATAAATACCATGGCCGCACAACAGCAAACGGCGAAACATTTAGCCAAAACGCATCCACTGCTGCGCATTTAGAATTACCCTTTGGTACAAAAGTGAAGGTTACAAACTTGGCAAATAACAAATCGGTGATCGTGAGAATAAACGATAGAGGCCCGTACGTTAGAGGGCGGGTTATTGATTTATCGTTAGGTATGTTTAAAAAAATTGCCGACCCTAAAGTCGGCGTTATAGATGTATCAATCAGCGTATTAGAACCGAGTAGTTAAGGCAACATAATCGGTATATGTTTCGCTAAGCTCTTTATGAGTGCCTTGCGCTACAAGGCTGCCATTTTCTAGCCAAATAATGTTATCCATTTGCGCTAAAAGAGCAGGGTCGTGGGTAATGGTAAGTACGCTTGCGTTACTCATTACCTGCATAATAGCGCTCATTACCGTTTGCTTAGATTGGTTATCAAGCCCTTCAGTAGGCTCATCAAGTACTAAAATGGCAGGGTTTTGTAATAAAGCTTGCGCAATGGCGATGCGCCTTGATTGGCCCTGAGAAACACTTCTCCCACCTGTACCTAAACGGGTTTTTAAACCATCTTGTAGCTCATTAAACCAAGGTTTTAGCTGTGCAAGGTTAATGGCTTCAAGCATTTCTTCTTTTGTGGCGCTTGGCTTTGCATAGCGTAAGTTTTCACTTAATGTGCCATCAAAAATATGATGCTGCTGCGCGAGTATATTAATAATGCTTGCGCGGGTGTTGCTGCTTAGTGCGTGGAGTTCTTCTGCGTTATTTTCATCGCTTAGCCTAATACTGCCTTGCTGCACAGGCCATAAACCGGTGAGTAAATTAACCAAGGTGCTTTTACCACTGCCGCTTCTGCCTACAATCGCTACTTTTTGCTGTGCTTTAAGGGTAAAGCTGATATTAGCTAAAGCACTGTGCTCTTGGTATTTATAGCCAATGTTATTAAGCGCCAAAGTTGTATTGTTTTTATCAAACTGCATCTTAACTAACTCAGCGCTATTAGCTTCTTGCGCTGTGACTTTATCTTCCAGTGTAAATAGTCGATCAGCGGCTTTGAGTACAGTGGGCAGCTCTATAAATGCATTGGGCAACAGCAATACAGTTTCAAAGCTTGCTAATACAAATAGGCTTAACATAGCAAGCTCAACATTTACCATAGCGCCGCTGTAAACCAAAGGCACAATAGTGACTATGGCGCCAAGCATAGCTAGCTGCACAACCAGCAAACTTAAACCGTCGCTATTTGCGAGTGCTTTATGGCGACTATAAAGTTGTTGGTTATATTGCTCGTTTAGTTCATTACATTTTGAAATTTGCCCAGCACGTGCCTGATAAATACTCAGCTCTCTAAGGCCGGTTAGGGTGTCAGAAAGCTCTGCTCTAAGTTGTGCACTGAGCTGTGTTTCTTTATGGCTATTTTTATTTAATTTAGCACTTAACAGCGCAGGTAAAACAACACCAATTAATAAAATGCCTATAAAGCAAATAAGCGCAACATTGGCGTTATAGGCCGCCATAAACACCATAATTATGGGCACACTCAACAGCGCTACCAGCATAGGTAGTAATATGTTTAAGTAAAACTTATCAAGCGCATCCACATCATTTTGTAAGCGGTTAACTAAATCGGCGCTGCGGCTCATTGCTAAATCTACATTGTTTAGCTTACTTAGCGTGGCAAACATATTAACGCGTATTTCACTAAGCAATAAAAACGTCGCGTTATGTGTTACTAAGCGCTCACCATAGCGTGATGCAGTTCGTACAATCGCTAAAAATCGAATGGTTCCTGCAGGTGTAAAATAATTCATTTGTACGCCAGCGATACCCGCTGCCGCCATTGAGGCTAAAAACCACCCCGATATAGCGAGTAAGCCCAAGTTTGCAAGTACAGTTAATGTGGCTAAAAAAGTACCCAGTAGCATGGCTTTATAATGGGGGCGGCAAAGCTTTAATAGCCTAATAAAATTAGTCATTGTTTGCTCCTTGCGCTTGTAAATTAAGGAGTGATTTAAATGCGCCTTGTTGCTGCTCAAGTTGGCTGTAAGTACCTTGCTGTGCTATTTCGCCATTTTGCATAACAAGAATATTGCTTGCGTTTTTCACTGTATTTAGGCGGTGGGCAATGACCAACACTAAGTGGTTTTTAGCGTAATTATTTATAGCCTGCTGAATAAGCTGCTCGGTTTGGCTATCAAGGTGGGCTGTCGGTTCGTCAAGCACTAAAATAGGTGCTTGTTTTAAAAACGCCCGTGCAAGGGCTATACGCTGCTTTTGACCGCCAGAGAGTCCTTCACCTTGCTCACCTATCAGGGTGTCGAACCCATTCTCTAACGTGTTTATAAAATCTAAGGCGCCCGCTTGGTGTGCCGCTTGCTCAAGCTCTAGTTGCGTAGCGGCTGGCTTAGCTATTTTTATGTTATCGCTAATGCTTTGATAAAAAAGCGTTGGGGTTTGGGGGATCCACGCAATTGCGTTTTGTAATGTACTCATGCTTGTAGCATCAAGTGGTTTATTATTAATGCTTATTTGTTCAATTACCTGCGGATGAAACCCTAATAAACAATCAAATAAAGTACTTTTACCTGAGCCACTAGCACCTACTACTGCCACTAGCCCTTTAGCGGGTAGCGTAAGGTTTATATTTTTTATGCCTTCGTTACTGTTTGGGTAGGTAAAGTTTAAGTTGTTTATGTTTATTGAGCTTATATGCTCCTCAAACTTTGTTTCATGTTGCTGTGATTGCTCAGGAAGTGGGGCATTTAAAATAGTAACCATATCGGCCGCAGCGCTTATGCCTTGCAAGCGGGCATGGTAGTGGCTGCCTAGTTGGCGCAGGGGTAAGTAAAATTCTGGGGCAAGTAGTAAAACAACAAAGCCGGTTGCAAAATCAAGCGTGCCAAAAAACAGTCTAAAACCAATGATTACCGCCACCAGCGCCACACTAATTGTGGCTAAAAATTCCAGCGCAAATGATGATAAAAAGGCAATTTTTAAAACTCCGAGTGTAGCGTGCCTAAAGTCATCAGAAATTTTGGCTATTTGTTTTAGCTCTTTTTGCGTTGCGTTAAACAATTTAAGTTGTGTTAAACCTTGTACGCGGTCAAAAAAGTAATTACCTAGTACGGCCAGTTGCTGCCATCTTTTTTGATTTAACGCCTCGGCCTTTGAGCCCACCAAAATCATAAAAAACGGAATAAGCGGAGCGGTTAATAAAAATATTAAGCCTGCTTTATAGTCGGTTGGAAAAATAACCACCAATATTGCCAGCGGAATAAGCGCGCTATAAGCAACGCCAGGCAAGTATTTAGCGTAGTAGTCGTGCAGTGCTTCAACGCCATCGTGCACGGTGTTAAGCGTTGCTCCTTGGCCGTGTTGTTCAATATAACTTGGGCCAAGTTGCGTTAATTTGGTTAATAAGGTTTGGCGCATAGCCGACTTTATTTTAAGTGCCGCATAAGCACTGAGCCTTTCACTGATAGCTAAAAACAGGGCTCTGAGTAAAATAATACCCGCAAGTGGCCAAAGTAAATGGGTTACTTGGCTAAGGCTTGCACCTTCAAACATTACGTCATGAATAGTTTGTGCCAGTAAATAGGCGCCTGCAATCATTAAAATAGCGTTAAATGTGCCCAGTGCAATACTTAACTTTAACCATGCACCCGCAGGCTTACTTTGCCGTTTTAAAAAAGCGCGCAGAGATTGCTGCTGCGCGCGATTTGGTCGGGGATTAGTCGTCATCTTTAGTGTTGTTAGCTTCGTTTAGTAAATCGTGCATCGGTTGTTCATCATCAGCTATGCTGTTTTTATTTTGATGAAACTCGTACCACATTACGTTTATAACACCTAAGGTACAGGCTAAAAGTACACCTAAAATCCAAGCGAAATACCACATAATTTAGTCTCCTTAGTAGCTACCGTGCGTGTTGTTTTCAATTTCGTCTACCGTTACTCTGCGCCACATTTTTACGTAACACCAGGTGGTGTAGGCCAAAATTAACGGAATAAATATAACAACAGCAACAAACATAATATTAAGCGTTCTGTGGCTCGACACCGCATCCCAAATAGTTAAGCTAATATCTGGGTTATTAACAGATGGCATAATAAATGGGAACAGCGACACACCCGCCGTCATAATAACGCCAATTAACATAATGCTGGTTGAAATAAGCCCTAGCGCTGGCTTGTTTAGTTTAGAGAACAGTAAAGCACTGAGTGCCATAACAAAGCCTAAAATAGGGAAGGTCATTGTCCATGGGCGCTCGCTGTAATTATTAAGCCACGCACCTTGCGCTGTGCTTACAACTTTTGCCAACGGATCTGCATGGCTTTGCGTATCAGGCATAGAAACAATTCGGTAGCCATTTATGTTTGCTACCCAAAAACCCGCAGCCGCAAACAGTACAATAAATACCACTAATGCGTAGCGGCCATATTGCGCTGAGCGCTCTGCAACGGCATCTGCTGTGCGCAGTTGTAGCCACATGCCAGCATGGGCAATTAACATGGTGATACTAATTAAACCTGCCAGTAGGCCAAATGGGTTGAGTAAGCCAAAAAACGAGCCTTGGTAACTTACACGCAGTAAGTTATCAATATTAAACGGTACACCTAAAAATAAGTTACCAAATGCCACACCAAATACTAAAGCCGGAATGGCGCTGCCTGCAAATAAGCCCCAATCCCAGTTATTACGCCAGCGTTTAGAGTCTATTTTTGAGCGGTAATCAAAACCTAAAGGTCTAAAAAATAACGCAAACAATACCAGCATCATGGCAAAGTAAAAGCCCGAAAATGCGGCGGCATACACCATAGGCCACGCTGCAAATAAAGCGCCGCCTGCGGTAATAAACCATACTTGATTACCGTCCCAGTGGGCGCCAATGGTGTTAATTACCGTGCGGCGCTCTGAGTCTGTTTTACCAACTAGGCGAAGCAGCATCGCTACGCCCATATCCATGCCATCGGTAATTGCAAAGCCTATTAGCAGTACGCCTATGAGCAACCACCACAGCATTTTTAATGTTTCATAATCAAAAATCATAATTGCTCTCCTGCGTCTTTATCTGCTTTGTTTGGTAACTCAAAGTGATACTTACCTGTATGTAACGAGCTTGGGCCTTGTTTAATAAAGCGCACCATTAACCAACCTTCTACAATGGCAAGGCCAGTGTAAAAAATAATAAACCCAGTTAAGCTAATTAAAATATCGTTTACCGTCAGTGACGAGGTCGCTAAAAAGGTCGGTAATATTTCTGATATAGCCCAAGGCTGGCGACCATATTCAGCAACGATCCAACCAAATTCAATTGCAATCCATGGTAGCGGAATACTTAATACTGCAGCCCACAGTAGCCAACGTTTTTGCTCAATAATACGGTGTGCGTTGTAATAAAATGCCAATACAAATACGACCAGCATAGCTACACCACAGGCCACCATAATCCTAAATGACCAAAACATAGGCCCCACTTTAGGGAACGAGTCTTTAACTGCCATTTGAATGTGCTCCTCTGTGGCATCTACCACATTGGGGGTATAGCGTTTTAGCAGCAAGCCATAACCTAAATCGGCTTTAAGAGAATCAAATTTAGCTATGTTTTCTTCGCTGTCATCGCCATTTCTTAGCTTTTGGAGGAATTCGTACGCTATCATGCCGTTACGAATGCGTACCTCGTGTTTTTTCTCTAAATCAGAAATACCAATAACTTGCTCATCTAAAGAGCGGGTAGCAATAATACCCAGTGCGTAAGGTATTTTTACTGCTGCATGCGTTACCTGCTCATCTGAGTCAGGAAAACCAAGCGCGGTAAACGCAGCGGGTGCTTCTTCGGTATGCCACTCAGCTTCTATGGTGGCAAGTTTTACTTTTTGAACTTCGCCTACTTCGTAGCCTGATTCGTCACCTAATAAAATGACACACAATATGGATGCTAAACCAAAGCCCGATGCCACCGAGAACGAGCGCTTAGCAAAGGCTAAATCACGGCCTTTTAATATGTACCAACTACTAATGCCCAGTACAAACATAGAAGCGGCTACGTAACCTGCCGATACAGTATGAATAAACTTAACCTGCGCCACTGGGTTAAATACAAGCTCTGCAAAGCTGGTCATTTCCATGCGCATGGTTTGATAGTTAAACTCTGCCCCTACAGGGTTTTGCATCCACCCGTTAGCAATTAATATCCACAGCGCCGACATATTAGTACCTAGCGCCATTAAAAATGTAGCGCCCAAATGTTGGCGTTTAGTTAACCTATCCCAGCCTAAAAAGAACATACCCACAAAGGTCGACTCTAAAAAGAATGCCATTAAGCCTTCAATAGCGAGCGGGGCGCCAAATACATCGCCTACGTAATGCGAGTAATAAGACCAGTTAGTACCAAACTCAAACTCCATGGTCAGGCCCGTTGCCACCCCAATAGCAAAGTTAATACCAAACAATTTTCCCCAAAACTTAGTCATATCACGATAAATTTCGCGACCGGTCATAACATAAACCGATTCCATAATAACTAAAATCCAGGTCATACCTATGGTTAAAGGCACGAATAAGAAATGGAAGAGTGCGGTAACAGCAAACTGCAATCGCGATAGATCCACAAAGGTTTCATCTATCATTTTTGGCTCCTTGAGGGTGACGGGTTAACAAGGCAATTAATAATTGGCAAAGTTAAAATTAATGAACTTTCAGTAATTACTGAAAGTTTGTAATATTATTTACGTTTGCACAATTTTTGTCAATAAACATATTAGAAAAAGTTAATATATATTCACCATGCTACATCAGTATGAAATACATACAATCGTTTGGTACTAAATTAGTTACAAATAATCGTTAATTTAAAGCGTTTAACCAAACATTAAAACACGGTAAACTAACCGCTATGAACGCCTGATAAATAAAGTCGAATGAATAAAGAGAAAAAACAACTACGTATTGGTATTGTGGCAGGTGAGCTGTCGGGCGATATTTTAGGCGAAGGCTTAATTAAAGCACTTAAAATGCACTTTCCAGATGCCATATTTGAAGGCATTGCAGGGCCAAAAATGCAGGCGCAAGGCTGTAAAACGCTTTACGACATGGACGAGCTCTCGGTAATGGGGCTGGTTGAAGTATTAGGGCGTTTACCGCGTTTACTTAAAATACGTAAGCAGCTGGTGCAGCACTTTAAAGATAACCCACCCGATGTATTTATTGGTATTGATGCGCCCGATTTTAACCTACGCGTAGAAAAGCCTTTAAAAGATGCCGGTATTAAAACCATTCAATACGTAAGCCCGTCGGTTTGGGCGTGGCGCGAAAAACGCATTCATACCATTAGTGCTGCCACAAATTTAGTGCTTGCTTTGCTGCCGTTTGAAAAAGAATTTTACGATAAGCACCAAGTACCGTGTACATTTGTAGGGCACACCTTAGCTGACGATATAGCGCTTGAGCACGACGATAGCCAAGCTCGCCAAGAACTTGGCCTAAATACCGACGACAAAGTACTGGCTTTACTGCCAGGTAGCCGTGGCTCAGAAGTAGGCTTACTCAGCGAAACCTATATAAATACAGCTGCGCAGTTACAAGCGCAAAACCCAGACCTTAAAATAGTGGTACCGCTGGTTAACGAAAAACGCAAAGCGCAATTTAGTGAAATTTTAAATGCCACTGCACCAAATTTAAATGTAAACCTACTCGATGGTCAGTCAAAACTAGCCATGCAAGCAGCCGATGCCATTTTACTGGCATCAGGCACAGCAACGCTTGAAGGCATGCTGTATAAAAAGCCTATGGTGGTGGGTTATAAAATTAAGCCAATGAGCTATTGGATTTTTAAAACATTGTTTACCTTTAATATTAAATATTTTTCACTGCCAAACTTATTAGCCGATGAAGAGCTAGTGCCGGAGTTTTTACAAAGTGAATGTAACGTGGCTAATTTAACGGGCGCACTTACGCCTATGCTAAATACCGATAATAAAGAACTAAAAGCACGCTTTTTAGCCATCCACGAAAAAATTAGATTAAATGCCAGCAAACAAGCAGCCAAGGCTGTGGCGGAGTTAATAAATGCAAATTGAACGACCCAACGTAACCTTAATTGCCGGTGTAGATGAAGTAGGGCGAGGCCCGCTTGTCGGCGATGTTGTTACCGCTGCGGTAATACTTGACCCAGCGAATCCTATTGCAGGTTTAGCTGATTCTAAAAAGCTAACCGACAAAAAGCGCCAAGCACTGGCTATAGAAATAAAACAAAAAGCGCTGTGTTATGCCATTGGTCGTTGTAGCCCAACAGAGATTGACGAGTTAAACATTTTGCATGCAACTATGCTTGCAATGACGCGTGCAGTTGAGGGGTTAAGTACGCAACCAGAGTTTGTATTTGTAGATGGTAACCGCTTACCTAAATTAGCTATGCCGGCTCAAGCAGTTGTTAAAGGCGATAGTTTAGTGGCTGAAATTTCAGCAGCCTCTATTTTAGCCAAAGTAGCGCGTGATGATGAAATGCTTGAGCTTGATACACGCTACCCGCAATACGGGTTTGCAGGGCACAAAGGGTACCCAACTAAAGCACATTTTGCAGCGCTTGAGCAATACGGCGCTATTGATGAGCACCGTAAAAGCTTTAAGCCAGTACAGCGTGTGCTAATGCAAGCAAAGGGCGAGGCATAAATAATGGCCGCTCCAGATTTTGTACATTTACGGGTTCACTCAGACTTTTCGATGGTCGATGGCTTAGCTAAAACCAAGCCTATTGTTGCTAAAGCGCAAGAGCTTGAAATGCCAGCGCTGGCAATTACCGATCAAATGAACTTTTGTGGTTTAGTGCGTTTTTATGGCGCAACCCACAGTGCCGGTATTAAACCCATAGTGGGAGCCGATTTTTGGTTGCGCAGCCCAGAGTTTCCAGATGAGCCAAGCCGTATTACGTTGCTAGCTAAAAATAACGACGGTTATAAAAACATTACCTTATTAATATCTGAAGCTTACCAACGCGGGCATATATTTCATCGCCCGGTGATTGACCGAGAATGGCTAGTTAAACACAAAGAAGGGCTTATTATTCTCTCAGGCGCAAAAGACGGTGACTTAGGTAAAGCCTTATTAAAAAATAACCCAGGCGTTATTGAATCTGTAGTGAGCTTTTATAAGCAGCATTTTAGCGATCATTACTATTTAGAGCTTATTCGCACCGACCGCCCGCTTGAAGAAGACTACCTGCATATGGCGGTAGAGCTTGCAGCTAAAGAGCAACTGCCCGTTGTTGCCACAAACGAAGTGGTTTTTTTAAAGCCCGAAAATTTTGAAGCGCACGAAATTCGTGTGGCTATTTTTGACGGTTATACCCTTGATGATAAACGCCGCCCTAAACGATTCTCACAAGAGCAATACCTAAAAACGCCTGAGCAAATGGCAGAGCTATTTAGCGATATTCCTGAAGCGCTGCAAAATACCGTAGAAATAGCCAAACGCTGTAACGTAACGGTGCAGCTAGGCACTTACTTTTTGCCTGATTACCCAACAGGCTCGTTAAAAATTGAAGACTTTTTAGTTAAGGTTTCAGAAGATGGCCTTGAAGAGCGCCTGCAGTTTTTATTCCCCGATGAACAAGAGCGACAAGAAAAACGAGGCGAATACGACGAGCGCTTAAAAGTAGAGCTTGGTGTAATTAACCAAATGGGTTTTCCAGGCTACTTCTTAATCGTAATGGAGTTTATTCAGTGGAGTAAAGATAACAATATTCCAGTGGGGCCAGGGCGTGGTTCGGGTGCGGGTTCATTAGTGGCGTATGCCCTAAAAATTACCGACCTTGATCCGCTTGAATTTGACCTACTTTTTGAGCGATTTCTAAACCCTGAACGTGTATCAATGCCCGATTTCGATGTCGATTTTTGTATGGACAGGCGTGATGAGGTAATTGACCATGTATCGGCATTGTATGGCCGTGATGCGGTATCACAAATTATTACCTTTGGTACCATGGCTGCAAAAGCGGTAATACGCGATGTAGGGCGTGTACTTGGCCACCCTTATGGTTTTGTTGATCGAATTTCTAAGCTGATCCCAGGGGATCCCGGCATGACGCTTGCCAAAGCGTTTGAGGTAGAGCCGCGTTTACAAGAAGCCTACGATGGCGACTCAGAAGTAAAAGATTTAATCGATATGTGTCGCATCCTAGAAGGGTGTACACGTAATGCCGGTAAACACGCCGGTGGTGTTGTAATATCGCCAACGACCATTACCGACTTTGCTGCACTTTATTGCGATGACGAAGGTAAGTTTCCGGTAACACAGTTTGATAAAAACGACGTAGAAACCGCAGGCTTAGTTAAGTTCGATTTCTTGGGCTTACGTACCTTGACCATTTTGCAGTGGGCTGTGGATATGACCAACGAGCGCATGAAGCGCGAAGGCAAAGCGCCCGTTGATATAAACACCATTCCACTGGATGATAAAAAAAGTATAGAGCTATTACTGCGCGCCGAAACAACCGCGGTATTCCAGCTAGAATCGCGCGGCATGAAAGACCTAGTACGCCGATTAAAGCCCGATTGCTTTGAAGATATGATTGCATTGGTAGCCTTGTTCCGCCCAGGCCCACTGCAATCAGGCATGGTAGATAACTTCATCGACCGTAAGCTTGGCCGAGAAGAAATTTCATACCCAGATGCCCAATACCAACACGAAAGCTTAAAGCCCATACTTGAGCCTACTTACGGCATTATTTTGTACCAAGAACAAGTAATGCAAATTGCCCAGGTACTAGCAGGCTATACGCTTGGTGGCGCCGACATGCTACGTCGTGCAATGGGTAAGAAAAAACCCGAAGAAATGGCCAAGCAGCGTTCAACCTTTGAAGAAGGCGCACGCAATAATGGTATAGACGGCGAACTGGCAATTAAAATTTTCGACCTGGTAGAAAAATTCGCAGGTTATGGTTTTAATAAATCTCACTCGGCAGCGTATGCACTGGTTTCGTACCAAACGCTGTGGATGAAAACGCACCATCCGGCAGAATTTATGGCTGCGGTAATGTCGGCCGATATGGATAACACCGACAAAATAGTAATCTTGGTGGATGAATGTGAAAACATGAAGCTCACCTTATTACCGCCTGATGTAAACGCCGGAGAATTTAAATTTACGGTAAACCTGCAAGGTGAAATTGTTTACGGTATTGGTGCTATTAAAGGCGTAGGTGAAGCGCCGGTAGAGGCCATTTTAGAAGCACGCGCAAAAGGCGGCCCATTTAAAGATTTATTTGATTTTTGTGCCCGTGTAGATTTAAAACGCTTAAATAAACGTGTAACCGAAAAATTAATTTACGCCGGTGCACTTGATCAACTCGGGCCAGAGAAAACCCAAGCAGGGCGTGCAACATTACTGGCAAGTTTAAAAGATGCCATGCGCGCTGCCGATCAGCACAACAAAGCTGAGCAACTTGGGCAAAGCGATTTATTTGGCTTACTGGCCACCGAGCCTGATGAAGTTGAGCAAGCCTTTATTAAAGCCACACCGCTTACCGATAACCAATGGCTTGATGGCGAAAAAGACACGCTAGGCCTTTATTTAACAGGGCATCCGATAAATCAGTATCGCCGCGAACTTAGACATTACACAAGCGGCAAGCTGGTGGATTTACAGCCAACAAATCGTGATGTACTCTCTACGGCGGCGGGTTTAGTTATTTCAGCGCGGACCTTAATTAATAAAAAAGGAAATCGTTGGGGCTTAATAACTTTAGATGACAAGAGCGCCCGTATTGATGTACGCTTGTTTCCTGAACAGTTCGAAATGTACCAAGAAATGCTTCAAGTAAACAATATCTTGGTAATATCTGGACAGGTCAGCTTTGATAACTTCTCCGGTGGCATTACAATGACCGCCAGAGAAATAAACACCATTGCTCAAGCGCGTGAAAAACGCATTAAAGCGATTAAAATGACGCTGAACATGGTGCAAATCGAGGCAGGTTTCTTCGATAAATTACAAAAAGTACTCGAACCTTATAAAATGGGAACGTGTCCGATCAAGGTTTATTACCAGCGCCCCGATGCGTTGGCTCAATTAACCCTAGGGATCGAATGGTGTGTTACGCCGAGCGACGACTTAATTCATAAGTTATCACTCATGGCGGCACAAGATGTAGAACTAGAATTTAACTGATTAGGTAGTTTAGAGCATGAGCCTCAATTATCTTGATTTTGAGCTTCCGATTGCAGAATTAGAAGCAAAAATTGAAGAATTACAAAGCATAAGCCGCGCTGGCGAATTAGACCTTGAGTTAGAAGAGGAAGTCAGCAAATTAAAAGAAAAAAGCGCTAAGCAAAAAGAGGAAATATTCTCAAATTTAGGCGCTTGGCAAGTATCGCAGTTAGCGCGTCATCCGTTGCGTCCTTACACTCGAGATTATATCGAGCGCATTTTCACGGAATTTGACGAGTTTGCAGGCGATCGTACTTTTGCTAACGATCCGGCTATTTTAGGCGGTGTTGCACGTTTAGATGGCGAACCAGTAATGGTGATTGGCCAGCAAAAAGGGCGTGATACAGCTGAAAAAATTAAACGTAACTTTGGTATGCCAAAACCAGAAGGCTACCGCAAAGCGCTACGTTTAATGGAAATGGCCGAGCGTTTTAAAATGCCAATTATGACCTTTATCGACACGCCAGGGGCATACCCAGGTGTGGGCGCTGAAGAGCGCGGTCAGTCTGAGGCAATTGCACGTAACCTAAAAGTAATGGCGGCACTTAAAGTACCCACAATTTGTACGGTTATTGGCGAAGGCGGCTCTGGTGGTGCATTAGCCATTGGTGTTGGCGACAGAGTTAACATGTTGCAATACAGCACGTACTCAGTAATTTCGCCAGAAGGCTGTGCTTCAATTTTATGGAAAAGCGCCGATAAAGCACCACTTGCCGCAGAGGCAATGGGTGTAACTGCAGAGCGTGTTAAAGAGCTCGATTTAATTAATAACTTAGTTGAAGAGCCTTTAGGCGGCGCACACCGCAATTACGATGCAATGGCACGTAACTTAAAAACACGTTTAAAACGTGACCTTGCTGACTTACAAGCGCTATCGCTTGAAGACATGCTTGATCAACGCTACAAACGTTTAATGTCGTTTGGTTACTGCTAATTAGCTAACCAACACATTTATTGTTAAAAAAGGCCGCTTATGCGGCTTTTTTGTTTTAAAATACTGCAAACATTAAATTTATAGCGTATCCATGCAAGCATCACCTATTTATCAGCACGTTAAACACGCCCTTGAGCACTTTTTTAAGCACCAGCAGTATAACTTTACGGTGGCGCTTTCGGGTGGCGTGGATTCGGTGGTATTGCTTCATATAATGCACTTATTAAAACAAGCGCAACCAAAGCTAAACGTAAACGCGATTTATGTTAATCATGGTTTAAGCCAATACGCGAATGACTGGCAGCGCTTTTGCCAAAACTTGTGCGCTGAGCTAAATATATCGTTTAATGCCGCGCAGGTAAGAATAAACTCAAAAACACGAACAAGCCTTGAAGCGCAGGCACGTGAGGCGCGTTACAAAGCACTTGATGAGCTAAGCCCCGCGGGCAGTGTTATTTTGTTGGGGCAGCATTTAAACGATCAAATAGAAACGTTTTTACTGCGGTTAAAGCGCGGCTCTGGCTTAAAAGGGTTAGGCGCAATGCAAAAAATGCGTGAACTACAAAGCGGGCGAATATGCTACAGACCGCTTTTAAACATAACGCGCAGTGATATAGAGCACTTTGCCACAGAGTTTAATATTACGCACATTACTGATGACTCAAATACCGATGAGCGTTTTGATCGTAACTTTTTACGTGCACGTGTAGTGCCTATACTTGCAAAGCGCTTTAAAGGTTTTGAACATTGTGCTGGGCGCAGCATTGAGTTACTACAGCAACAACAAGCGCTACTTGATGAGTACACTGAACTTGATTTAAAACAAAGCGTAAACGCCCATCAAGCACTGAGCGTTAGCCAACTAACCACCTACAGCGACGTGCGCATAACCAATGTGGTTCGTGCATGGCTTAGCTTATTTACCCAAGTAATGCCCTCACAAAAGCAGCTTTTGCAAATAATTAACCAAGCCATAAATGCGCAGGCTGATGCGCAAATGCAAGTTGATTTAAGCGAAGGGCAAATACGACGCCATCAAGGGTATTTGTATTTTGTTACACCACACACATTATTAGCCGATGAAGCGCTAACGAGCAATGAGCTTGCACTTAATGATGGGCGCGTTTTAATAAAGCAACAAGGTAAAGGCCTACGTGCCCCTTTACCAAACGAGCAAGTCACCGTGCGCTTTAATTGTAATAGTGCGCGTATAAAGCCGTTAAAAAAGCCAGGCAGCAATACGCTTAAACACTGGTTTAAAGATGCAAAAGTAGCCCCGTGGTTAAGAGAGCGGGTGCCTTTAATATTTTATAACGATGAGCTTGTGCAAGTTGTTGGTTATTTTGTAAGTGAAAAACACCAAGACGAAAACGGCATTTTTTGGGAGTGTAAATAAATGAAAGATCAGCCACATGTAGGCCTATCGCTAGTTAGCAAAGCGCCGATGGGTATGTTAATAACAGCGTTAGTTGCTGTTATAGCCAATGTATTACTAGAGCTTAATATTATTACATTAGGTTATGCCGTTGTGGGCGGGGTGATATCGGCGGTATTACTGCTTGCCTACTGGTTAGGTAAAGGCGGGTTATTTTTTATTTTAGGCGTAAGTTTACCATTGGTTTTAGTGTTATTTACCCCGCTTGCAAGCATAACAGCATTGCTTAATTTAGTGAGCGGCTTCTTTTTTGGCTTTTGTGCAGCCTTGTTTGTTTATAAATTACTGGCTAATAAATAATTAAACAGTAATAAAAAAGCTTAGCGGGGGAAGCTAAGCTTTTATAAATAATAGAGTTATATAAATACTAATATGCTTTTGCGCAGTTGCGCCCAGAGGCTTTTGCCTTATATAAGCCTTTATCGGCTCTTGCAAATATTTCTGTTTCGCAATCTTGGCTATTGGCTAGGGTAAAGCCAATGCTGGTGGTTACTTTGTATTTAGACATTAAACTTGAGTTTCTGACTAAGTGCATAATGCGCTCAGCAACCACTTTGTTTGTTGTAAACTCAGGGTCTTCAATAATCAGCGAAAACTCATCGCCACCAAATCTAAATACAGAGTCGGTGCCGCGTATACTGCTACAAAGTACCTGCGAAAATTCTTTTAAAACATCGTCACCTACTTTATGACCATAGTTGTCGTTTACTTGCTTAAAGTTATCTAAATCAAGCAGCATTAAACTAAAAGGACGCTGGTAACGGCGGCAATTTTCGAGCTTTTGCGATAACATGTCATTAAATTGGCTACGGTTATTTAACCCGGTAAGCGCATCTTTTGTGGCAAGTTTTAACACTCGGCTGTACATCATTGCGTTACGCAGTGGGTACACAAGGGCGCTGTGTAGGGCACGTAATTTGTTTTCAATCGCTTTACTAATAGGGTATTGGCTAAAGTAAATTAGCTGTCCTAAGTGCTCGCGACCAATAGCTAAATCGTAAGAATACGGGCTAGTGCTTGTGTTGCTATCTGAGGTTTGTGCAGTGCCGAGCGTTGATTGAAACTGCAGCCCTGAAAAGTTAAGTAGCTGTTTGGCAAATTTTGCATAAATAGCCAATACATCTTCTATTACTAGGCTTGTTTGTAGCTCGGTAACTAAATCGTGCGTTGCCGCTGTTTCGTTTGTGTGTGTTTGCTCTGCTGAAAACGGCAAAAAATCGCCGCGCCCAGACACGCGTTGTGTCAAAATATGGACATTTTCCATTAAAATCTTCCCCCAGGGTGTTACTTTGCAATAACTAAGCTATTTTTATGCCATATTTTAAAATTGCTTGATAAACATATGGTTGCTATATTTAAAGTTCATTCCGTAGTTTAATTGACGCTGGAGGCCGAATTTGCAAAGTATAAACGCTCAAATTTTTGGCTTGTTAGTGGCGGCGGTGCTTTTTGTATGGTTTTTTAAGCGCATTGGCTTGCCGCCTATTTTGGCGTATTTAGCAACAGGTGTTTTAGCGGGCAGCCATGGCATTGGTTGGCTTGCGCAATCTCACGAAATTGAGTTTATTGCTGAGCTGGGCATCGTATTTTTACTGTTTAGTTTAGGGCTCGAGTTTTCTATATCGCGGCTAATGGCCATGCGCAATATTGTGTTTGGACTGGGCTCGTTACAAGTTGGTGTTACCAGCTTGCTCTTCATTATTATTTTATATTGCTTAAATTTTAGCTTACTCACTAGTTTTACCATTGGCACAATAATGGCGCTTTCTTCAACCGCGGTGGTGGTTAAGCTATTAAAAGAAACTGGCGAACTAAACCAGCGCCGTGGGCAACTGGCGGTGGGCGTATTACTGTTTCAAGATATTGCCGTTGTGCCCCTACTTATTATTTTGCCATTGTTTGCCTCAAGCGATTCGCAAAGTATTAGTTGGGCGCTGGCATTTGCGCTTACAAAAGGCGCGTTTGTGTGCTTATTACTCTGGGCGATTGGTAAATGGGTGCTACCTAAAGTATTTAAAGAAATAGCGCAGGTACGAACCGATGAGCTGTTTGTGCTTACCACAATTTTGGTGGCGTTATTTGCCGGCTTTTTAACTTACATGTTTGGTTTATCAATGGCGCTTGGGGCATTTTTAGCCGGCATGATGCTAGGAGAGAGCCATTACCGCCATCAGCTAGAGGCTGATATTAGGCCATTTCGCGATATTTTAATGGGGCTGTTTTTTGTAACTGTGGGGATGCAGCTCGATATTTTATTTGTGCTTTCGCATGGTTTTGTAATTATTGGCGCGTTATTTGGCTTGTTAATATTAAAAATTACCGTGCTGGCATTCAGTGCCCGATTAATGCATGAGCGCAATCAAGACTCGCTAGCCTGCGGCGTTATGCTGTGGCAAATGGGAGAATTTGGGTTTGTGCTTATTGCTTTGGCAAGTCAGCATGAGTTACTCAATTCAGAGCAAGCGTCGTTTTTAATTGCCTTAGGGGTGCTATCGATGGCGCTAACCCCGTTTTTAATTGATAAAACCCCACTAATTTTAAAGCAATTAGGTATTTTAGATCACCCCAGTATGGCGAGGGAGAGCGAGCCTAAAAGTAGCACCTTATATAACGATCACGTGGTTATTTGTGGCTTTTCACGCGTAGGGCAAACAATAGCGCGATTTCTAAAACCCGAAGCCATAGATTACGTTGCCATAGAAAGTAACCCTATCTTAGTACAAGAGGGCAAAGCCGCAGGTGAGCCAGTAATATTTGGCTATGTAAAACAAAAAGATATTTTAAAGTGCGCAGGGGTAGAGCGAGCACGCTTAGTGATTATTACCTTTACAGAGCTTGAGCATGCACACGTGGTAATAGATGCCATAAAGCAACTCGCGCCCAACGTTAAAATACTAATAAGAACCCGCGACGACAGCCAATTAAACAACTTAAAAGAGTTGGGGGTTACTGAGGTGGTGCCTGAGTCGTTAGAGGCAAGCTTAATGTTGGTTTCGCATGTGTTGTCGATGTCGGGAGTACCGATGACACGCATTGTACGCCGTGTTAGTAAAGAGCGCCGTAATCGCTACCCGCTTATGCAAAGTTTTTACGCCGGTTACTTTAAAGACAACGAAGAAACCTCCTCTGAGCGCTTAGAATACTTACACGTAGTTGCGTTGCCAGATCAAGCCTATGCGGTGGATAAAACAATAGACGAGCTTAACTTATCTAAACGCCGCGTGACTGTAAAAGCTTTGCGCCGAGAGGGACAAGAAATAGACGACCCATCAACCAGCACCACATTGTGCGCAAACGATGTATTGGTATTGCAAGGTAAGCCTAGGCGGGTAGAGCGAGTAGAGCATTATCTACTCGATGGGCTTGAATAAAAAAATGCATTTTGTTTTTTACTTACATAGATGCAAGTTATTAAAATAACGCAGAGGTAGTTATCGGGCTCAGTTGGTTTCAAAGCTTACTCTGCGTTTAAATAGCCCATAGAACAAGTTTTAATTAGCAAAAGCCAACATTAGCTAGTCGAGCTCTAAAAATTGGCGTATTTCGGGTAGTTTTTTCATGCCATCTTCATAGCCAATTTGAATTAGGTGCTGAGTGTAGCGTTTTTCAAACAACAAATAGCTGGTTAAACTCGATTGCGAGTGCTTTTTTACCCCAATTGTGCGCAGCAGCAACTTAATTGCCCACGGCATATCGCTGTAGTATTGCGCGGCAATATCGTTAAAGTTTTTTGATGGATTAATAATACACGTCTCTATTTGTTTCAGCTCTTGGTGTTTGTCGCGCGCCGGAAGCAGCCCTAAAGTGCGATTGACTCGCTCAAGGCGCTCAAGGTCGGCTTGCATGGTGTCGCTAAATACACTATCGAGTAAATGCCCAGCAACCGCAGAAAGCCCAGGGTAGTGGGGCGAGTAACCCGCCGGATGCGACTCTTTTGGTTGGTCTACCCCAATAATAAATATTTTTTCAGCCCCTAAATGAATGGACGGGCTAAGCGGTGAGAGCTGGTGAATAGAGCCATCGCCAAAATAGTGGTTAAATACATTAACACTTGGAAACACCATAGGAATGGCGCTTGATGCCATTAAATGCTCAACGTTAATGCGCATAGGGCGACCTTCGCGCTTGGCACGTTGCCAAGGTGTTTGTGTGTTTGACTGAAAAAACGCAACAGAGTCACCGGTTGTATAGCTTGAAGCGGTAATAGAAATCGCTTCTAAATAATTACGGTGTAAATTACGCTCAATGCGGTGCAGGTCTAAAATTTCGTTTAATAAACCGCGCAAAGGGCGGTTATTTAGCAAACTGCCTGGCGGGTGGTTTATGTGCTCAGACTGAAAACTGGTTAAAATATTGCGCGCAATATGGCCAAATACACTTAAAAAATCGCTTTTGTAAACCATAGATGTTGAAAAGTTTTTCCAAACAGACTCAAGTTTACGCACGGCCAAATGCGCACACGAGGCATAACAGGCCAAAGCTGCAGAATTAATCGCGCCTGCAGAAGTGCCGTTAATAATTCTAAATGGCAAAGGCGCGGTGCGAGGCATACTATGAGCAAGCGCTTTAAGCACGCCCACTTGATAAGCAGCGCGAGCGCCACCACCTGTAAGTAATAGGGCTATTTTAGGTTTCTGTGGGTCAACTTGCTGGATTTTCATAGTGGTTTTTGAACTGCTTAACGTCTTTTCTTTATTTATCAACTTTAAGTCTTTAAGCTAGAAGAATCAAAGAATAACTGAGTTACTATGGCTCGTTGTTCTAATTAGTAAGTGTAGGTTTATGTTGTAAAGCCTATATTTAAAGTAATAGTGATTACCGATAGTGAATTTTTTCCACTCAGCGTACTCTGAGTAATATGCATTTAAATTTATGGAGTTTGTATGTCAGATAAACCAGAAGCGTCAGATGTTCAAAAACGTCCGCCTAAAAACAATTTTTTATTCGCCGTTATTATTTTAATTATCTTAGTGTGTGCCGCTGCGTTCGTCCTGCTATCGCCCACTGACGAGCCAGAAACTCGCACAGAGGTAGAGCAAACACCTAAAGAGCAACCGGTGATGGAGCTAAAGCCAGAAAACGACCCTGTGGTAGATGCGCCATCAGTTAAGCCTGAAAAGCCAGCTGAGCTAAGCGTACCTGCTCAACGCCCAGCTGAGCCAGAGCCGGTTGTAGAGCCATTACCAACGCTTGATGAAAGCGACACCGTAGTGGTTGCCAAAATGGATGAATACCTAAGCGACTCGGTAATGAGCCTAATGGTAACCGACGATGTAATTCGCCGTGGCGTTGTATTTATAGACAATATAGCCAAAGGCAAAATTGCTAAAAAGCACACGCCAGTGGTTAAACCTGAAGAAGAATTTAGCGTAAACGAAGGAGACATTTTAACAATTGACCCTAACAGCTACGAGCGCTATACACCGTATGTAAAAGTATTTACGAGCTTGAGCGCCGCCCAAGCTGTGCGTATGTACGAGCAGTACAAGCCATTAATCAACAACGCGTACAGTGAAATTGGTTACGGCGATGATGAATTTAATCAAACGCTAGAAGATGCTATTGAGTTATTACTTGATACACCGGAGCCAGAAGGCGAGTTACCGTTACTGCGAGACTCGGTTACTTATCAGTATGCGTTTTCTGAATGGGAGCAATTACCAGCTGCACAAAAACAGCTGTTACGTATGGGCCCAGAAAACATGAAAAAAGTAAAAGCAGCACTGCGTAAAGTTAAAGCCGAGTTAGAGCGTAATTAATAGGCATTAAAGGCTGTTTTTAACCGCGATTGTATATGAAGTATGCAATCGCACTTTCTTTTTTGATTATCCCTTGAATAACACACCAAAAGTAGAGATAATCCTTCCCGCGCCAACCAAGGCCCTCAATGGTAGTCTTATTGGTCCTCTCGCAACACTAGCAGGCGAACCTGGTCAGGCCCGGAAGGGAGCAGCCACAGTTTGTGACGTGTGTGCCGAGATGTGGCTGGTAAGACTGCCACCCAAATTCCTCATTTGGGTGAAAATACATTCCTTTTAAATTATTCCTTAGTAACACCGTTAGATATTTAGTATCACGAGTGTCGATTTTCCACTATTACCGCTCTACCTCATTTTTACATTCACACTGTTTTTATTATTGCCGTTTACTGCACTAGCAGATGAAACAATCACTATTTATGTAAAAAATCAAATTACTTATTTAGCAACGCCAAAGCAAAGCTCACATCTGCTGAGCTTGGCAATAAATTGCAGTCACTCAATGTTTCAACAGTAATACTCGATGTAGACTATTGCGCAGCTCCAGAAGCGTTAGCTAATGCCTATTTAGCAATCGCAAATGCTAAGCCTATGCTTAAGGATATTAAGTTAAATTTAAGTGGCAGTCATAAAAAGAGTAAGTGTAAAAACACATAACACGCTTTTTGACAGGGGGTAATGTGTATCTGTTCCTGTTTTATTGCTGCTAGACAACCCTTGCCTTGTACGTAATAATGTAAAAATTACATTAATTTTAACATGTAAAGTGTTAACAAAGTGCCCCAAGGTTGATTAATGCCGCAAAGAAGTAAGTGGACACTCGCTGTTTTATTAGGGTTATTAGGCGGGTTAGTAAATCTCTCGCCATTGTATTTTTTCGACAGCTCCGAATTTTTGTTTGGGCAATTGTTTGTTTTATGCAGCTTAGTATTTACTGGGCTGCGTTACGCGTGCCTAAGCCTTGCCATTGTTTCTGGTTTTTTACTTTATAGATGGGGCCATTGTTGGCCGAGTATTGTGTATTTACTCGAGCTTTGTTGGCTTTATGCTTTTTGCTTACGCCGCTCTAAACCTATTCTTCCTCTGGGTAGCGTATTTTGGCTATGTATTGGTTTACCCTTTGTATGGGTTATAGGCCAATTTGTTATTGGCTTAGCCTGGTTAACGCTAATAGTAGCGATATCAAAGTACTTAATTAACGCGCTAATAAGCTTGGCGGTGGTTGATTTAGTTAGTGTATTTGTACCTTACGCTAGCCGTGCGTATCAGGGTCGGCCACTGGCAAAAATTTTAAGCTATGTGGTTAGTGTCATTATTATTTTAGTGGTATTGCTAACCAGTGTAATTTTAGTAAACGATCATCATGCGCGCTTAGAGTATGAAGTAAACGCTCAACTAAAAGAAAAAGCGGAATCTATTAGCACGCAATTAAATGATTATTTAGCATTTCATAAAAACGCCATTGTTATGAGTAGCGACGCAATAAGTGCGGGCACTGCAAGCGATGTGCAGCTCAAACGATTAATGTCGTTATTTCCAGGCTTTACCACCAGCTTGTATGCAAACCCAGATGGCTTTGTAGAGCTTAGCTCGCCCAGCGATTTAATAGAGGGGCTTAGCCTTGCGCAGCGTAGTGTTAAAGACAGAGCATATTTTACTCAAGCTCAGCAGTTCCCTCTGGGCTATACCAGTGGCGTGTTTCAAGGTCGCGGCCTAGGTAACGAAGCCATAGTGGCGCTGTCGGCACCTATATACCGTAACAATACGTTTTATGGTGTGGTAGAGGGCTCGTTAAAGTTAGACCGTTTAGAGCGCTTTATACCTAACTTATTTGAGTACACGGGCGATTTAGTGGTGCTAGATGCACAGCAAAAAGTGGTATTTAGCTCCCTTGATGAATTTAAAATACTGAGCCATTTTAACGGGGAGGGCTTTAATACCAGTAATTTAGGTGATAAAAACCTATTTCGTTCAACCAAAAACGAGGTGTACCACAGCTCTAGGTACATTGACCCACAAAACCACTGGCAAGTTATTACCTTTTATAATCGTAAGCATTTAAGTATGGCGGTGGCAAAAGCTTGGCTACCCACTATTTTGTTAAGTGCGCTATTGATGCTTATGGTGGTTATTTTTATACACCAACTTGCTAATTTATTAGTGCAGCCAATTACTAGCCTAACTACGCTAATGCAAAGCTTTGGTAAAACCAAAACACATAAGTTTAATACAGACTCAAGCTGGCATGAGGTATTGCAACTACAACAGCAATTTGAATTACTGGCTAATGCGCTTCAGCGTTCAATAGAAAACCTACAAGCCTCTAATATCAGAAACCAAGGGTTAAATACCCAGCTGAGCGAATTTAATCAGCAGCTAGAGGGCAAAGTAGCAGAACAAACCACAGAGCTTAAAAAAGCGGTAAATAGGGCTAATTTAGCCAATGTTGCTAAGTCGCAATTTTTAGCCAATATGAGCCACGAGCTACGCACCCCTATGAACGGTATTTTAGGCATGGGAGAGGTTTTATTGCGCGATAATTCATTAACCGATGAGCAGCGGGAGCTATTAAATACGCAGCAAAAAAGCGCACAAAATTTACTGAAAATTTTAAACGATATTTTAGATTTTTCTAAAATAGAAGCTAACGCCATGGAAATTAGCCCTCGGGCGACTAACCTTGTGCCGTTTATTGCCAATATAAAGTCGTTGTTTTCTCCCATTGTAAGTTCTGATCACGTCGAGTTTATTGTTAGCCAAAGCGACAGGCTGCCAGATTGCGTAAAAGTAGACGACCTACGTTTAAACCAAGTCATTATTAACTTGCTCTCTAATGCGTATAAGTTTACTGAGCGTGGTTTTGTGCGCTTATCGTTTGATTACGAAAACGAGCAACTTTTAATAAGCGTAGCCGATAGCGGCATTGGTATCGAAAAAAATCAGCAGTCGTTGTTATTTAGTGAGTTTACGCAAGCAGATGTAGGTGTGGCACGTAAGTATGGTGGCACAGGGTTAGGTTTAGCAATTAGCCAAGGGTTAATTAAAAAAATGCAGGGTGAAATAACCCTCAACAGCGAACCAGGCAAAGGCAGCGTACTTAAATTTTACGTAAGTGCACCTAAAGCACAGTCCAACAAACCAGAGCCCGTTAAACAGGCGAAGTCGTTGCCTAATTTAAGCGATAAAACACTTTTACTGGTTGAAGATAACCCCATTAACCGCCAAGTAATTGCAAAAATGCTAGAGCCTACAAAGGTAAACTTAGTGATGGCAATCGATGGCATAGAAGCGCTAAAAGTACTTGAAGGTAACCGCTTTGATTTAATTTTAATGGATTGCCAAATGCCTAATATGGATGGCTACGAGTGCACCCAAACAATACGGGCTAACGAGGTAAACACAAAGGCACATGTGCCCATTGTTGCTATTACCGCAAACGCCTACGAAGACGATAAGCAGCGCTGTTTAAGTGTAGGCATGGATGACTTTGTTTCTAAACCGGTAAATACACAAGGGTTGTACGAAGTAATCGCGAGGGTGATAAACGCCCATTAGTGCAGCGTTTATTACCACAACAAATTTTAAATAAAATCAAGGGTGAGCAACAAGCGTTGTTCGTTTTCAGCTACCGGTGGCGAGCGGTGTACAAGCCCTGCGCCTTCGTTTTCATCCCAGTACTCACCTTTAAGCAGGGCAACATCCCCTTGATTTAGCTGATTAATATTATTTAGGCTTTTAAATAAGCCAGACTCTTCATCGGGCTTACCTAAATTACCAGTTCCTAGCTTTGAGCGGTCTACATCGCTGTGATTTAACCACTGCGTTGCAACGCCTTGGTAAGTAGTCACTAATCGGCACGGAATTTTGTCTACATGAAAACGCGGGCACATAGGTTTATCTACTATTTTTAGCCTTAAACCGGCGCGTTTTAAATCAAATAGGCAGCAAAACATTTCAACTAATAATGCTATGTCTTTACACAGCGCATCAGTTTCATCGCGGTTATTATCATCTGGTTTAAGTGCAGTAACTAACTTATCAAACGCATCATCGGGTGATACCGCAAGCTCAAGTGGTTTTATGGCATTAGTGCTAATGAGTGTATTAACGGCATTTGTTAATGCTTGTTCAAGGTCTCTTTGCCAAATAACGATGTTAGTGTTTTGGTCATAAATGTGTGGCAATACATTGGCGTTACTGTCTTTAGCTGCTCTTCGGTGGAGTTGCTCAGTGGGTTTTATTTGCGCCGTTATTGGAGCTAGGGCATTCATTACACTTCCTCCCAAATAGGAAACGGGTCGTTATAGGTTTTCCAAAAATCTTTACCTTTAAGCACGGCTTCTTCTGGTAGTAGGCAATCATCAAGCGCCTCAATCATGGCTTGTTTATTTAACGACTGACCAATAAATACAAGTTCTTGGCGCATATCACCAAAGGGCTCTACCCATTTACTGTTTATATCAGCAAGTAGCTCGGGATCTGTGGGCCAGTCTTTTTTAGGAATTGCTTTATAAAACATGCCTGCAAACCCGTAATGAGCTATACCGCCGGCTTGGCTCCACTGCGCGCAAAATAAAGGACGCGTTGCGAGCCAAAAATACCCTTTAGAGCGAATGAGCTTGCCAAATTGCTCGGTGTTGTGCAAAAAGTGATAAAACTTCTCAGGGTTAAATGGGCGGCGCGCCGTATAATTAAAGCTGCTAATACCATACTCTTCGGTCTCGGGAATGTGTTCACCACGCATTTCTTTAAGCCAACCCGGTGCTTGTTGGGCGCGTGCAAAATTAAATAAGCCCGTATTGAGCACTTCATTAATATTAATATTGCCGTTTGATATGGGAATAATGTTAGCTTGAGTATTAAGCGTATTTAAAATGGCAATAAGCTTATTGAGCTGTTCATTGGTGACTAAATCAGTTTTGCTAATTAAAATAACGTCGGCAAATTCAACTTGATCAACAAGTAGGTCGGCCACGCTTCGCTCGTCGTCTTCTCCTAACGATTCGCCAGTATCTTGTAAATCGTTTGCTTGTTCGTAGTCGGTTAAAAAGTTAACCGCATCAACCACGGTTACCATGGTATCGAGGGTGGCAACATCACCAAGAGAAACACCGTTTTCGTCGGCAAAGGTAAATGTTTCGGCAACCGGTAGAGGTTCTGAAATGCCTGTTGATTCAATGACGAGATAATCAAAACGGCCATCTTTGGCAAGTTTACCCACTTCAACAAGTAAATCTTCTCGTAGTGTGCAGCAAATACAGCCGTTGCTCATTTCGACGAGTTTTTCGTTGCTGTGATTGAGCGATACATCGTTTTTAATTGTGGCTGCATCTATGTTTATCTCGCTCATATCGTTGACTATAACAGCCACTTTTTTTCCTAGTCGGTTATTAAGAATATGGCTAAGTACGGTTGTTTTACCAGCGCCTAAAAAGCCTGATAACACTGTGACGGGCAGTTTATTGATCATTTAATTTTACTTACTAATAGGTATTTGTTGGTATGTTATATTGTATCAATTGAGTTTTCTAGCACTAGCATGACTTTTTAAATGGTTTGTATGTAATGCTCAGCAGAAGAATAAGTAGACACTTTTGCAAATACAACAAAGCTATTTTGTGTTTTTTGCTATTTTTGAATTTATATAGCTGCGCTATTATGAGCGCCATCAAACTTAGGAGGCATTATGACGTTACTTTTCTCACCCATAGAACTTGCAGGTAAAACTTTAAAAAACCGTATTGTTATGCCACCAATGACTCGCTCGCGCTCAACGCAGCCTGGCGACATTGCCAATGATTTAATGGCCACTTATTACGCGCAGCGAGCAAGTGCTGGGTTAATAGTAAGCGAAGGCACACAAATAAGTGAGCTGGGTAAAGGCTATGCCTGGACACCAGGTATTTACACAAACGAGCAAGTCGCAGGTTGGCGCACGGTGACCAACAAAGTGCACGATGCTGGTGGCGTTATGTTTGCGCAGCTTTGGCATGTAGGGCGCGTAACACACAGCGATAACACAGGCGGTGTGCAGCCTATATCAGCATCGGCCATTGCTGCAAAAGACGTAAAAGTATTTGTAGATACAAACGGCGAACCTGGCTTTGTAGATACTCAGTTACCGCGTGAAATGAGCAAGCAAGATATTGAAAATGTACTAGGCGAATTTCGCCAAGCGGCTAAAAATGCAGTAGACGCAGGCTTTGATGGCATAGAGCTACACGCCGCTAATGGGTATTTAATTAACCAATTTTTAGACTCGCAATCAAATGCCCGTACTGATGAATATGGCGGCAGTGTGCAAAATCGTTTGCGTTTTTTAACAGAGGTTGTAAATGCCGTAAGCGATGAAATTGGTAGTCAAAAAGTAGGTGTAAGGCTTGCACCACTTACCACGCTTAACGGCACGGTTGATGATAACCCAGAGCAAACATATTTAGCCGTTGCTCAAGCACTAAACGACGCTGGCGTGGGCTACATGCACATTGCTGAAGCCGACTGGGATGATGCCCCTTTAATGAGCGTTGAATTTAAACAGGCTATTCGTAAAGCGTACAGCGGCGTATTAATTTATGCAGGTAAGTACACTAAAGAACGTGCCGATGAAGCCCTAGCACAAGGCTGGGCCGACATGATTGGCTTTGGTCGCCCGTTTGTGTCTAACCCAGATTTACCAGCACGTTTAGAGCAAGGTAAACCGCTAAATAGCCACAACCCCGACACCTTATTTGGTGGTGCAGAGCAAGGCTATACCGATTACCCAACCGCTTAATTATTTATAAATAAAGTATTTTAAGGGCTGCATGTATGCAGCCCATTTTTTATGCTGGTAAATCAATAGCTTTAACTTGAGCTAATACCAATTCGCAAAATAGATCACTTAATTAAGCGGATTGATATAACAATAAAAAGCGCGTAAGTTAAATAGCTTACCCATTTTAAAAACATAAAAATGAAAAACAAAGAGATAGAGCAACTCGCGTTATCAGACTCTGAAACCAAAGACGTGATCACCCCGTATGCCTTTAAAATTGACCAAGCGTTATTAGGTATTCCATTAGCTAGCCCAATTAAACGTGCAATGGCGATGACTATTGATGTTACTTTAATATTTATGGCCGCTAAGTTAAGCGCCACTTTAATTGCCTTTGTGGCTGCCATGGCTTTTTATAAAGGCACTGCGCAGCAATATCTTCCAAAAATGTCGTCGTTTTGGCGCAGAGCCTTAAAGCTTTTTGCCGCGAGTTTTTTATTTGTAAGTTCATTAACCGTACTCTCGTTAGCAATTGATTTTTTTGAAGGCGATACCGTTATTCAAACACCTCAACTAGAAAAAACACAGCAAAACGATGAGCTAAGCGAGCATGATAAAGCAATAATACGCACCTATTTAACGCAAACAGACGACGATAAAAACTGTGATGATGCTTGCCAAAGCGTTGCTCGAGCTAATTTAGTTGGCCAATTACCAGCGCTTGCTGAAATGCAAAACGTAGGAGGGATTGAAGTTACGCGCTCATTATTGCACTTAATGGCTATAGCTGATGATGAGCCCGTTGCGGCAGATGATTTTAAAAATAATGAGACAGAGCTTGAAAGCATTTCGGGCGAAGTAACTCATAAAAGCAATATCACTGAAAAAGCTGAAACTAAAAGCGAGCAAACCAAGCCTGTCACCAGCATTTTGCAGTGGGGTAAAGGCATTATTCAAGACCTAGGCCTTGGTTTTGGTTGGGCGGCCGTATACTTTACGTTGTTCTCATTATTATGGCGCGGACAAACCCCAGGTAAAAAAGTATGTAATATTCGGGTGGTTTCACTAAATGGCGAGCCACTAGGTATGCTTGATTGTTTTGGCAGATACGGTGGATACGGCGCCGGTTTTGCAACAGGTTTATTAGGCTTCTTACAAGTGTACTGGGACCCAAACAGGCAAGCTATTCAAGATAAAATATCAGCGACTGTAGTTATTCAGGGCAGTGTGAACCAGGTTGTAAATGCACAAACGGTAGAAGAGACTGTAAAAAGTTAATTTCAGCAGCGCCGTATTATATTGATTCAATCAGCAACTTTTTTAATATATTTTTTTTGTTTGTATCTTTTTTTACTGTTGCATCCATTATTTGGGCGATTAGTTCAAAATTTTTAAGGGACTCTGGTGAATCAAAATAACCGAGGGCTTCAATACCTCTGTCTAACTTACATATAGTGCGTGTATTTTCACCTTTTTTTGTACGTGGAAAATAAAATCTTTCTCCGAATTTTCTAATGTGTTCAGAGTAAATATCAAAATGAGGATGTACGATTAAAAACTGTGATGTAGTCGGATATCTAGTTCTTTTCTTATTAGAAGGTAAAGGCTTTATTACATCGAAACTTTGCTTTGCACTATTACAGTCAGCGCATACGACACAAAGGTTTTTAGCAGTAAAAATAAAATCTTTATATCGAGATTTTGGGGCTATATGCTCAACTTGGCAATTAGCAGCACTTGTTAAACTAACAGGGTTTTTACAATAGCAGCATAAAGAATTTTGGGCATTGCGATAGTGGTTTCTTATGCTTGATCTTAAGCTCTCTAAGCTATCATTAGACCAATCAACATGATTAAATTCTGGAGACTCCATAACTCCTTTAATTAGGGCTTTTTGCTCTTTAGTAAATTCTATTGCTTTTAACTCACTGTCCATAAACATTAAATACCTCATTCAAAGAGTCAATGAGTTCCAATATAGGGTCATCGCGACTCATTTTTTGTTTCATACTATTAAGCATTTGCAGATGCTTAATATCTAGTTCGTCAAAGAACTTGTATGTTTTGACTTTTGAGTAAATATGCATAGAAATTTTAAGCAGATATTCATTACTGTGACCTGGTGATTCAAAAACATTTACAAGCTGATAGTCTGAGGAGCGTAAATAATGCTCCGATGCATCGGATAAACTATTTTTTTGAATATTTAAAATTTCACAGTTTGTTGTCGATATATTTGAAACTATCAGTGGCGAGTGAGTCGCAATAATAAAATGACAACCAGAGTAAGTGTTCAGAGATTGATTTAAAATATCTACAAACCGCTCTTGCCAAGAAGGGTGCAAACTTATTTCTGGTTCATCAATTAATACTAATGAGTTATCTTCAATTGAAGCCACGATTCCTAGAAATAGTAAAAAAAGACATTGCTCACCAGAACTTCGAGCTGATAGAGATTTGACTTTGGCATCTGGCGATAAGTAATTTGTTTTTGAAGATTGATCTTTGACTGTTTCAATATCTGTTACAATGACTAAACCTGAACGTATTAAATCAGACAACTCTCTTTTATCAAATTCAATATCATAACCTAAACTTGTCGGTATTAATTTTAAAGATTGATTACTAAGGTTTAATAAAATTTCAGGTGAGGTATAAACAGTTTCGAGTTTTGAAAGCAAATTTAAAAGTTCAATTTTCTCAAAGTGGTAGGCTGCAGCTTGAAGTTTCAGTTGTGCCTCTAAAGAAATATTTTTAATATCTCCAGAAGATATAGTGACAAGTTCATCTTCTGTGATTGTTGGGGTTAATTTAATCTTTAGTACGCTACTAAAGCCAAATTCATCTAGAAATGCTTTTAGCGCATTGGCTTTGCGTAGTTCAAATGTTTGCTGTATGAGTAGTTGTTTTATTGCATTTGATGCTATACGCACTGAAGGGCTTAAATCTTGTATGTATGGCTTAGAGCCGGTATATGAATATACTTCAGATAACCATTCATATTCATCGGCCTTAAAGTCACTTTGGAAGCGCTCAAATTGGCTCGTTGAGGCGCATATTACTTTTTGTGGGAATTCAGCCCCAAATATAAGCCTAAGAGTTTCGTAATCACTTTTATCATTTAATCGGCGAAGCTTATCTTTACCAGTCTGTGTTTGAGGTTTGTATAGCTCTGCATATTTCGAATAATACTTTCTGTAGATATCCAGCAAAAGCTCTGTTTTACCACTGCCATTATCACCCACAACAACAGTAAAAGCGTGCTTTTCATTATCGATACCATTAAAAAGCTGAATACTACCTATATTTCGTGCTCGAAATCCCATTTCCACACCTTTTTACATTTGAAGACTATTTAGCCTTTGCTTGAATTTACTGTAAACCTAACCCCAATTCCACCGATCATCATCAACACCACAAATCCCCATACAAACACATTGCCGTATTGGCTGTACACGCTGTCGCCTTGTATAAGCTTTATATCGGCTTTCATGGTTGCAGCTTCAAACTGTGGCATGGTTTGTTGTGTGTGGCTTATTGGGTCGTATACGGCGCTTACGCCATTGTTGGTAACACGTACCAGCGGGCGTTGTAACTCTAATGCGCGCATGCGGGCTATTTGCATGTGTTGTAATGGCCCAATGGAGTCGCCAAACCACGCGTCGTTACTTACGGTAAACAGCAAGTCAGAGTCGCTTTGGTAATTACCGCGTACTAAATCGGCAAATACTATTTCGTAGCAAATGGCAGGTAGCAGATTAAATCCATTGGCGCGTAAGTTGTTTTGCACTCTATCGCCACGCGTAAACGATGACATAGGTAAATCAAACAATGGCGCTATAGGGCGTAGTATATCCTGAAATGGTACAAATTCGCCGATAGGTAACAACTGGTGCTTACGGTAGCGGTTTTTGTCTAGGTAGCGATAATGGCCGTGCTCGTCGTTGTGCTCTTTATTACCTACCACAATAAGGGTGTTGTAAATGGTTTTGGTGTCGAGCTGGTAGTCAACAATACCGGTAACTAACGCGGTTTTATTAAACGACGCCGCGCTGTCTAAGTTGGCTAAGTACGTGTCGGCAAGGGCTTCTATTTCGGGCACGGCGGCTTCGGGCCATACCACTAGGTCGGCATCCCAATGTGGGCGTGTTAAGTCTTGGTACTTGCTCATGGTGGTCCAAAACTCACTGGGTTCAAAGCGCAGGTGTTGTTTAATATTACCTTGCACCAATAAGGTCGACATTTCTTTGCCAGAGTAGCGATTAGTACCTGAATTTAATGCGCCAATAACAAGTAACGCTAAAGCGGCAGCGCTTATTAATGGGGTTTTAAAATCTTTTTGGGTGAGCCTGTAAAGGGCAAAACCAATGGCAACACAGGTAAGCGTTAAGCCAAATTCGCCAATATAAGGGGCAAGCAGCCTAAGCGGGCCATCTGTTTGTGTATAGCCAAAACTTAGCCACGGAAAGCCAGTCAGTAAGTGTCCACGTAAATATTCACTAATGGCTATAGTGGCAATTAGAAGTGCCCCCATGCTTTTAGGGCCACTTGCAAAGCGAGTTGCAGCCCAAAACGCGAGTGCTGGAAACAGGGCTAAATATGAGCACAGTAAAGCCATTAACGAGAGCGATGCTATAAGCGGCATGCCGCCAAAGGTGGCAATAGATACATGCACCCAGCTAATACCCGCGCCAAACCAACCTAAGCCAAATATAAAGCCATATTTAGCAGCGCTTTTTGCGTGCGCTTTGCCTGTGTTGTTTGGGTTAATACAAAAAATAATGGCGGCAATGCTAAAAAATGCGATGGGCCAAATTTGGTAAGGGGCGTAGCCAAAAGTTAAAATAAGGCCCGCAACCAGTGCGAGCCATGCTTTTTTATCTTTTACTAACAGGGTGAGTTTAGTTAGTAGTTTCTTCACTGTCGTTTTCATCAACCTTAGGAACGGTGACTTGCAGTTGTAAAATACGACGGTTATCAGAATTAGTTACTTTAAACTGATAGTCGTCAATTTCAATTGTTTCGCCGCGACTTGGCATATGGCCAAATGCGTGTAGTACCGTGCCGCCAATGGTGTCGGCTTCATCGGTGCTGTAACCTGTTTTAAAGTACTCGTTAAAGTCATCTACAGGGGTGAGCGCTTGTACTACGTATACATGCTTAGCAAGTTGGCGAATATCTTGTTGATCTTCTTCTTCGTCGTGTTCATCTTCGATTTCGCCGACAATTATTTCAAGAATATCTTCAATGGTGACAAGTCCCGATACACCGCCGTATTCGTCAATGACAATAGCCATGTGGTAGCGTTGCTGACGAAATTCATTTAGTAGGGTGTCTACGCGTTTGCTTTCTGGCACTACCATGGCTGGGCGTAAATATTCGCGCAGTGAGGGTAGGTGCTCATCTTTATTTAAAATAAGCGGCAGCAAGTCTTTTGCGAGCAAAATACCTTCAACGTGGTCTTTGTCTTCACACACCACCGGAAAACGCGAGTGGGTGGAGTCGACCATCATGGGGATCAAATCTTCAAGGGGGCTGTCGACCTCAAGTGTGACCATTTGTGAGCGCGGGATCATTATATCGCGCACTTTAAGCTTGGATACACCAAGCACACCTTCGATCATTTCTTTGGTTTCTGGGTCGATTACGTCACGCTCTTGCGCGTCGGCAATTACTTCAACCAGCTCTTCTCTATTCTGGGGTTCCCCTTGCAACATTTGGGCTATGCGGCCCATCCACGTTTTGCCAGAAGAACCCTGGCTAGATTGCGAGTTATCGTCGCTCATTGCGTCTAAATGCTCCGTTAATTTAAATTTCGTCCCGGTATGGGTCAGCTATGTTTAGCTCTGCAAGTAATTGCTTTTCTATGCTTTCCATCTCAAAAGCGTCTTCACTCTTTATATGGTCAAATCCAAGTAAATGCAAGCATCCATGAATAACCATATGGGCAAAGTGGTCATGAAATGACTTTTCTTGCTCGATTGCCTCGGCCAATACAATGGCTGGGCAAATTATTAAATCACCTACTAATGGCAAATCAATGCCTGGCGGTGCTTCAAATTCGAACGACAACACGTTGGTTGGTTTATTTTTACCACGGTAGTCGTTGTTTAATTGTTGTGATTGGGCTTCATCGCTTATAACGATGCTCAGCTCAGACTCATCACGAAACTTGCTCAGGGCTTTATCGGCCCACAGTGCAAATTGTTCTTCGCTTGGGAGGTTGTCAAACTCACACGCTATTTGTAAATCTAATTCGGTGCTCACGGTATTACTCTTTAGTAGAAGGCGGCTGTTGAGCGGCAAGTTGCTCTTTGGCTTTTTGTTTTTCTATCCGCTTTAGTCGCTCGCTTTCGTCATTGCGCTCGTAGGCTTCGACAATACGGCCAACAACAGGGTGGCGAACAATGTCGTGCGATTGGAAAAAGTTGAAGCTAATTTCTTCAACATCGCTAAGTACTTCTATTGCATGACGAAGGCCTGAGCGCGCACCGCGTGGTAAATCAACTTGTGTTATATCGCCCGTTATTACTGCTTTAGAGTTAAAGCCTATACGGGTTAAAAACATTTTCATTTGCTCGGCGGTGGTATTTTGGCTTTCATCTAAAATAATAAACGCATCATTTAGTGTACGGCCACGCATGTAAGCAAGTGGGGCAATTTCAATAATGTGTTTTTCAATAAGCTTTTCTACTTTTTCAAAGCCAAGCATTTCAAATAGCGCATCGTAAAGAGGGCGCAGGTATGGGTCTACCTTTTGGCTTAAATCGCCTGGTAAAAAACCTAGTTTTTCGCCAGCTTCTACCGCTGGGCGGGTAAGTAATATACGACGTATTTCTTGGCGCTCTAGAGCATCTACTGCGGCTGCAACTGCTAGGTATGTTTTACCTGTACCGGCAGGGCCAATGCCAAAGGTAATGTCGTGATGCAAAATATTAGCAACATACAAACCTTGGTTGTCGTTACGCGGTTTAATTACACCACGGCGGGTTTTAATAAACATTTCTTTGCCGTACGCACTTTGCGGCACTTCTTGTTCTAGGGCTTTTGATTCGGTAATGGCTAAATGTACGTTGTCGGGCTCTATTTCACCAATTTCGCCACGAACAGGTTGAGTATCAACATAAAGGTTTTTTAAAATGTCTACGGCCGCGGCACTTGAGTGCAGTTTACCTGTTACTTTAAAAAAGTTGTCGCGGTGGATTATTTCAACACCTAGGCGGCGCTCAATTTGTTTGATGTTTTCGTCAAACGGGCCACATAAAGAAGAAAGGCGTTTGTTGTCGGCAGGTTCTAAATAAATCTCTAATGTTTTTAACTGATTACTCAAAATTACTTCCTATTCGGGTGCGCCAGTAAGGGTTACTGGCGCAATGAATTTATACAACTACGGTACGAAAGTAGCTACGCCAATTTCGTTGGTTGTATCGATTTTTGACTCAACGCTTGCAGCTTTTATTAAAATAGCTGAAGGAGCAATATCACGACGTAAGTTCATTTCTGATTCTGTACGAATTAAATCGCCACGTAAAGAGTTTGGTAACGCTTCGGTAATACGTACATCAACAAACTGGCCGATCACTGTGTGTGGGCCAACAAAGTTAACTACACGGTTGTTTTCGGTGCGGCCACGTAATTCCATTGGGTTCTTTTTAGAAGGCCCCTCAACTAAAATACGTTGCTCTGTATCAAACATTTGGCGGCTAATTTGTTGTGCCATTTGCGTAATACGGTTTTGTAGTAGGTATAAGCGCTCTTTTTTCTCTTGCTCTGATACGTCATCAGGTAAGTCGGCGGCAGGCGTACCTGGACGCGCACTGTAAATAAAGCTAAAGCTCATATCAAAGCCAATGTCGTTAATCAGGTTCATCGTGGCTTCAAAGTCTGTTTTGCTTTCACCTGGGAAACCAATAATGAAGTCTGACGACATGCTTAAGTTAGGGCGAATTTTACGCAGCTTACGTATTGTTGATTTGTACTCAAGCGCTGTATGGCCGCGTTTCATTAAATTAAGAATACGGTCTGAACCACTTTGCACAGGTAGGTGTAAGTGATCAACAAGCTCTGGTACATCCGCGTACGCATCAATAATATCTGGCGTAAATTCTACCGGGTGCGAGGTGGTGTAACGAATACGGTCAATGCCATCAATCGCTGCTACATAACGGATTAAATCTGAGAAATAACAAATTTCGCCATCGTGTGTTTCACCGCGGTATGCATTTACGTTTTGACCCAGCAGGTTTACTTCACGTACGCCTTGCTCGGCAAGTTGCGCAACTTCTAATAATACGTCATCTAATGGGCGGCTAACTTCTTCACCACGGGTATAAGGTACAACACAAAAAGTACAGTACTTAGAACAACCTTCCATTATTGATACAAATGCAGACGGGCCTTCTGCTTTTGGCTCTGGTAAACGGTCAAACTTTTCAATTTCTGGGAACGAAATATCAACCACCGATGAACCTTTGTCGCCTTGCACTTGTTTAATCATTTCTGGTAAACGGTGCAATGTTTGTGGGCCAAAAATAACATCAACAAACGGTGCGCGCTGGCGAATAGAGTCACCTTCTTGTGAGGCAACACAACCACCTACACCAATAATTAAATCTGGCTTGTCGTCTTTTAATAACTTCCAGCGACCTAATTGGTGAAATACTTTTTCTTGGGCTTTTTCACGAATTGAACAGGTGTTAAGTAAAATAACGTCGGCGTCTGCTGCTTCTTCCGTTAGCTGGTAGCCGTTGGTTGCATCTAAAAGATCAGCCATCTTCTGAGAGTCGTACTCGTTCATCTGACAACCCCAAGTTTTGATATGCAGCTTTTTGCTCATTGAAATATAGCCTCGTGTTCAATTCGGTAGTGGCACAAAAATGTGCTTAAAACGGGATTAAGGAGCAAGGTTGCTCACTTAAAGGACGCGTATTTTAGCTGGATACCCGCCCAGATCCAAGTATAGTTTTCATGTTTGTGATCTCAAATCAATACACAGGCAGTTTAATAGCGTGATAGTTATATACTCTCGCACTAATGCGGCGAGTTACGGTACAATCAAAACAGTTTCACGTATTAACCAAATGATGAAAAACATGACTCAAAACAAAGTGATTGTTGTAGGCGCGGGGATGGTCGGTGCGGCCATGGCCATAAAGCTTGCACAGCAAGGAAAATCAGTACAAATAATAGAAAAAAAACTGATTAACGCCGATGCCATTTTAGCAAGTGATCAGGTAGATATACGGGTATCGGCTATTAACCGTTTTTCAGAAAACCTGCTGGACGAGCTAGGGGCTATGCCTATTTTAAGGCAAAATCGATTAGCACCTTACACGCAGTTAGAAGCATTTGAGCGCGGTGGCGACAACCTATTATTTGATTGCGCCGATATTAATACTTCGCACTTAGGTCATTTAATTGAAAACAATTTAATACAAGCAAGCCTTTGGCAGCAGTTTGCACATTATAATATTGAGGTTATTGAACAATCAGCACCTTTAAGTGCTATTGAGCAAGACACAACGTCAATCACCCTCATTTATGGCGATACCCGTTACACTGCTGACTTAGTTATTGCGGCCGATGGCGGGCAATCGCAGCTACGAGCAAAGGCAAATATTGGTGTAACAGGGTGGCAGTATCAGCAGCACTGCATGGGCGTACTAATAAAGCTAGATGCGCCGCAGCAAGTAAAAACGTGGCAACAATTTACCCCTACAGGCCCGTTAGCCTTTTTACCTATGCAGGCGCCATACGCTAATTTAATTTGGTACGACAGCGCTAATACCTTACAAAACTTTAAAGGGTTAACGGCTGAGCAAATTAAAGCGCATGTTTTAAATAAGTTTCCGCTTCTTGCAGGGGATTTTGAGGTGCAAAACCATGCGGTATTTCCGCTTACCCGTCAGCATGCAAATAATTACTCTAATGGGCGTTTGGTGTTAGTGGGCGATGCGGCTCACACAATTAACCCACTGGCCGGGCAAGGCGTTAATTTAGGCTTTCAAGATGTGGTAGCACTCGCACAGGCACTTGAAGATGCTGATGATATAGGTTGTCCGCTAAAACTAAAAGAATACGAGCGAAGCCGCCGTAAAGCCAACCTATTAATGATGAGCATGATGGATGCGTGTTACTTTGGTTTTTCTAATCAAATTACGCCACTAAAATGGGCACGCAGCCAGTTTTTAAAAATGGCTAACAATACCGGTCCTTTAAAAAACTGGGTATTAAAATACGCCATTAGTGGGGAGCTTAATTAAATCCGCTTAAGTGATTGGCTAAATTAATAAATGCACAGCCAGTCACTCCCTTTCTTATACCACTTGGGCAACTGCATAGTTGTCACTATTAATTTATTCCGTTATTGCGTTTTTTTGCCATACTCAAACTACTAACCAATTAAAAGTTGTGTGTTTGTGGATAATTTTTTTATTTTTATACTCATTGTCGGCGCTTTGCTACTAACGCTGAGCATTGTGCCAACAATAAAAATTTGTAAAAAAACTAACCGTGTTTCGTGGATTTTGCTACTGGCGCTTATTTTTAGCTTTATAGTGGGCTATTGGTATGTACTTTATTATTTTGTAAATAACGATATAGCCGGATTTATTGCTATGAGCGTATCGCTAATTTTATTTGGCGGGGGCGCTTTTGTTTATTTAGTTATTCAGCTTAGTTATAAAAGTATTTTAAAAATAGACCGCTTTGCAAAACGTCAACGAACCCTTGCCGAAAACGACAGCTTAACTGGCCTCCCTAATCGAAAAAAGTTTTTTCAGGTGCTTAATAAACAAGTTAAATACGAGCCTTCGTTTTATTTAATGCTTATAGATTTAAACCGCTTTAAATCGATTAATGACTCATACGGCAATAAAGTAGGGGATATGTTGTTAAGCATTTTTTCAAAAACACTCAGCCATAATATTGTGGGAATAGCCAAGCTGTACCGTTTAGGCGGCGATGAATTTGCACTTATTGTTGATAACTCAGCCAATGAGGCACTTAATTTATGTATTGAAGCAATAAAAAAATCAACTAAACACCCATTTCATATTTACGAGCATAGCTTACGTGTACACGTGACTGTGGGAATAACAACCTTTGCGAATCACTCGTCGCACGCTAATGAGCTATTAAAGCAAGCAGACTTAGCACTGCATGAGGCTAAAGACACACAGCAACTGTATGTACATTACTTTGAGGCGCTGAGCACCCGAGCAAATGAGCTTTCAAATATGACCTCACGTATTAAGCAGGCTATTAAAAACCACGAATTTGAGCTTTATTTACAGCCTATTTTTGATGCCAGAGCCGATGAAGTACATGGAGCAGAAGCGTTAATACGCTGGCCGCAAAGTGATGGCTCATTTATTAGTCCAGAGGTATTTATTGGCATTGCTGAGCAAAGTGGGTTGATATTAAATATTTCTAAATGGGTGCTACTAGAAACAATAAAGCATTTAAAGGAGTTAAAAGCAGCTGGGTTTATAGGTTCGTTGCATGTAAACCTTTCTACTAAAGATTTAGAAAGCCCGGAGTTTTATGAGTTTGTTGAAGAACTAGTAAAGCATGACCCAACGTTAAGCGACGCGATTATTTTTGAAATAACCGAATGCGCCATGATGACAAACCTAGAAGCCGCCCGCACGATGATGCAAAAACTAAATAGCAGAGGGTTTGAATTTAGTGTAGATGATTTTGGTACTGGTTTTTCTTCTTTGGTATTACTGCGAGAATTACCAATAAGCCAAATAAAAATAGATCAGTCATTTATAAAAGACATGCTGACTCAAATAGCAGATTACGCGATTGTTGAATCGACATTGTTTTTAGCGACGCGACTTAATTGTAAAGTGGTGGCAGAGGGAATAGAAGATAACGATCTTAAACAAACATTAACGCTAATGGATTGTGATTATTTACAAGGGTATTATTTTAGCAAGCCAGTAAACATTAATGAGTTTATACACAAATATGCTAATGAGGAAGAGTACAGGATAATATAGAAATTGGCTGGGATACCAGGATTTGAACCTGGGAATGCCAGGATCAAAACCTGGTGCCTTACCGCTTGGCGATATCC
>NZ_JALNTH010000034.1:0-78413 GCF_023161935.1 Pseudoalteromonas sp. 2CM28B
GCGCGTGTAAAAACAATTATTAACCAGAAGGCAGGTCAATAATGAGCGATAAAATTCGTACTCTTCAAGGCCGTGTAATCAGCGACAAGATGGAAAAATCTTTCACTGTTGCTATCGCACGTTACGTGAAGCACCCAATTTATGGGAAATTCATCAAACGTACGACTAAGTTACACGTACATGACGAAAATAACACTGCAAAAGCGGGTGACACTGTCACTATCCGTGAATGCGCTCCAATCTCTAAGAACAAATCTTGGACTTTGGTAGATGTTGTTGAACGTCCAAAACAAGCTTAATTTTTAATTAAGTCTGTTTTATGAAAAGCCCCGGCATTAGCTGGGGCTTTTTACGTTTAGAGCAGTTTTTAGCGGTAAACTTTCAGCCTTTAGCTGGCAGAAGTAAATTATAGCGCCGTAGTTTGGGCTGAGTGTTACGAAGCTAAGTGCAAAAATAATATTATAAAATGGGCGTATTGTTAAATTAGAATTTCATAAAAGGCAATAAAAACCCTTTAGGTTAATTTCACTGGTTTTTTAACTAGGTTAATAACTAAATGGAATATCAAAGCAGATTCTATTCTTTTTTTATCTATGCTTAGACGGCTATCCTGCATACTCAATTAACCTCAACAGAACCTTCTGAATGAGGTGGCACTCATTTTAAACAATGTGAACAAGCATTGTGTTTAACGTTCAGGGTTATGAGGAAAAATTCATGTTGTTAGGTCAACTCAATGCGTTAGCAAGTCCGCTTTCGCAAGAGCAAGTTCAAAAGCTACAAGGTTTAGTGGCTGAGCTTAATCCAATTCAGCAAGCGTGGGTTAGCGGCTATTTGGCTGCTAATGCTAATTCAGCAGCGCTAGGTGCGCCAATTGCAGGTACACCGGCAAGCTCTGAGGCAGCCGTACTTACTATTTTGTATGGTTCACAAACAGGTAACGCTAAAGCGGTGGCGACTAAGCTTAAAGAGCAAGCTGAATCTCGTGGGCTAGCTGCAAAGCTGGTTAGCATGTCAGATTACAAACCGACCGCATTGAAAAAAGAAAAGTTTTTAACCGTTGTTGTATCAACTTATGGTGAAGGTGAGCCACCAGAAGACGCCGAAACACTGTATGAATTTTTAATTACCAAAAAAGCGCCAAAGCTTGATGGTGTTAAAGTCGCGGTATTAGGTTTAGGTGATTCTAGCTATGAATTTTTCTGTCAAACCGCTAAAGACTTTGAAGAGCGTTTAACTAACCTCGATGCAGAGGTTATTTATCAACGTGCCGACCTAGACGTTGATTACGATGACGAAGCCGCCACTTGGATCGAGGGCGCATTAAATGCGTTTGAGCCAGATTTAAAAGCTCAGCAAGATGCCACAGGCGGCCAAGTTGTATCAATGCCATTTGGTACGCCCACAACAGCGGCTAGCCAATACACTAAGCAAAACCCGTTTGCGGCAGAGCTAAGCTTAGTGCAAAAAATTACCGGTCGTGATTCAACCAAAGATGTACGCCATATTGAAATTTCACTTGAAGGGTCTGACATTACCTATACGCCGGGTGACTCGTTAGGCATTTACTTTTTAAATGATGAAGCCCGTGTAGATGAGCTACTAGCGCAAACGCAAATTGATCCAACTAGCCGCGTCAAACTTGGCGATGAAGAACTTAGCGTGCGTGATGCCTTAATTGAAAAACTAGAGCTGACACAATCGTACCCTGGTTTTGTAGAAAAATATGCCACGGCTACAGGCACGCCTGAACTTCTTAAGCTTGTGGAAGATAAAGCCGCAATGCGTGAATACATTGAGCCACGCCAAATTTTTGATGTGGTTGCACAAAACCCAGCTAAATTAGAGGCACAAACACTGGTTGATTGCCTACGTAAATTACAAGCGCGTTTATATTCAATTGCTTCTAGCCAAAGCGAGGTTGAGGACGAAGTGCATTTAACTATTGCACTGGTTGAGTTTGAAGCGTTTGGCACAGAGCATTTAGGTGGCTGTTCAGGCTATTTAGCACGCCGAGCGCAAGAAGGCTGTAAAGTAAAAGTATTTAGTGAACATAATGACAACTTCCGCTTACCAGTAAATGATGACACACCGATCATCATGGTAGGGCCAGGTACAGGTATTGCACCGTTCCGTGCCTTTTTACAAGAGCGTGATGCGCGAGAGGCTACGGGTAAAAACTGGCTGTTTTTTGGTAACCCACACTTCACCCAAGACTTTTTATACCAAGTAGAAATTCAAGGTTACTTAAAATCAGGCTTGTTAAGTAAAGTCGATGTGGCGTTTAGCCGTGATCAAGCAGAAAAAGTTTACGTGCAAGATAAGTTACGTAAAAACTCAAAAGAAGTGTTTGACTGGTTAGAAGCGGGTGCTCATTTTTATGTGTGTGGCGATGCAAACCGCATGGCTAAAGATGTACACAATGCCTTAATTGATATCATTAGCGAAAATACCGGCAAAAGTAATGAAGAGGCCGACCAATATTTAAAAGATTTGCGTAGCGCAAATCGCTATCAGAAAGACGTGTACTAAGTACACGTTGTTTATTTTATTAAAAGCTAACAGCCGTCACTGTAACAAATTTAGGATTTAAAATGAGCGAACAAGATAAAACCGTAAAGCTTTCTGATAACGAACGTTTAAAAAGAGAAAGTAACTTTTTACGCGGCACTATAGCGCAAGACTTAAAAGATGAAATTACCGGTGGTTTTACTGCCGATAATTTCCAGTTAATTCGTTTTCATGGCATGTACCAGCAAGATGACCGCGATATTCGTCCCGAGCGTGCTAAACAAAAGCTAGAACCACTACATAATGTCATGCTGCGTGCGCGTATGCCTGGCGGCATTATTAAGCCCGAGCAATGGTTAGCAATTGATAAGTTTGCTGGGGAGAAAACCAGCTATGGCAGTATTCGTTTAACTACGCGCCAAACATTTCAGTTTCATGGTGTATTAAAACCTGAAATTAAAGGTATGCACCAATTACTTAATAGCGTGGGTATTGATTCTATTGCAACCGCCGGTGACGTGAACCGCAATGTACTTTGTACCACTAACCCTGTTGAGTCTGAGTTACACCAAGAGGCGTATGAGTGGGCGGCAAAGATTTCTGAGCACTTATTACCTAAAACCAAAGCGTATGCAGAGATTTGGCTCAATGGCGAAAAAAGTGAAACCACAGAAGAGCCAATTTTAGGCTCAACTTATTTACCGCGTAAGTTTAAAACCACAGTAACAATTCCACCAAATAATGAAGTGGATGTTCATGCAAACGACTTAAACTTTGTGGCAATTGCTGATAACGGTAAATTAGTTGGTTTTAACGTGCTAGTAGGGGGGGGGCTTGCCATGACCCACGGTGATACTGCAACGTATCCACGTAAAGCCGATGATTTTGGTTTTATTGCCCTTGAAGATACCTTAAAAATTGCGGAGCACGTAGTGTCTGTGCAACGTGATTGGGGTAATCGTTCTAACCGTAAAAACGCAAAAACTAAATACACACTTGACCGTGTTGGGTCTGATGTATTTAAAGCAGAAGTTGAAAAACGTGCAGGCGTGAGTTTTGCACCAAGCCGCCCTTATGAGTTTACTCATCGAGGGGATCGCATTGGTTGGGTTGAAGGCATTGACGGTAAACATCACTTAACGCTCTTTATTCAAAGTGGTCGTATTTTAGATTACCCCAATAAGCCACTAAAAACAGGGTGTCGTAAGATTGCAGAAATTCATCAAGGTGATTTTCGCATGACCGCCAATCAAAACTTAATTATTGCCGGTGTGCCTGCGGATCAAAAAGCAATCATTGAAAAAATAGCGCGTGAACACGGTTTGATTGATGACAAAGACACTGAGCAACGTAAAAACTCAATGGCGTGTGTGTCACTGCCCACTTGCCCTTTAGCGATGGCTGAAGCCGAGCGTTACTTACCGAGTTTAATTGAAAAAATAGAAGGCTTATTGGCCAAGCATGGAGTACCAAATGACAGCATTATTATGCGTGTGGTTGGTTGCCCTAACGGCTGTGGTCGTGCCATGTTAGCTGAAGCTGGATTAGTAGGTAAAGGCCCAGGTAAGTACAACGTTTACCTTGGCGGGAATACGGAGGGGACGCGTATCCCTAAGCTTTATCTTGAAAATGTGGGCGAAGAAGTTTACCTAGAGGCATTTGATAAGCTTATTGGGCAATGGGTTAGTGAGCGCAATGAAGGCGAATGCTTTGGTGATTTTGTTATTCGCAAGGGTATTGTTGCAGAAGTAAAAGTATCTGTTACCGATTTTTACGCATAATTTAAAAGCAGCGCACCGCGCTGGTGAGGTTTAAAATTGACCATGAGTGAATTTAAAAACATATTACAGCTAGATAAGCAAAGCCAACAGGCTATGTTAGCTGATGCGAATGGTTTGCTGGCTAACATGAATGCTGAGCAGCGCGTTGCATGGGCGCTAGAGCACTTGCCTGACACCGCGTTTTTATCATCGAGTTTTGGTATTCAAGCAGCGGTAATGTTGCATTTAATGACATCACAGCGCCCCGATATACCTGTTGTACTAACAGACACGGGTTATCTATTTCCAGAGACCTATCAGTTTATCGATCAGATGAGCGAGCGTTTATCACTTAACTTAAAAGTGTATAAAGCGCAGTTGAGCCCTGCATGGCAAGAGGCTAAATTTGGAAAACTATGGGAGCTAGGTGAAGAAGGTATTAAGCAATACAACCAGCTCAATAAAGTTGAGCCAATGACGCGTGCTTTAAAAGAGCTTAACGCGAGCACCTGGTTTAGTGGCTTGCGTCGAGATCAATCGTCGAGCCGTGCTGAAAAGCAAGTTTTAGAAATCAGCCGAGGTACAGTAAAAGTGTACCCTATTATTGAGTGGAATAATCGTGATGTGTACCAATACCTTACTAAACATGATCTGCCATACCACCCATTATGGGAGCAAGGTTATGTGTCTATGGGTGATGTACACACTACGCGTAAATTAGAGCCAGGAATGAGCGAAGAAGAAACCCGCTTTTTTGGGCTGAGCCGTGAGTGTGGCTTGCATATCGATGGTGATGGAATTTAATTACCTTGTTATTCAAAGCTATAAATTTAAAAACGCAGCTAAAGCTGCGTTTTTATTTTCCATAAAATAATTGCCTGATTACCGTTTTTTTATTATATTAATGATAATAAAGGATTAAATTTACAGCAGGAACGCTATGAAATACTTTACCTACTTAGCAATATCAGTAATGGTCATTGCTCTTATCTCTTTGTTTTATCTTAAAAAGCCAAATGGGCAACCTTGGCTCACCAGCTCATTGATTAAAAATGAATCTTTTTCTATTAAAGATAAAGTGGTAGCGCTTTCATCTGATACATTTGAGCAGCTCACACTTGAGCTTAAAAAAGTAGGAGATAAAATCACATCGTCACCGTTAGCATCTGACTCTCAAAGTAAAATTTATAAGTGGCAAGATGAGCAAGGGCAGTGGCATTTCTCCGATGTGCCAAATAAAAATGGCAAGAGTATTGAAGTGCACCTTGACCCTGCAGATATTAATGTTGTGGTAGCCGAAGATACAGCTATATTAAGTGGCAGTGCTAAATCTGCGGCAAAACCTTTTCCTCAGCGAGCGCCTGAAATATACAACAGTGAGTCAATTAATAAGTTGTTTGAAGATGCTGAAAAAGCCAAAAAGAGAATTGAGCAACGCAGTAAAGAAGTCGAAAGTTTCAGCGGCTTTTAGCCCTTGGGAGTTACTGCGATTTCAAGTAGCGCTTTTCTGCTTCCATTAATAATATGGTTAAATAAATTTTAGTTGGCAGTGATAAAAACACACCAATTGCAATGCACGCTGCTGCAGTAATAATGCCTTTAATACCGTACTGGCTGGTAAAGTAGCTCGATACAATTAATACATGGCCTGTCACAATCAGGCATAATCCAAGCAAAATAGATGTTTTAAGTAGTCTTATCATTACTATTGAAGACATGGCGACCTCTGCGCAGCGTGTCTTCTTAGTGTATGGTATCTTGATAGAGCAACATTGATTTAGCGCAAGGGTGTATCAATATTTACTTCTATAGCGAATGTAAAAAGCCCAGCTCATTGCTGAGCTAGGCTTTTAAGCTACCATTGTTTAATGGCTAGTTAGTCGAGCATATTGCGTAATACGTACTGCAAAATCCCGCCATGTTTGTAGTAATCCCACTCTTTAGGGGTATCAATACGCACATCGGCACTAAAACTAACTTGTTTACCTTCACTGTTAGTGGCAATGACACTGACTTCGTCGGTTTTGTCGTATAAACCTTGAATATCAAATTGTTCTTGCCCCGTTAAGCCCAATGACTCATGGCTTTCACCCTCTTTAAATTGTAAAGGTAATACACCCATACCAATCAGGTTTGAGCGGTGAATACGCTCATAGCTTTGTGCTATCACAGCTTTAATACCGAGTAGTAATGAGCCTTTTGCAGCCCAATCTCGTGAGGAGCCGGTACCATATTCTTTACCTGCTAGAACCACTAACGGTGTTCCACTCTCTTGGTATGCCATTGCCGCATCATAAATACTCTCTAGCTTAGCGTCAGGTTGAGTGCGAGTGACACCGCCCTCAGTACCAGGGGCGAGTAAGTTTTTAAGGCGCACATTAGCAAACGTACCACGCATCATTACTTCGTGATTACCACGGCGAGAACCATAAGAATTAAACTGTGCTTTCTCTACCCCATTTTCTTGCAGATAAAGTCCTGCGGGTGCCTCCGCTTTTATCGCACCTGCTGGTGAAATATGATCGGTAGTCACTGAATCGCCTAGTTTAGCTAAACAGCGCGCACCTTCTATTTTTGGGATCCCCGGTGGTTCAACACTCATACCATCAAAGAATGGCGCTTTTTTGATATAAGTCGAGGCAGCATCCCAATCGTAAAGCTTACCATCAGGGATTTGAATTTTTTGCCAGCGGCTATCGCCTTCGTAAACGTTGGCATAGCTTTTTTCGAACATTTCTTTGGTTACCGTTTTTTGTACTAGTTCGTTGACTTCGCTCACGCTTGGCCAAATATTTTTAAGGTAAATATCGTTACCATTTTCGTCTTGCGCCAGCGGCTCGTTGTATACATCTATGTCTGTACGTCCTGCGATAGCATACGCAACCACAAGAGGTGGCGAGGCTAAAAAGTTCATTTTAACGTCTTGGTGAATACGCCCTTCAAAGTTACGGTTACCCGACAAAATAGAGCTTACAATTAGTTTATGCTTTTGAATAGCTTCTGAAATTTCATCCGCTAATGGACCGGAGTTACCAATACAGGTGGTACAGCCATAACCAACTAAGTTAAAACCAAGCGCATCAAGATCATCCATTAACCCTGCTTTTTCAAGGTAATCGGTAACCACCTGCGAACCTGGTGCTAAAGACGTTTTAACCCAAGGTTTTACATTAATACCTAATTGACGTGCTTTTTGAGCCACTAATCCTGCCGCTAAAATTACGCTTGGATTAGAGGTATTAGTACAGCTTGTGATTGCAGCAATAACGCAGGCGCCATCGTTTAATTCAAACTCTTGGCCATTAAAGTTAACTTTTGCTGCGCCCATAAACTGCGCTTCATCAGTGGGTTCGTCAGGATTGGTAGTAGGGCCTTCACTTTCAATACGCGCTTGCTCTTCATCGCTTTTATCTCGACGTGCCATACGTTCGTCTTGGAAGTCTTTTAAGTGTTGGCCAATAACATCACCGGCTTTATCCAGTGTGATTCTGTCTTGTGGACGTTTCGGGCCAGCAAGACTTGGTACTACATCATCTAAAGTTAGTTCTAGCTTATCGGTATAATGTGCTTCATCGCCATCATTACGCCATAAACCTTGATGTTTTGCGTAATCTTCAATCAGTTTAAGCTGCTTTTCATCGCGATTAGTTAAGCGTAAGTAATTAATCGTTTCATCATCAATAGGGAAAATACCACAGGTTGCGCCATATTCCGGTGCCATGTTGGCAATAGTCGCTCTGTCGGCCAGTGGTAAGTCGGCAAGCCCGTCACCATAGAACTCAACAAACTTACCTACCACACCGTGGTTACGCAGCATTTCAGTAACAGTAAGTACTAAATCGGTTGCTGTAGTGCCCTCAGGTAAGCGGCCATTTAATTTAACGCCAACGACCTGAGGAATAAGTAGGCTAATAGGTTGGCCAAGCATGGCGGCTTCTGCTTCAATACCGCCTACCCCCCAACCGAGTACGCCTAGGCCGTTGATCATGGTTGTGTGAGAATCAGTACCAACCAGTGTATCTGGATAGGCTAACGATTTACCGTTTTTTGTATCATTGAACACTACACGTGCTAAGTATTCTAAATTTACTTGATGGACAATACCTGTGGCTGGTGGCACTACTTTTAAATTATCAAATGCGGTTTGACCCCAACGTAAAAACTCGTAGCGCTCTTTATTACGTTCATATTCTAGTTTTGAATTTAAGTCGAATGAGCCATCTTTACCGTAACCATCCACTTGTACTGAGTGATCGATCACCAGTTCAGCCGGAGAAAGCGGATTTATTTTTGCAGGATCGCCACCAAGTTTTTCCATCGCATCACGCATGGCGGCTAAGTCAACAATAGCAGGGACACCGGTAAAATCTTGCATTACTACGCGGGCAGGGGTGAAGGCTACTTCGGCCGAGGGCTTAGCCTTTGGATCCCAATCTAGTAGTGCCTGAATATCTTGCTCTTTAATATTCACACCATCTTCATTACGCAATAAATTTTCTAGTAATATTTTTAACGAAAAAGGCAGGCGTTTGGCTTTATCGCCAAGTCCCATGAGCGAGTTAATATGATATTGCTCGCCATTGATAGTAAGCTGTTGTTGGGTGTCGAAACTATTTTTCATTATTTGTCCCTTCAATAAATTAGATTGATATTCTTGAAAAAGTGACCTCTGTAGTAGTTTGCAAACTGTGTACCATGATAAAAATACCATGCAGTGTAATTTTCTTGACTGTTATATAAATAGAGATGAAGGCCAAAAGTTAAAATTCAAGGGATGCTCTGAGTAATAATTGGCCACAAAACTAAACTTAAAAAGTGTTATTTAAAGTAGTCCTGTTGTTTTAAGTGGAAACTTAAATACACCAATGCAATCGCAATTAAGGTCACTGCAATAGGCATAAAAATAGCGCTAACGCCAAACAAGCTGATGCTATTAATAATCAAAAAATTATAATATTGCTGAGCTAAAACCGCTGCCAAAGAGATTATTAATGTTAATGTGGCCAGTGACTTTTTGAATAATAGAAGTACACACCCTAATGCGCCGCCAAATACTGCAATAGCAAACGCTAAAGTAGCCCATAGAGGTTGGCTGTTATAAGCAAGTTGTTGTTCTTGTGGGAGTTTACTTACCATTTCGGGTGTTAATAATAGCTGCATGCTAAATGCAAAAACACCTAATATATTCCATAACAGGGCGGTGATGAGTGCGGGTGTTATCCAGCGGTTTGCAGTGTTTTCTGACATGTAAACATCGATTTTTTATTATTGATATTCTATTAAAGAATAAAAAAGCCAGTGATGCAAACTGGCTTTTAATAACACATATGACGTAAGCGAATGTTAGCCAAACGAAATAGGACGACGACCCGTTTTTTCATCCACTTTAGGTTTTTTAGTACGTTTGCGCTTATTTTTAGATGGTTCTGTTGTTGCTACGGGCGCGGCTTTTTCTGTAACAATTGATTCATCAATAACAGGACGTTCTGCTGGAGTAGCATCTTCACTTAGCGTCAGTTGGAACAACTCGCCATCAAATGTAAGAACATCGCCACTGTATAATTTTTTCCGTTTAATTGTACAAATTTCATGGTTAACACCCACATAGCCACCGCTAATTAGATTTTTTGCTTGGCCGCCACCTTCAACTAGATCTAATACTTTTAATAATTTACAAAGCTCTATAGGCTCTTCTTCTAACTCAATTTCTATATACTCTTCGTTCATCATGTTTCTCTGTGGGGGGGCATTAGCTGTAGTATAAAGGCTAGCTGGTTATTTTGCACCAAAGTGCGTTTGTTAGATGCGATGATTGTGCATTTTTTATGAAACTTTTTACCTCTTTCATTTGTCTTTAAAAAAACTGAAGTAATTCAAGACTACACTTCGCGTGAAAAAATTACACATTGGCGCGCTTATTGCCAATATCTGTCGTAAAAAGAAATTGAATATAAACAGTGGAGTAAAACATGGGCATAAGATTAGCGATGAAAAAAGAGCTAATGGGCTTAGATAATTCAGATATGTTAACTGCTGATGATGTTAGAAAGCATTTGGCTCAGCAGGTACAAGAAGACACTAAACGTGGTTTTTCAGTTATCTCCAAGTTTAATGACACCCACAGTCAGTTAGTCAGCGGGCTTAAAACCAAACAAAGCGAGCTGGTATTTGAACGACATCGTTTATTTAATGAAGTACTTTATAATCGCCAGAGTGTTGATGCATGGTTAAATAACCAAATAAATTAAATTGCCATTTTAAGTCCCCCTTATAGACTACACTTGTAATCATTTGGGGGTGATAATGAAAATGGAATTTTAATATGTATATTGGTGTTTTTATTAGCTGCGTGCCAGCGACCTACTGTTTATGTTTTTATTGAAAACTTGCAAGGTGAACAGCGCAACCAGCTAGATGCTGCACTAAATGCACAAACTCTTCCCTATGAATATGTAGAACTAGCAATCCCATCAGATTTTGGTGAGGCCACATTACTACTCTCAAGCGATAAAATTTACCCCAAAGAGACGGAGCAACTTGCAGCTATAATGCAAGAGTTAGGGTACGCGCCACAAGTTAATTATACAAGTCGTTCAAATCATTTTTATGGTGATGGCAATATAGGCTTTTATTTAAAAAATGCTGATGCCAATAGAAATTTTGTTATGCCTAATCAGCTGAGAACAACTCATTGCAGCGAAGATAAATACAATGGTTTAGCAATCAAATTTGCAAATGAAGCTGTTGAGTTTACATTACCAAGTGGCGCAATCGTGAGGCTAAGTTGGGAATATTTATATGGTTATGTTGTTGTTTATTATAAAGACTATTCGCAAACATACAGTCATTCGCAGCCGCTTGTAAATACCCCCTTTGGCGCCAAGCCGTCAGATACCTACACATTTATCGCAAGCGTTAACACCCCCGGTTGGCTTGATTGTTCACTACAAATTGTTTATATGGACTGATTTAACCGTGGGTTTCTATATGCTCGCTTAGTTTAGCTATGCGCAGGCTCATTCCTTCAATAATACGGTCTTTAATTTTTTCGCGTATAACATTAGGTAGGCGGGTAAGGGCATCGGCTGTAATAGCCAGTACGATAGCATTTTCTTTGGCGCGTGCATTAATGCTGCGCTCTCGGTTATTAATAAACGCGCCTTCACCTATAAATTCACCAGGTTCTATGGTGCCTAGCTCTAGAAGGTGATTATGCTTAAACACCATCAAGGAGCCACTGAGGACAATAAACAGTCGCTTGTCATTATCAAACTCTTTAAATAAAAACTGATTTTTACTTACTAAGTATAATAATCCAAACGACTCTAAAAGAATTTGACGTTCATTAAGCGTGAACTCTTTAAAGAATTCTAAGCGATTTATAATTTCCATTTGCTTAAACAAAGGGATGTTTTCAATTAACTTCATCAATAACCTAGGGCGCTAGCCTTATAAAATATCAGCTAATATTGCGCTCTTTTAATTTACGGGTCAACGTATTGCGACCCCAACCAATTTTTACCGCGGCTTCTTGCTTATGGCCTGAACAATTAGCGAGTGCTGTTTTTATTAAGCGGGTTTCTAGCTGGGCTTGAATATCCGGCCAAATATTTTCTTTACCTTGTTTAAATTCTTGATTAAGCCATTGCTGAAATGAATCTAGCCAATCGCCTTCTTGGGTTGCGGCGGCATTATCAATAATTTCAGGGGGTAAATCTTGCTCACCAATCAGCTCCCCAGGAGCCATTACAGTTAACCATCGACAGGTATTTTCAAGCTGGCGAACATTTCCTGGCCAATTAAATAAACACAGTTGTTTAATCGCTTTAGGGCTAAGTACTTTACTATCTACTTGCAGGTCTTTTGCGCTTTTATGTAAAAAGTGTAGCGCTAAGCGTTCTATGTCTTCGGGGCGCTCGCGAAGAGCTGGCAAGCGTAAACGAACCACGTTTAAACGATGAAATAAGTCATCTCTAAACTTACCTTGTTTTACCAGCTCTTCTAAATTTTGGTGAGTGGCGGCAATAATGCGCACATCCACTTTTATACTTTGATGGCCGCCAACGCGGTAAAACTCGCCATCGGCTAATACGCGCAATAAGCGGGTTTGTACATCAAGCGGCATATCACCTATTTCATCCAAAAATAAGGTACCGCCATTGGCTTGTTCAAAGCGCCCTTTACGCACGCTATCGGCCCCCGTAAAAGCGCCTTTTTCATGGCCAAATAATTCAGACTCAACTAACTCTTTAGGAATAGCGGCCATATTAAGAGCAATAAATTGGTTTTCTTTACGCGGGCTGTGATTGTGCAAGGCGCTGGCAACCAACTCTTTACCGGTACCTGATTCACCATTGATCAGTACGCTCATACTCGATGCTGAGAGTTTGCCTATAGCACGAAACACTTCCTGCATAGCAGGGGCTTCGCCAATAATATGAGCGCTTTTGGGTGGCGCGCTTTTTCGTTTGGTTTTTTTGGTCGAATTAGCACGATAGGCGCTTTCCACTAGCGCAACGGCTTCATTTAAATCAAACGGTTTAGCTAAGTACTCAAACGCACCTTTTTGAAAAGCATTAACCGCTGAGTCTAAATCAGAGTGTGCGGTCATAATAATAACGGGTAGGCTAGGGGTTTGCTCAGCTATTAGCTCAAGTAACGCCATCCCGTCCATCCCCGGCATTCTTACATCTGAAATTAACACACTGGGTTGACTAAATTTTAGTGCATTAAGAACGTTTTGCGCATCTGCAAAGCTTTCTACTTCAAACCCTGCGCGAGTCAGTGCTTTTTCTAGTACAAAGCGAATTGAGGCATCATCATCTACAAGCCAAGCTGTTTTCATGCAAACTCCAAAGTATTAATCTGTAAATGGCAGATAAATATTAAATTCAGTATGTCCTGGCCAACTATCGCATTCGATATAGCCATCATGTTGATCAATCAAGGTTTGCGCTATAGATAATCCAAGTCCCGAGCCACCTTCTTTATTAGTGGTCATAGGGTAAAATAAGGTGTCGCGTAAATTAGCATCAATACCTGGGCCGTTATCCATTACTTGAATAAGCAATGCCTTTTTAGGGGCTTTGCCCGGACGACGATGCTGATAATTAATCCGTGTTTTTATTTTTATTTCGCCACCATCTACCAATGCCTGTTGCGCATTACGCACAATATTAAGCACCACTTGTTGAACTTTGCTCTGATCAATATAAACATCAGGAATACTCGGGTCGTAGTCTTTAATTAACCGAATATCGCGGTTGTTATCTAACGTACTGAGTTTAACAACCGACTCTAATGTTTGATGTATATTGCCATACGATTTTTGCGGTAGTTGGTTAGGCCCAAGGAGTCTATCAACTAATTCACGCAACCGATCGGCTTGTTCAATTATCAGTTCTGCACATTGATCTCTTTCTTGTTGATCACCCTCGTACTGCAATAATTGCGCCGCCCCGCGAATTCCACCCAGCGGGTTTTTAATTTCATGGGCCAAACCGCGAATTAAGTTACGTGCAGCTTGGTATTGATGCATTTGATTTGAGACCTGATCGTGCTTTATTTCGTCATCGGTTTGTCGACATTCAAATAAAATATAATAGGTGTTGTTATGTTTTATTCGCCGAGTACTCACCGCTAGTTTTGCATGGCGAGAATCGATAAACACCACGTCAGCTCTATGCTGGTGGCAGTCTACACCATCAACTAACGAGTACTGCGCAATACGTTTTAAGTCGATAGAATGGTAGTTAAATAAATCGTCGAATGCTTGTCCTAGCAAACGTTTTTCGCCTAAGCCAAGTAATTCACTGGCACTGGTGTTAGCGTAAATAAGCTGAAAGCTTTCATCAAGTAACATCAGGGCGGTGGTTTGGTTTTGCCAAATTATATTCAGTAGCTCTGGGCTAAAATGTGTTTTATTAATCATCATTGCACCATTTTAGTGCGCCTGGGCAGGTAGGCAAGGTTTTTAGAAAAATATACGCTAAACACGCGTACTTAATTGTAATTATCGACCTATGTTAAGGCCTTTACGGTGCATAAAAAATACACTTTCAGGACTGGTTGCAATTACCTGATTTTGTTTATTATAAAGTTTAACTTGCAGTGTGTGTTGGCCTCGCTCCACATCTCTTAACGCCAGTGTTGTCGTATCGCTCGGTGCACCAATGGCAACGCCATCTAAAAATAAACCAATGGTAAATCCAGCTTCAAATCGAGGGGCAATACGGGTAGAGACATACACAGAGCCCGTGTTTTCTCTTATAGTTTGCTGTGGTTCAGGCGATGAAATACTAATACTAAACTTTACTGCTGTTTTAGTAGGAGCAGTATCAAGAATATCGGTGTTTGTAGCGGGCATGCTGAGATGTTGGCTCGTGAGTTTAACCTCTTTAGCGCCAGGCTGAGGAGTATCTGAAAAAACCAGCACCCCATTTTTGTCTTTCCATGCGTAAATTTTTTTATCGCTCGCATGGCTATTAAGGCTTAACATTAAAGCTATTAATAGCAACAAAATCTTACCTACCATCCAGCTATCCTGCATTGTTTAAACTAACTTCACTTTAGTGTAGAACCGTTAAATTTACCATAAAAAAAGCCCGCAAAGCGGGCTTAAAACACACATTATTTTATCGGTTAATAAATTAACAGCTGTAGTACATTTCGAACTCAACTGGGTGAGTTGTCATGTTAAGTTTTTCAACTTCTTTTGACTTAAGTGCGATGTAAGCATCGATTAGGTCATTGGTGAATACACCACCTTGGTTTAAGAATTCACGGTCTGAATCAAGCGCAGCTAATGCTTCATCTAATGATGAGGCTACTGTTGGAATTTCTGCCGCTTCTTCAGCTGGTAAGTCGTATAAGTCCTTGTCCATAGCATCGCCAGGGTGGATCTTGTTTTTAATTCCGTCAAGGCCAGCCATAAGCATTGCAGAGAAAGCAAGGTATGGGTTAGCAGTTGGATCTGGGAAGCGTACTTCGATACGACGACCTTTTGCAGATGGCACAACTGGAATACGGATTGATGCCGAACGGTTACGAGCCGAGTATGCAAGCATTACCGGAGCTTCAAAACCAGGTACTAAACGTTTGTATGAGTTAGTTGACGCATTAGCAAAAGCGTTGATCGCTTTAGCATGTTTGATGATACCGCCAATGTAGTAAAGTGCATCTTCAGAAAGTCCGCCGTATTTATCACCTGCGAATAAGTTTACGCCATCTTTTGCTAAAGACTGGTGACAGTGCATACCAGAACCGTTATCACCAACAATAGGTTTAGGCATAAATGTTGCCGTTTTACCGTAAAGGTGAGCCATGTTGTGGATAACATATTTCATTTCTTGGATTTCATCGGCCTTTAACACCATAGTGTTAAAACGCGTTGCAATTTCGTTTTGACCGGCAGTCGCCACTTCGTGGTGATGCGCTTCAACAACTTGCCCCATTTCTTCTAAAACTAGGCACGTTGCAGAACGCCAATCTTGGAAATCATCAACAGGTGCAACTGGGAAGTAACCGCCTTTAACACCTGGGCGATGGCCTGTGTTTCCATCTGCATATTCTTTATCTGAGTTCCAAGCTGCTTGCTTAGAATCAATTTTATACATTGAACCTGACATGTCAGATTTGTATTTAACATCGTCAAATACGAAAAACTCTGGCTCAGGACCAAATAAAACAGTGTCAGCAATACCCGTAGAGCGCATGTACTCTTCAGCGCGCTTAGCAACTGAGCGAGGGTCGCGTTCGTAACCTTGTAATGTAGAAGGTTCAACCACGTCACAACGAACTATTAGCGTTGTTTCTTCTGTGAAAGGGTCAAGTTTAATTGAATCTGCATCTGGTAATAACACCATGTCTGATTCGTTGATGCCTTTCCAGCCAGCAATTGAAGAACCGTCAAACATCTTTCCATCTTCAAAAAAGTCTTCATCAACTTGATGGTGAGGAATAGAAATATGTTGCTCTTTACCTTTTGTGTCAGTAAAGCGTAAATCAATGAACTTAACGTCATTTTCTTTAATAAAATCTAAAACCGATTGTGACATGTGTCCTCCAACTATTGGGTTTTATTATTGCTGCATTAAATGCTTTAGCTACTAGTAAGCCGATTTTATGCCATTATTTTAACCTACTGTTTATTAAGTTAAAAAATATGGCTGCACAAAAATAGCCATGCGTATTGCACTTTTTTGGTGCGTAAGATATCCATAATGGTGCAAAAAATCCACACTTAAATTTGCATGTATTTTAATCACCTAAATCAGCTTAACTTAAATAGTAAATAGCGCCAAAGCAATTAACAAATTAGCTAAAAAATGACAGTTTATGTAATTTGTCGAAATTTATTTCATATAAATGTCATATAAAAAACAGATACTTAGTAAAAGTATTAAGAAAGTTTTTAAAATTGTATTGGATAAACTTTCATCCATGTCATTAATGAGGGATAATATGCGCCCTTTTAAATCCTATGCTGGGACATCTGGTGAAAACACAGATGAGTGCGTAGATCTTGCAGGATCAATGAGAATAAACTTCTCTGAGTAAAAATATGAGCATCGAACAGTTAAGAAATATAGCGATTATCGCGCACGTTGACCACGGTAAAACAACGTTGGTTGACAAACTACTTGAGCAATCAGGTACATTAGAAACACGCGGCGGTAACGAAGAGCGCGTGATGGACTCAAACGACATTGAGAAAGAACGTGGTATTACCATTTTGGCCAAAAATACAGCCATTTCTTGGAAAGACTACCATATCAATATCGTAGATACCCCGGGACACGCCGATTTTGGTGGTGAAGTTGAACGCGTACTTTCGATGGCTGACTCAGTATTGTTACTTGTTGATGCTCAAGAAGGTCCAATGCCACAAACGCGTTTCGTAACGCAAAAAGCATTCGCACAAGGCTTAAAGCCAATTGTTGTTATCAATAAGATTGATAAGCCTGGTGCACGTCCTGATTGGGTTATGGATCAAATCTTTGATTTATTCGATAACCTTGGTGCAACTGACGAACAGTTAGACTTTAAAGTAATCTACGCTTCAGCAATCAATGGTTGGGCTACATTAGATTTAGACGAGCCGTCTGACAACATGGAACCTATGTTCCAAATGATCGTTGACGAAGTATCACCACCAGAAGCTGATCCTGAAGGTGACTTCCAAATGCAAATCTCTCAGCTTGATTACAACTCTTATAAAGGTGTAATCGGTGTTGGTCGTATTAAGCGTGGCTCTGTTGCTCCTAACCAACAAGTGACTATTATCAGCGCTGATGGTTCTACGCGTAACGGTAAAATTGGTTCAGTACAAAGTTATTTAGGTCTTGAGCGAATCGAAACTGACCGTGGTTATGCAGGTAATATCGTAACAGTAACAGGTATTGGTGAGCTGAAAATATCAGACACAGTGTGTGCGCCTAATAATGTTGAAGCACTACCTCCACTAAGTGTTGATGAGCCTACAGTAACAATGACCTTCTCTGTAAATACATCACCATTTGCTGGTAAAGAAGGTAAGTTTGTAACGTCGCGTAATATCCTTGAGCGTTTACAAAACGAGCTTGTACATAACGTTGCACTTCGTGTAGAAGAGACAGATAACCCAGATAGCTTCCGCGTATCTGGCCGTGGTGAATTACACCTTGGTATCTTAATCGAGAACATGCGCCGTGAAGGTTACGAGCTAGCTGTATCACGTCCAGAAGTAATTTTGCGTGAAGTAGACGGTGTATTAGAAGAACCGTATGAAACAGTAACAATTGACTGTGAAGAAGAGCACCAAGGTTCTATCATGGAGCAAATTGGTCTTCGTAAGGGGGAACTTACTGATATGGCACCAGATGGTAAAGGCCGTATGCGTATGGACTTTATGATCCCAAGCCGTGGTTTAATCGGTTTCCAAACTGACTTCATGACGCTTACTTCTGGTTCTGGCCTTATGTACCACACATTCGATCATTACGGTCCTCATAAAGGCGGTACTATTGGCGCACGTAAGAACGGTGTAATGATTGCAAATGCGACAGGTAAAGCACTTACTAACGCATTATTCAACTTACAAGAGCGTGGTAAATTATTCATCGGTCACGGTGTTGAAGTTTACGAAGGTATGGTTATCGGTATTCATAGCCGTGATAACGACCTTACCGTTAACGCACTTAAAGGTAAGCAGCTTACTAACGTTCGTGCATCTGGTACAGATGAAGCACAAACACTTACGCCACCATTGAACTACACACTTGAGCAAGCGCTTGAGTTCATCGATGATGACGAGTTAGTAGAAGTAACACCTGAGAACATTCGTATTCGTAAACGCCACTTAACTGAAAGTGAGCGTAAGCGTGCGGGTCGTGCTGCTAAAGCTTAATAGTTTTTAGAGTAAGCATAATAAAAGCCGCTGTATTGCAAAATACAGCGGTTTTTTTGTGGGTGAAAACAAGCGCTATTAGCTATAAGTCGTCAGCTGTCAGATTAGAACAGTGTAATTGAATCGCTTGGTATTAATGTGGCTATTAGGTGAAAGCCGCTAGACTTTGTAAACCTTGCAACATAGTTTTTTTCCTCTAAAAGCGCTGCGCCTCTTATCCTCTTTGTGAATAATTCACTTAAAAAATATTTGCACAAAGAGAAGGGAGTGAGCAGTAAAAGAGTCAGATCTTAAACAATCTATAATGTAAAGCACCTGTAATTGTTGCTAGGATACTTTTTGCTTGGTTTCGCTGTGCTCAGCCCAACCTACGTTTTCAACTATTGTATTAATGGTTACTTACTTTTTGGCAGTAGGGTGATTTTGCCAAATACATCTGCATCTATAAACCCACGGTTTCTGTCACCATTGACTGGTTGTACTTCATGGGAGCCCATAAAGCGTTCGCGTACTTCGCTACCATCGTTATCGCAGTAGGCGAGCATAAAACCAATGAGGTGTTTTTCAGTTAACTTAATCGGTGTGTTTTGTGCGCCTTGTTGATAATCATTCGGGTAGAGTTTTATTGCCACTTCCCACGTGATGTTATAGGGCGCAGTGGTATTGCGTTTGCAGTTACTAACTAAGTGGTCGGTATATAAATGCGCTTTTTTATCAGGGCCATAATCGGCTGCTTGGTTATCAAGGCCAATGTGATAAGCAAACGCGGTATGATTAAACTGATGATTCCCACCCGATGCGTCACTATCTATAAACACTTCTAAGGCATCATCATCCCAGTATTTATCAGTTGGATTTGGGTGAGTATCTATCAGCACATCGTCACTAATATCTACTTGTAAATACAAGTAGTTTTCATCCCATAAAAGACGGTATCGGCCTTTAAAATCGGCCTCTGATGAGGGAAGTGCGCCATCCATTAGGTTTGGTATAGGATGCCATGTGGCGCTATCCCATGTACTTTCAGAGACACCATCAATAATAATAGCTGTTGATGTATGACTAACTTCAATAGCCATAAGTGGTTGGGTGAAAAGTAAACTAAAAGCGAGTAGTGTTTTTTCATTAATAAGCTCATCAATTAAAGATGGTTTAACTTGGCTTAAATAGCAATTAAAAACAATTTCATAGTTGTATTTATTATATTAACTTATTGCCCCAGTTATGCTTGTTTTTAATGTCAACATTAATAAATGCGCGCTTTCACCCGACATTTTAAAAGGGTTAAAGTCAATGTTACCCGAGTATTTTAGATTAAGTAATTCGGTTAGCTGTGATTGCGGCACATAGCCCATTGACCATGTTTCAAACTCTCTTTCGGGAATTTGGGTATAGTTGAGCATAATTACATTGTGATGACGTTTGTCATTTAATATTTGTTGATAGGTATTATTAACAGCGGTTCTGGAGCCTTCAAGGCATTGTAAAAAGTACTCATTACTAAAACATAACATGCCGGTGACATTTGTTTTTACATTGTAGGTTCGCGCATTTTGTAAAATATTTTCTATATCTTCAGGCCCAAACCACTACTTACTTTACTGGCGTAAATGAGTCGCACAAGAAAAATAAAACCCCCTGACTGTTTAGTTAATTAAAGATAGTTCAGTGAGGGGGTTATTACTAATTATGTAAACGCATTTTGTGTAAATGACTAACTAAAGCTGGATGCTTTCACCTTCATTTAAAATATACAGAGGGATCTTCGAGTTCATTTTTTTATGCATATGCAATAAGCGCAGTAGTGCAGAGTGGCTGCTGTGATCGCCCATCTTCCAACTTGAGTTACCATAGCCCCACGGTATCATTACTTTACAGTTAAGCGCTTGTGCTGCGGTTAATGCATCCTCAGGAGTGGTATGTACATAACGGTACCAGTTGCCGTTCTCTTTATGGTAATAAGAGGCAATAGGCATTAAGCACACATCGATATCGCCATATTTTTGCTGTATATCGTTAAAGTGTTTTGAATAACCAGTGTCGCCTGCAAAAAATAAAGTGCTACCACTTTGCTCAAGTAACCAGCCATTCCATAGGTCTTTATTGTTATCTTCATAAATAAAAGGCACTAAAACACGACTACTAAAATGATGCGCAGGTAGCGCATGAATGGTTAAATCATTAATTTTAGTTTTTGCATACCATGCCATTTCACTAATGTTAAAGCCACCTGTTGGAAAGTTATCAGCCATACCAAGGGGGGTTAGGTAGCGAGGCTGATTACCAATTTCTTCAATATCGGCTTTATTGAAATGATCGTAGTGAATGTGAGAATACATAACGGCGACTAAGTTTTTCAATTCATTGTCTGTGAGCCAGTCGCCAGGCTTGCGATAAAATCCTGAAGTAAGACGAAAAGCTAAATCAATAGGCGAGTCAAATTGCTCTTTTACGGGATCAAATACAACTTGTTGGCCATTCGGGGTTTTGATCACAAAGCCTGCGTGTCCGAGCCAACGAATAGTAAAGCCCGCATTAACCTGCGGATTTTTTTGCTTACCTTGATATTGGCAGTTTTCAGCCTCTGTTTCACAAATTAAGTTATTGTTTTTTGGGTAGCAATCAGTTTCACAGCTAACAGGATAACTTTTTTTGCCTGGGTAGAGGTTGTGGTAGCGCCCAGCTTGCTCACCTTGTTGATGAAGTGGAATAACGGTATCAGGGCCTGCAATAACCTCAATATTATTCGCAGTGCTGCATGCAACGAGCACACTGGAGGCGATGATTAAGCTAAGTGTATGTATTTTCATAATTCATTTTTAGTTGTTATTTTTATTTTACTGAAAGTGTAACAAAAGCAGTTTGCTAAAAAAGGACAAAAAAGTAACAAAAAGTGTGTATAAAAAAGCCCGCTATTTTTAGCGGGCTCAGTTTAATAGGTTAAATATTTAGGATTTATTCATTTGCTCAATAAATTTATTTGAGTCTTCAATCGATTTGTTCATATCATTCATTAATAACTGAATATCGCGCTTTAAGTTAGTAAATTCACCTTTGATAGCCGCTACCGCTTGCGCATTTAAGTTATGCTTTAAATACAATACGTTGTCTTTTAAAGATGATAATACCGGCTCCATTTTGCTCTCGGCGCTGCGCATTGAGCGAAGTAACTGGTCGAATTGACGTTGTGTTGCTGCTAACTTTTTGCTGCTTTCACGCTTAAGTGAGGCACTTTTGTATTGCTCTAACTCATCATTCCACTCATCAAATAAAGCTTCTGCTACGTCTTCAACTTTATTAATATTACTTGATACTTCGTTTGCCGCTTGAAGGCTTGACTCGTAATCGTCATTAAGTTGATTGTAAGCATCTTGCAATTCACCGCCATCAAAATTAATAAGTGTAGTTAAACGCTCAAGTGCTGATTGAAATTCTTGTTGAGACTCTTGTTGTGAGTCTTTTGTTTCTTCTACGCGGTCAATCAAAATATCACGCTTATGAACACCTACTTTTTCCATTGCCGAATAATAAGCAGACTGACAACCAGAGAGCATCAGCATTAACGCAAGTATGGTTGTCCCTAAAAATGTTTGTTTTTTCATCTGAATTCCTATTTACGAGTGTTAATGCTGTAAATTATGGCCTTGATTGTTATTATAATCAAAAGCTCACCAACAAAGTTAATTGTATGAATGATAAGCTCTCCCATTACAAACAGCAAGTTAAGGCGTTTTTAAAACTGCAACCAGGCTGGTGGATGCAATATTTTAATCGCTGTATTGACGATCAAATAACCATTAATGCAGGGTATTTAGCGTACGTTACTTTACTTTCGTTAGTCCCACTTATTGCTGTAGGTGTAGCAATATTTTCTGCTTTTCCAGGATTTGAGTCGACTCGTTTAGCTATTGAGAGCTTTTTGTTTACTAACTTTGTGCCCACCTCTTCTGGTGTCATTAAAGAGCATATTAGCTCGTTTGCTAGTAATGCCAATCAAATGACGGCAGTAGGTATTGGCTTTTTAGCAGCCATTGCCTTGCTACTTATTCGTAATGTAGATGCCACGCTAAACCGTATTTGGCGAGTAAAGAAAAAACGCCCGATGATGATATCGTTTGCCGTATATTGGATGGTACTCAGCTTAGGGCCCGTGTTACTGGGTGCGAGCATTGGTGTCACCTCTTATATTGTGTCGTTGGTATCGTTTGCCGATCAAGGGATCCCAGGGTTTAGTGGTTTCTTGTTAAAGCTACTACCGTACGCTATCTCTATGGCTGGTTTTATTATGCTTTACACCTTAGTGCCTAATACTCGCGTTTCGTTTAAGGCGGCCGTTCCCGGTGCGCTATTTGCTGCCATGTTATTTGAGCTAACCAAAAAAGGCTTTGCTTTGTACATTAGCCATTTTCCATCATACGAAGTGATTTATGGTGCGGTAGCAACCATTCCCATTTTGTTTGTATGGGTTTACTTGTCGTGGGTCGTGGTGCTACTAGGCGCTGAATTCACTGTGTGTATTAACATGAAGCATTACAATAAAAAAGATCAACAAGTAGAGGATACAGAGTAAATGCAGGGATTAATTCAACGAGTAACACACGCTAACGTGGTGATAGACCAACAGCTTGTCGGTGAAATTAAACAAGGCATTGTATTATTGCTGGGGGTGGAAAAAGAAGATGATGAAAGCAGCGCTGATAAACTATTACACAAAGTCACCAATTACCGTATTTTTAATGACGAAAACGATAAAATGAATCTCAGCCTTAAAGACATACAAGGCGAACTGTTAGTCGTATCGCAATTTACGCTCGCAGCCAATACAAAAAAAGGCATGCGGCCTAGCTTTTCATCGGCAGCTACACCAGACCAAGCGCAAGCGCTATATAATTACTTTGTAGAGCAGGCTAAATTACTCGGTATTAAGGTCGCGACCGGTGAATTTGCAGCCGATATGCAGGTGAGTTTATGTAACGATGGGCCGGTTACCTTTAATTTAACCGCTTAACGTGCTTTTTCTACAATCACAATATGATTAACAAAGCCGGTAATTTTTTGAATACTAATAGTCTTCCCAAATACAGTCAGTAGTACATGTTGTAACTGAGTAAGTTGTGATGAGTGCTGCGATAAAAAGTTAATAAATAATACGCCCTGTTGAGCAAGTGCATCATAAATTGTTTGATAAAAGCATGAATCAAATAAAAATCGCGGGGCGTCTAATTCACTAAATAAATCTAAAATAACCCAGTCCATCTGCTCTGCTGATTTTAAAATTGTTTGCGCATCCTCGCAATGAATCTGTTGTTGTTCACTGGGGGCAAAAAATTGTTGATAACAGTCAATAATATGGGGGCTTTTCTCTACTGAAGTAACCTGCACTTGAGGATACTGCTCTAATAGGTAATTACGAATGGCACCGCCACCTAACCCCAGTTCGAGTACTTTTTTAGGCGCAGGTAGCTGTTGCCAAGCCGTTGCTAAATAAGCAAGGTGCGGAAACAGCAATGCATGTGGTTTTGCTTTTAAAATAACAGACTGCAAGGTGTTATTAATGAGTAGCCAGCGAAGTTGTTGATACTCTCTTACTTGTATGTGCTCACCATGCTGATTATGCCAATAAAGTAACTGGCCTAGCGATGAACTATGCTCAATAAAATGTTGGCTGATCAGGCCACTACTGCAATGGATATATTTATTCATGCTATTGAGCATAAACCAGCAGAGGTAAATCGCAACGGCTTTTGTCATTAATTTTTTACAGCTGTTTTCTCAGCACCAAAGTCTTATTTGCAGTTTTACCCAGATCGAGTATGGTGTTTTTCACAAAATGCACAGCGTAATATTTTACATTTTTAATTTATGGAGTATGTATGTTTCAAGTGAGCACCCCACAAAGTAGTGAAGACTGGCAAGCCTATTACCAATTACGCTGGCAGGTTTTACGTGCCCCATGGGGCGAACCTCGGGGCTCTGAGCAAGACGATTTAGAGCAAGAGGCTGAGCATCGCTTCATTAAAAATAAAGCGGGTGAAGTATTGGGTGTGGCTCGTTTGCACTTTAATAATCAGCAACAAGCTCAAGTACGTTATATGGCGGTTGCAGAGGGTAACCGTAATCAACATATTGGTAGCCGTTTACTACATGAGCTAGAAAAAATAGCGTGGAATCAAGATGCTGATGAATTAGTGTTGTTTGCTCGTGAACGTGCTCTGGAATTTTATCAGCGCCATGGCTATGAAAATAAAGAAAAAGCACATTTGGCTTATGGTGATGTACAGCATTACAAAATGGTTAAGCTCAAACCGAGTGAGCCAGGTTGGTTTCGCCACCCTAATTGGACTCAAGTACTGCAAAACACATGGCGTGAATCAATCCCCATTAGTGATGCTATGGGAATAAAAGTAGAAAGTTACACAGATTGGCAATTTACTACTCGTGCAGATTTAAATGCTAACTTAAACTTACACAACACCATGTTTGCGGGCTCTATTTATAGCCTAGCTACATTAACGGGTTGGGGAGCAACGTATTTAGCATTAAAAGAAGCCGGACTTGAGGGCAATATAGTGTTAGCCGATGCTAATATTAAATATTTAAAACCACTGAATACCGATCCTAAAGGCTGTGTTGATATTCAAACCTGTAAAGGTAACTTAAATGAGTTACAAGAGGCGGGTAAGGCGAGCTATTTAGTACCAGTAACCATTTTTGATGGTGACCAAGTAGTTGCCCAGTTTGAAGGGCAGTTTGTAGTTAAAAAGTGATAAAATAAACGAAAAAGCCAAGCGAGTTGCTTGGCTTTTTTTATAAGCGTTTTTTACAGTAAATCTGTCAGTAATATACCCACACCAAAGCGTTCAATATCGGCGTTATAGTCTATTAAACTTTCACCATAACCATTAAAGTACTGTGCATAGCCGCGTACTCTTCCCCATAGAGGGAATGACCAATCAAGCTGAATTGCCCCGCGGTTATCTGAATTTAAATTATTACGAGTCATAAAACTAAATTCATGATCGTGAAAGCGATACGCGCCACCAAATTCAAAGTAACCCATGTATTTATAGATATCAGGGTTATCGTCACCTCGTGCATCTAACGGCGCAGGCTTTTTGTTTTCAGGAATGCGATACCAAGGTTTAAAGCTAAATACAAAGCCGTCTTTTTCCCAAATGAAATCGGCATAAATGCGATTCCAAGAACGCGAGTTTGGCTGACTACGACCATTAGATTGGTGCGAAATACCAATAGCTATTGCCATTTCATCGCCCCATAAAACGTTTTCAGGGTCTAAGTAATTAATCCAAAATACTTCTGGCTCGTAGTTGGTTTCACGAAAAGGAGAGGAAATATCGTCGTTATATACTTGCCAGTATGACTGCAAAGTAAAGCCAAAAAATATAGCTTGGTCTGAGTCGGCAAACTCATCATACAAAGGCACTTTAATTGATAGCTGATATTTAGCTTCTAAGTTATCAAGTGGGTCGCCATCTTTTTTATCGGTTAACTCTGCAAATCCATCAAACGGGCGAGTGTTTGGGTTCGACATATAAGAAACAGGTAAAATATAATTACGTCTATGTGGGGTAATTACATTACGATTTTTTTTACCAACCGCTTCACGGGCTTGGCGTTTGTCGATAGCCGTTAGCTGCTTGCTTTCTTCAACGGCAGAACACTTTTTACGTAATTGATCGAGGGTTTGCTTACCGTCTCCACCGATCACTTCATTTAAAATACATTGCTTTACCAGCTCAAGTTCATTGTTTTGCTCGTTATTCGCTGTTTCTTCAGCAACAACGGTTGTGCTGAGTAATGTAGAAAGTAGTATCCAATGGCGCCAACTCATTATAATTCCTTTGTAAGTGAGGGAAGTCAGTATTTTGCTAATTATAGCGCCTTTTTAACACATAAACGGTGAATTTGTCCTGAACTTTAATACTTTAAAAAGAAAAGCGACCTAAGTCGCTTTTACTGTGTAACTAGTTATTTACTAGCTAACTCTCACGCAATGAGAAGGGGTGAGCTAAAGCTCAAAGACGTTGGTAAAAAATTTATACAGTTCGGTACCTTGATTCACACTCGCTGAGGCAAAATGCAATATCGCAATTGCATCGAGATCAAAGCTTAGAGTTTGCAGCGGTTGTTCGCTTAAATAGCGCTCCATTCGCAGTATTTTAGCAATGGGTTCTCCAGCTTTAACATGCCCGCCAAGAGGTGCTAGGTATTCGACCATGCCACCCATGGGGGCGTAATAAGCGATATAATCATTTAGTTGGCAGCCATATCTTGTCATCAATTTTGGCTTGTAGGGGGCATCAACAAATACTTGCTTATGATTTAAATAACTTAAAATACTATTGGCATCGTCTAGTGCCGCGCTTAAATCGATTTTTTCTTGGCTGCCAAGCTCTACCGTAAAGGCTTCAACTTGCACGTTAAATTCACGCCCTTGCTGAGCAAGTTGCTCACTAAGCTGCCACCATGGACAAAAGCTTGCTTCATCCATTGCGCCATCAAAGTCATTAGGAATAACCAGCACATGGGGAATATTGAAGTAACGCGCGCTATCGGTCGCATACTCAGGGCAATATAAGTGCTGACTAGAAATAGGGCCGGTGTGTAAATCTAAAACTATATCTGCTTGATGCGCCAATTTTTGTAAGTTTAGCGCAATCCGTTTCCCCGTTGTTAAACGATAATCAGGGCCGTTGAGTTGTTGCTCAACGTCATTAATTAACGCGGCTTTAAAGGCTGTTTTCAGAATCTTATCATCGGCATCGCTGAACTGCTTTGCAAACTGTGATGCAAGTTTATTATTGCAGTGATACATGCGATTCCAATTAGTCCCCGTAATGGGATCGAATCGGCCAAGGGTAAATTCCCCCGACTTTTGATTACAGCCAATGGGGTTAGCGTAAGGAACTAAGGTAATATCACCTTTTAAATTAAGTGCTTTTAGTTGCTCAAGTAATTGGTAAATTACCGCGTTGCCTTGCACTTCTGCGCCATGCATATTAGCTTGTATATACACACTTGGGCCGGTGCCATCGCCTTTTAAACGATACACAGGAATAGTCAGTGGTAGTCCGTTTGCGACTTCGCCAACTACAATGTTTTCTTGGCTTATAGCTGTGGTGTTATTCATCTTTTTTACCTCAAGTAGTGGCTTGCATCTTCTGCTTGTCGCACGCAACTCAATACGCCATTGTGTATAACATATTCACCGGCCAGCTCATGACATAAAAAGTACGGCATACTTTCGGTAAAACCGTAGGCACCGCATTGACTAAATACTAACCAGTCTTGCTCATTTAAATCACTGGGTAATTGGTGCTCTCCTAAGCAATCAAGTGCAGTACATAAGGGGCCGTATAGGCTCATTGCTTGATTTGCTGCGTTTGAATCTCGTAACAAACGCGCAGGGAAATCTTGACTGGTGACCGCAGGGCGCAATAAATGATTAATGCCGCCGCTCATAATCACCTGTTGTTGGCCGTAATTTAGTTTGCGCTCAACAACAGGTGTGACGTAGTGGCCGCATTCGCCTACAGCGTAGCGACCTAGTTCCATCCATAGCTCAGTAACCCCCGCATCGCATTTAATTTTTGCAAGCGCCTCTATGAGTGCATCCCAACTTAGAGTGGGCGTATCAAGTGTATAGGGAATACCTAAACCACCACCTAAATCCAGCACCTTGAGGTTAATATTTAAATCCTCAGCAAGTTGCCTTAACGGCGCAATCATTTGTGTCCACAGTTCAGCAAGTTTGTCGCTGCTAAGCATGTTGCCCCACTGAAAAATATGCAGACCGTCAAAATTAAGTGCATAGTAGTCACTGGTATTTAGCGCCTGCCACTCGTCGCACCCTAAGCCAAATGGAGTAAGACTATCGCCCCCTAGCGGGTTTTTATCACCCTCGGGCCAGCGTAATTGAACGCGCAGTAATACTTGCAACTGGCACTGCTGAGCAATCGCTTGTTCGTTGAGCCAACGTACCTGATTGAGACTTTCGGCCACAAAGGTACGTACGCCACGCGCAATAAAGTGCTTAATTTGTTTTGGGCTTTTTGCAGGCCCCGTGTTGAGCACGCGTTCACTGTTAATTCCTTGAGCAAGGACTTGCTCAAGCTCGCCTTTACTGGCGACATCAAAGTTAAAACCAGCGTTATTTAAACGTTGGATCACGCTAGATAACGGGTTCGCTTTAACTGCATACCAGAGTTTTACCTCGGTTTGTGCTACTAAACGCGTTAAATGTGTGTTTAGTGAATCAAGATCATAAACAAAAAAGGGCGTATCAAGCTCAGTTGATAGCTTATCAATAGCGCTTTTAACGGGCGTGCTCAAAAAGGTCATTAACGTAAAACCTCTTCAAGCAATAATGACGCGTCACTTTGCTCGTCACGGTATTTAACAATTAACGCACACGACATGCTTAAGCCTTGCTCACGCGCCCAATCGTTTGACGCAGGGCGAGATCCAGGGATCACAATCGCGTATTCAGGGATAGCTTCGCCTTTATCAAGCTGGCGCTCATTTACGCAGTCATAAACAGGGATGGTTGCAGATAAGCGAACACCTGGAGCAAGTACCGCGCCTTTTTTAACTACCACGCCTTCAACAATCACACAGCCTGCACCAATAAAGGCATCATCTTCAATAACCACAGGGCTGGCACCAATGGGCTCAAGTACCCCTCCTAATTGTACCGCTGCGCTTAAATGCACATTTTTACCTACTTGAGCACACGACCCTACGAGCGCGTGGCTATCTACCATAGTGCCCTCGTCAATAAATGCACCAATATTTACGTACGCAGGTGGCATAATAATAGTGCCTTTGGCAACATGTGCACCACGGCGCACACTTGAACCACCGGGTACCATGCGAACGCCTGCTGTGGCGTCAAAGCTTTGCGGTGCTAAGTTATGTTTATCAACAAAACCGCCAGCAAACTCGGTGTTTTGACCGTTTTTAAAGGCTTCTAAAATGCCTTGCTTTACTTCTACGTTAGCGTGCCATTGGCCGTTTTCGTCTTGTGTTGCTGCGCGAACCGCGCCCGTTTCTAAATTATTTAATAGTTCTAACCAGTTCATTATAAAAACCTGTATTTAATGCCAAGATAAAATGGTGTTGTTTGCCGATGAAATGTCATCGGTGTGTGTCAACTCAAGGTGTGTTAAAGGTGGGCGTAGATACGGACTGTCAATACGCCCTTGTAAATGCATTAACACTTTGACTGGGATAGGGTTGGCTACTGAGAATAAGCTATTGATAGCACTAGACCACTGGACAAAAAGATTAGGGTGTTGGCCGCTTAAACTGCGCTTTACAAACTCATGGGTTTGCACTGGCCATGCATTGGCTGCAACCGACACTAAACCTTTTGCACCTGCTTGGGCAAAATAAGGCATGAGGGCATCATCACCACTAAAAATAGCTAAATCAGGCGCCGCTTTTCGAAAGGCTTCAAATTGAGAGATAGAGCCACTGGCTTCTTTGAGTGCCCATAAATTTTTATGATGTTTGAGGTTTTCAATAGTCGCAATGGGAATGCTTACGGCGCTTCGTCCTGGTACGTTATAAAGCATACACGGATGAGAACTGGCATTGAGCAGGCTTTCAAACCAATGTGTTTGCCCCACTGCACCGGGTTTGGCGTACAAAGGCGAGCCAAGTAAAAAACCATGGATAGGCAGTTGGTTGCAGTAGTTAACCCATTCAAGCTGCTGCTTTAAGTTACTACCGCCTACCGTAACCATAAGGGGGACGCTCGGCTGTAATTGGCAGACATGCTCTACGATGGCTTGCTGCTCTTTTAGGGTCAGGGCTAACCCTTCGCCAGTGCTACCAAGTAATAAAATGCCGTTGTTAGCGGCTTCTTGTTCGGCCACCAAGGTGTCTAAGGTTGCGTAACCAACTAGGCCATTTTGATCAAATGGGGTGATCAGCGCAGTCCATAAATGGAAATTGTTAATATTGAAGTTGTTGATCATCTCTCACGAACTTATAGGGCATTCGTCGAGTTTTTGGCGGGTATTTAGGATGCCTGACTCTTTGAATGTGTTTATAATTCGAAGAGCGAATGGGCTTAAATAATAGGGCGCACGGCCTTATTATACTAAGACCAGAAGCTCTCCACCAAATATGTTATTGGTGACAGTCGCTAGGATTCAACCTAGTCGCCCGAAGTAATCTTTCACAAAAAAGTGTTACCTCTCGGCGTTAATTCCCCTCACGTATGCTCATTGGAGTTTGCGCTCCTAACATACGCTACCTGAATAACGCACCTCTTCTAGCCCTTTGTACTCGCTACTTGAAAAGCCAGTTAGCAAATACAATGTAATAGGGTAAGTGCGGCGATTAAACCATTTTAGCCGTCTAGGTGTCAAGTGACTAAATTCAGATTGATTCATCCTGATTGACAGTTATTACGTATTGGCTGCTTTTCTCGTACACTAACCTCACAGTAGAAGTAAGGTATTAAGCAGATGGAAAAATTTAGCGATATTTATAAGCGAGCAGTGGAGCGAAAGGGCTCTGAAAAAATGCTTAAGTTGTTACTCGCAAAACCTTTATCAACAAAGCAACTCAGCACATTAAGTGATGATGATTGGCTAGAAGAATTTACTCGCAAGGTATTTCAAAGTGGTTTTTATTGGTCGGTGATCAATAGTAAATGGGCAGGATTTAGAGAGGTTTTTTGGGATTTTAATGTTGAAAAGTTACTGATGATGCCACCGGATATGCTTGAGCAAAAAGCCAGTGATGAGCGGATTGTACGCAACTATAAAAAAGTAAAAACTATTACTGAAAATGCATATATGATCCATGAAGTTGCGCAGCAGCATGGTAGTTTTAGTCAGTTTATAGCTAATTGGCCAAGTGAAGATATTATTGGTTTGTGGGCATATTTGAAAAAACAGGGTGCGCGTTTAGGGGGCAATACCGGTCCTTATGCTTTGCGTGCATTAGGGAAAGACACCTTTTTATTATCCCGAGACGTAGAGAGCTATTTACGTGCGCACAAAATTATAGATGGCGGCTTACAAACCAAAAAATCATTAAATGCCGCGCAAGCTTTTTTTAATGAACTGCAGCAGCAAAGCGGTTTAAGTATGCAAGAGCTAAGCTTAATTGTCGCTTATGGTGTCGGCGACAACCGAGTAGGAATAAGCCAACAACAATAGGATTAATCATGAAATTAGTGCCAAGGTATACCAATATTGGTGACGGCTTTGCTATTAGCGATCATCCGGCTAAAGTGGCAGCGCCACAGTTATTGTTATGGAATGAGCCCCTAGCTAAGCAATTTAATATACAGGTGAGTGCCGATTCACGAGCAAATATATTCAGTGGAAATGAACCTCAAGCAGTTTCTGCAGTGGCACTGGGATATTCTGGTCATCAGTTTGGTCACTTTTCACCGCGACTAGGGGATGGTAGGGCGCATTTGCTCGGTGCGATTAGCGATGATAAAAATCAGTTTTGGGATGTGCAATTAAAAGGCGCTGGTGCTACGCCATTTTCGCGCGGAGGCGATGGCCGCTGTGCATTAGGTCCAGCTATTCGTGAGTACGTAATGAGCGAAGCTATGCACGCGCTTGGTATTCCAACAACGCGTTGTTTAGCCGTGGTTGGCAGTGGCGAAACCGTTTATCGCAACCCACCTCAACCAGGTGCTATTGTAACCCGACTCGCCAGCAGTCATATACGGGTGGGCTCGTTTCAATATTTAGCCACTCAAGGTGACGTTACTAGCCTAAAAAACTTAGCCGACTTAGCCATTCAAAGACACTATCCCGAGATTAACAGCACTGGTGCTCAGCGTTATTTAGATTTTTTAGCTGCAGTGATCGCCAACCAAGTCAAATTAGTCGTAAGTTGGATGAGGGTGGGGTTTATTCATGGTGTTATGAACACCGATAACACCTTAATTAGTGGTGAAACCATAGATTACGGCCCATGTGCCATGATGAACCAGTTTGATTTTGATACCGTGTTTAGCTCTATTGATAAACAAGGGCGTTATGCGTTTGGTAATCAGCCAAACATGGCAAGTTGGAACTGTGCCCGCTTAGCAGAGAGTCTAATGGCGCTGATCAGTGATGATGACGAGCAAGCGGTGGCATTGATGACGCCTTTAATTGAGGGCTTTTCAACGCAATTTAACCAACAATTTAGCGCTATGTGGACGCAAAAGTTAGGGTTAACAGTCGCGGATGATAAAGATAATAAGTTGGTGGGAGAGTTACTAGGGTTATTAAAACAACACCAGCTTGATTATACCAATACTTTTAATGCGTTAACTGAATCGTTAACTGGACAAGCGCAAATACCATCAGCACTCGTATCGTGGGCACAGCAATGGCAAACACGAACTAACGAGCATAGTTATAATATAATGCGACAGGCAAATCCAAGTGTGATTCCCCGTAATCATATTATTGAAGATATTATTACTCAGTACACTACGCATGGGGATAGTGAGCTACTCAGTCGTTTTAGCAAAGTGATGTCGAGCCCTTACACAAGCAATATGCAAGCTACAGAGTTTCAACAGCCGCCTGAAGATGATAAGAATTATCGTACTTTTTGTGGTACTTAAGTATTGTTTGTTGCATCTTAAAATGAATATAAAAGGTCATTTTTTACTCCTGCAATGTTCATTCATAGAGTAAACTATGAACGAGTGATACCATAACTCCATAAAGGCCAGTGATCGTGTGGGGTTTAAAGCGATTGTTTGCTTTTTGAGCTAGCCTGTGTTCATCGACATTTTTTATGAGCTAGTTTTATTATCCTAGATATTGAAAAAATATATTTGCGTTAAGCATTGATTAACAAAGACTCAGTTACTATATAAGTAAGTTAGAAGAGCTAGCAATGCTTAGCTATATTTTTAGTTGTTAAAATGGGAAGAAAACAATGAAATTAAAATCACTTACAATGGCTATTGCGTTAGCTGCAACTAGCGCATCTACTTTCGCAGCCGAGCAAGAAGGCTTTTACATCGGTGCATTCGGCGATTATTACGATGCTTCGTGGAAAAACATGCGTGAGCAAGCTGGCCTTGACGTTAATGAGTCAACAGGCTGGGGTGCTGAATTAGGCTACCGCTTTAATGATTACTGGAGTGCGCGTTTAGAGTACGCAGACCTAGACTTTAATGCTCACGACAAAGTATTGAACAACCGCAACGATATTGACGGCGAACGTTATGGTATCGATGCACTTTACCACTTTGGTGGCGGTCCTTTCTACGGTTTATTTGGTCTGAAAGATATTGATGTTGTTGATGACAACACGTTTTTAAACGCAGGTGTAGGTTACCGACACTTTGTTACAGACAACTTTTTTGTTAATGCTGAAACCAGTGTTTACCAAGGTTTAGATAAAGGCTACACAGATGTTGGCGCTAAATTAGGTATAAACTACTTCTTTGGTCAAAAATCGGCGCCAGTAACACCGGTTGAGCCTGCACCAGAGCCAGAAATTGTTCCTGTGCCGGTAGCACTTGCTGATACAGATAAAGACAGCATCCCTGATGTAGATGATAAATGTGCCAATACACCTATGACAGATGCTGTTGGTAGCGATGGTTGTACACTTTATGAAGATACTGAAGTAACAGTAAGCTTGTTAGTAACATTCCCTAACAATGATTCTTCAGTTTCGCAGCAGTACTTAAATGATATTGATGAAGTAGCGACTTTCTTAAAAGAGTACCCAGATACAACAGTGCTTCTTGAAGGTCATACGTCTGCAGTAGGTAAAGCGTCTTACAATAAATGGTTATCTAAAAAACGTGCTGATGCAGTAGCTAAAAAGCTAATTGCTGATGGTATTGCAGAAGATCGCATTACAACGGTAGGTTTAGGTGAAGAACGCCTTAAAAATGAAGCGAATACGGCAAAAGCGCATGCTGAAAACCGCCGCGTTGAAGCACACGTAAAATCTATTAAACGTGTAAAAGTATTACGTTAATAGTCTCATTATTGAGTAAAAACCCAGCTTAGGCTGGGTTTTTTTATGGCTGCTTAATAGGTATTCATGGGAGTTGGTTTTACTTTGTTAACTATTCATATTATTAATAATCGGTATAACTAGTTGTATAACTGGATGGATTTTAATCTATGCACAAAAGCTTTATAATCGGCAGATAGAATACTATAGGTATTGGGTTATGGTGTGTTTAGTAAACACCACCGAATACTTTAACGTCACCAAGAGGGCAATACTGTGCTACAAGAATATCGTAAACACGTAGAAGAACGTGCCGCGTTAGGTATCGTACCAGCGCCATTAGATGCTCAGCAGACGGCTGATCTTATTGAGCTAATTAAAACGCCACCGGCAGGTGAAGAAGAGTTCATCCTAGAACTACTGATCAACCGCGTACCACCAGGTGTTGATGATGCAGCCTACATTAAAGCAGGCTTTTTAGCGGCTGTTGCTAAAGGTGAAGCTGTTTCTCCGTTGATTTCTAAAGAAAAAGCAGCTGAGTTACTAGGTACTATGCTCGGTGGCTACAATATTGCACCAATGGTTGAACTACTTGATGACGAAGCGTTAGCGCCAATTGTAGTAAAAGGCCTTTCGAACACATTATTAATGTTTGATGCGTTCTACGATGTAGAAGAAAAAGCAAAAGCAGGTAATGCATACGCCAAGCAAATTATAGAGTCTTGGGCTGCTGCAGAATGGTTTGTCAATAAGCCAGCCGTTGCTGAAAAAATCTCTGTTACGGTATTTAAAGTCACTGGCGAGACAAACACAGATGATTTATCACCAGCACCAGATGCATGGTCACGTCCTGATATTCCGCTTCATGCATTAGCCATGCTTAAAAATGAGCGTGATGGTATTAACCCTGACAAAGACGGTGAAGTAGGTCCAATCACTCAGCTTGAAGAATTAAAAACTAAAGGCTTACCACTTGCTTACGTAGGTGACGTTGTTGGTACAGGCTCTTCGCGTAAGTCTGCAACAAACTCTGTGCTTTGGTTTATGGGTGATGATATCCCATTCGTACCAAACAAGCGCGTGGGTGGTGTATGTTTAGGTAACAAGATTGCGCCTATTTTCTTCAACACAATGGAGGACTCGGGTGCGTTACCAATCGAGTTAAATGTTGATGAATTCAACATGGGTGACCAAATTGATATTTACCCATACGAAGGTGTAGTTAAGCGCCACGGTACTGATGATGTGATCTCTACATTTGAACTTAAATCAGAGGTAATTTTAGACGAAGTTCGTGCTGGTGGTCGTATTCCATTGATCATTGGTCGTGGTCTTACAGACAAAGCGCGTACATCATTAGGTTTAGGCGCAACTGACGTATTTAAAGTACCAGCAGTGACTGAAGTATCAGACAAAGGCTTTACGCTTGCGCAAAAAATGGTTGGTAAAGCATGTAACGTTGCCGGTATTCGCCCAGGCCAATACTGTGAACCTAAAATGACCACGGTTGGCTCGCAAGATACAACAGGTCCTATGACGCGTGATGAGCTTAAAGATTTAGCCTGTTTAGGTTTCTCTGCAGATTTAACAATGCAGTCTTTTTGTCATACATCGGCTTACCCTAAGCCAATCGATGTAAACACGCACCATACGCTTCCAGATTTTATTATGAATCGTGGCGGTGTATCGCTTCGCCCTGGTGATGGTGTAATTCACTCATGGTTAAACCGTATGTTATTACCAGATACCGTAGGTACGGGTGGTGATTCACATACACGTTTCCCATTAGGTATTTCATTCCCAGCAGGTTCGGGGGCGGTAGCGTTTGCAGCTGCAACGGGTGTAATGCCACTAGATATGCCTGAATCAATTTTGGTTCGCTTTAAAGGTGAAATGCAACCGGGTATCACTTTACGTGATCTAGTACATGCTATCCCTTACTTCGGTATCAAAGAAGGCCTATTAACGGTTGAGAAGAAAGGTAAAATCAACGAATTCTCTGGTCGCATACTAGAAATTGAAGGTGTTGAGCACTTAACGGTCGAGCAAGCGTTTGAGCTATCAGATGCATCAGCAGAGCGTTCAGCTGCTGGCTGTACTGTTAAACTTTCTAAAGAGTCTATCAGCGAATACCTTGAGTCTAATATTGTTATGCTTAAGTGGATGATTTCTGAAGGTTACGGCGATGTACGTACGATTGAACGTCGTGTTACTGCAATGCAAGACTGGTTAGCAAACCCAGAACTAATGGAAGCTGATAAAGACGCAGAGTACAAACACGTACTTGAAATCGACCTTGCTGAGATTAAAGAGCCAGTACTGTGTGCGCCAAATGACCCAGATGACGCGCGTTTACTTTCTGATGTTACTGGCGAGAAAATCGACGAAGTATTCATCGGTTCTTGTATGACTAACATTGGTCACTTCCGTGCTGCAGGTAAATTACTCGATGGCTTTAGCGGTCGTATCCCAACTCAACTTTGGGTAGCTCCACCAACGAAGATGGATAAAGACCAACTAACTGACGAAGGTTACTACGGTATCTTTGGCCGTGTTGGTGCACGTATCGAAACGCCAGGGTGTTCTCTGTGTATGGGTAACCAAGCACGTGTTGCTGATAAAGCAACGGTTGTTTCTACCTCAACACGTAACTTCCCTAACCGTTTAGGTACAGGGGCAAATGTATTCTTAGCATCAGCTGAGCTTGCTGCAGTAGCGGCAATTTTAGGTAAATTACCTACACCAGCTGAATACCAAGAATACGCAGCGAAAATCAACGCAACGGCTGCAGATACATACCGTTACTTGAACTTCCACCGTATGCCTCAGTACACTAAAAAGGCAGACAACGTAATTATTCAGCAAGCTGTATAATTTATAGAGTGTGTTTAAAAAACCCGCTTTGGCGGGTTTTTATTGTTCAAATAAAATATTAGATAGATAATGCTTCATTTGCTGCATGATTGTATTAATTTTCGTTAAATGTCGTCATTGATATGGTTAATAAAGCAAAAAATCCTCTCTATATGCATTAAAATCCTCGGCAATATTATCATTATTATAAGCAGGATTTTATGACTACATTAAACAACCAGAACCTTCTGCAACTTCGTTTTATTAACCAAGCAAATATTGATTTGGTTAAGCCTTCTTTTGATAACCTACCTGCAAATCCGTATGCAGATGGTGAATTTCGTAAGCGTCGTTACTCGGTAATTAAATTTCAAAATGGTGAGCTAAAACTTCAAGCTGCCAAAGCGTTTGTTCAAGACGATTCTATTAATACCTTTCAGGGTAATGTTGAGCGTACTTATGAAAACTTAGAGCAGAGCTTACTTGAGTCTCAGGGTATGAAAAGCATTGTAAGTGAGTTTTGTGAGCTTACCGGCATTGATGAAGACCGTGATATTGAAATACATCAATTTAGAATGCTTGCCATTGATAGCGATACGCCTGCAGCCCCAGAAGGTGTGCATCAAGATGGGTTTGAGCATGTTTGTGTATGTGGTGTTTCACACGAAAACCTTGAGGGCGGCGAACTGCTAGTATACGAAAGCAAGCAAGCTGAACCGTGTTTTAAAATGGAAATTAAAGACGGTATGTTTGCACTAATTAATGACCGTCAGGTATGGCATAACGCCACGCCAATGAACAAAATTGATGCTAACAAACCAGGTTACCTGGATTGCTTTGTACTAACTGCTTAAGAGAAATAAAATGAATTTAATGCAATTGCGCGCGCAATTTCCTGCTTTAATGCAAACCGTTGATGGTAAGTCACCAATATTTTTAGATGGCCCAGGTGGCTCACAAGTACCCCAGTCGGTACTCAGTGCCATGACCGCTTATCTAGGGCATTACAATTCAAACTTGGGCGGTGCGTTTTTCTCAAGTGACAAAACGGTTGAGCTGATGGCGAATGCGCGTCAAGCGGCGGCTGATTTGTTAAATGCGCCCAGTGCACAAAATATTGTGTTTGGCCCTAATATGACTAGCCTAACATTTAGCTTTAGCCGAGCAATTTCACGCAATTGGCAAGCAGGTGATGAAATTATAGTGACCAATGCTGATCATTTTTCAAATGTATCGTCTTGGCAGCAAGCCGCTGAAGATAAGGGCGTTGTGGTTAATACTGCACTGGTTAATGAAGCCGACTGCAGTTTAGATATGGCGCATTTTGAAAGCCTATTAAACAGTAATACTAAATTAGTTGCCGTTACGTATGCCTCAAACACCACGGGATCTATTAACGACATTAAACGTATTATAGAGCTTGCTCATAATGTGGGTGCGTTGGTGTATGTTGATGCGGTGCATTATGCGCCACATGAACTGATTGATGTACAAGCGTTAGATTGCGACTTTTTAGCTTGTTCTGCATATAAGTTTTTTGGCCCGCACTTAGGCATGGTTTATGGTAAAACTGAGCACTTAGAAGGGTTTACACCTTATAAAGTAGAGCCAGCAAAAGATGTTGCACCAGGTCGCTGGGAAACCGGCACACAAAGTTTTGAGGCACTTGCAGGCTTTATTGCGGCGGTTGATTACATAGCGGCGATTAGCGAACTTGATGACAGTCACTCACGCCGAGAAAAATTACGTGTTGCGTTTGCTAAAACAAAACAACATGAAATGGCATTGAGTGAATACTTTTTAACGCGTCTAGTTAACTACCCAAAAATTAAGTTGTTTGGTATAGACGATTTAGAGCGTTTGAGTGAGCGTACGCCTACGTTCGCACTGACCTTTGAAGGGCTAGAGCCGCGTGAGGTGTCTGAGTTTTTAGGTAAACAGCATATTTGTGTGTGGGATGGTAATTTTTATGCACAAGGCTTATGCAAGCAGTTAGGCGTACTTGATAAAGGCGGCGTAGTGCGTATTGGCTGTATGCATTACAACACAACAGCTGAGCTAGATAAGTTATTTGATTTATTTGATGATTTACTAGGTTAAAGCCTTACCCATTCAGCACTTTAAAAGCCATAAGTAAAAAACTTGTGGCTTTTTTATTGTCTGATTACTTAGCTTTTTGGCGTTCCATAAATTTGCTCTGCTCGATTAAACAAAACCCATGAGGTTAAAATATACTTATCGTTTGATACTGGCTTATTGCCTCTATGTGTATGCGTAAAGTAGCCTGGGGCAACCACCATACTGCCCTTTTTAGGGGCTATTTTACGATTTTGATAATAAAACTCGGTTTCTCCGCCTTCTTCAACATCATTTAAATAAAACATAAATAACAACACCCGATGCAGTGCTTCATTATGCTGTAGCTGCGGATACACCTCACTGTGCCAATACGGATAACCGCCTTTATTTACTTCGTATTTTTGCGCTTGAATATTACCGAGTCTAAAAATTTGCTGCACCAATAAGGGGAGTTGTGGTTTACCTACCTCGTCATAGTTGGCGTGAGTTAAATCAACCGGTTGTCCTGTTTTTGGGTGATATACCTTTAAACCAAATGCCCCAATCATCATAAAAATATGTTCTTCAATGTAGTTGAAAACATACTGTGCAGTGGTTTGTTGAATATGTTTTAATTGTTCTGCGTATTCAGGATGATTGTTTAAGTATAAGTCGTGGCTATCTTTTTTATTAAGATCAACACCGCCCGATGTCATCCCTTGTTTAATATGCGGGCTTTGAGAAAAGGTAGTGATAAAGTTATCGCAAAATTCATTACTGAGCGCGTTGTCATACACGCGGATAAAGTCCGTCATGAGTTACCTGTTTAATTATTATTGGATTATTATGTTTACTGAAAAAGTGATGCCGCGTTTTAGCGAAACGGATGCACTCGGACACATCAACAATACCGTACTCCCCGTATGGTTTGAAGCGGCCCGAGTACCTATTTTTAAATTTTTTACGCCAGATCTAAATCCACACAACTGGAAGTTAATCATTGCTAAAGTTGAAGTGTCGTTTGTTGGCGAACTATTTTATGCCCATGAGGTGAAAATTAACACCAGCATAGAGCAAATTGGCAATAGTTCATTTGTGATCCGCCAAGAAGCATGGCAGCAAGATAAGTGTTGCGCCATTGGTAAAACGGTGATGGTACGTTATGACTTTGCTAGCAAAACAAAGCAACCACTTTCGACTGATGAAAAAGCCGCATTAACACAGCACCTTGTAGCAGTTAGTTAATCGCAGCTTAACTATGACAAGCTGGATGTTTAGTTAAATATTGCCCCAAGGCAATGACTTGTTTTTCTGAAAAGCGCAGCCCAAGCTTTGTTCGTCGCCAAAGTATATCTGCGCTGGTTCTTGCCCATTCATGGTTTACTAAGTAATCAACTTCTTGCGCATACAGACCATGACCAAAGTGATAACCTAAATCACCGATTGATTGGCTGTTCCCCAGTAATTGATAACTAAGCGTGCCATAGCTGCGAACCATACGTTTTAATGTGTCGATTGCCAGCCAAGGGTAGCTACTTTCTAACTGAGCGGTAAGGTATGTTTGGTTACTAAAGTCGCCGCCTGGTAAAGGGGCATCTTTGGTCCACGAGCCACTCATCTTTGGGTAAAAAGGCGCTAACTTATTAACGGCATTTTCTGCAAGCTTTCGATAGGTAGTAATTTTACCACCAAACACACTTAATAAAGCGGCATGATCGGTGTCGTTGTTTAATATCAGCTTGTAATCGCGGGTGACGGCTTGAGCATCTGTTGATTTGTCATCTAATAGTGGCCGCACCCCACTAAAGCTGTGCACAATATCGGCCGCGCTTATTGCGTTGTTAAAGTAATGGTTAGTGATACTGATGAGGTACTGTATTTCTTGCTCACTAATTTTTACATCAGTAATATCGCCGGTGTACTCTTCATCTGTGGTGCCAATCAGTGAGTAATCTTGCTCATAAGGAATGACAAATACAATGCGATTATCTTTATTTTGTAAAATATAGGCAGCTGGCTCATTGTGGAGTCGGGGCACTACAATATGACTGCCTTTCACAAGGCGAACAGTGTGCGGTGTGGGCTGGGTAAATACATCTTCAAATAATGACGCGACCCATGGGCCTGCGGCATTTACAACACTTTTTGCCTTTATATTTAGGTGCTGCTTGCTGGCTTGTTGCTCTAAAATCACATCCCAATAATCTGCGTTACGCGTTGCTTTAATGCAGCGGGTGCGTGTTGCAATGGTGGCGCCTAAATTATGAGCAGCTTGGGCGTTTAAAATCACTAAACGCGCGTCATCAACCCAGCCATCGGCGTATTCAAAGCCATGGGTTATACTGTTGTTAAGTATACTATTGCTGTCAAATTTAATCGTTTTTGAGGCAGGTAAGGTGTCACGTTTCGCTAGGTGATCGTAAATAAATAACCCCACACGAATCATCCAAGAAGGACGTAAGTGTGCTTGGTGCGGTAGCCTAAAAGAAAGCGGCCACATAATATGCGGCGCTTTTTTTAATAGCACTTCACGTTCACGTAATGCCTCTCTTACCAATCTAAATTGATAATTCTCTAAATAGCGCAGCCCGCCATGAATAAGCTTACTGCTATTAGAGGAAGTGGCTGAGGCTAAATCGTTTTGTTCACACAATAATACTTTTAAACCGCGACCACTGGCATCGGCTGCTATTCCGGCGCCATTAATACCGCCGCCAATAATGAGTAAGTCATATTCGTTGTCGTGTGCGCTCATAGATTTTACTCACTCTCGCCGTCATTGCTATTAGAAAGTCTAACTTGTGCAATGCAATGTAGCCACTTTGCATATAAATCGTTGCGCTCTTCACTGCTCATGGTCGGTTCAAAACGACGATCGCTTTTCCACATGCTGGCAAGCTGCGCAGTTGATTCATAAAGCCCAGTTTGCAAACCGGCTAAGTAAGCAACCCCTAACGAAGTGGTTTCGGTTAGAGTAGGGCGCTCAACGCTTGCGCCTAAAATATTGGCTAAAAACGCCATTGCCCAATTATTATTTGCCATGCCGCCATCAACTCTTAGAATACTAGGGCGGAGTCCGTCACCTTCCATGGCTTTTTGTAGATCTTTGGTTTGATAACCCACCGACTGCAAGGCAGCTGCAACAATAGTGCTAATGCCTGAGTCTCGGGTTAGGCCCAAAATTGCGCCTCGGGCATTTGCATCCCAATAGGGCGCACCTAAGCCTGTAAACGAGGGAACCAAGAATACCCCATGATCCAAGGGAACATCTTTGACGAGGGCTTCACTTTCACCTGCGTTTTCTAATAACTTTAAGCCTTCTACTATCCACTGCATGGTGGCACCAGCCATAAAAATACTGCCTTCAATCGCATAGGTGGGTTTGCCGTTGAGCCGATACGCAAGAGTGGTTAATAAACGATTATTTGATTTTAGTGCTTTATCACCCGTGTTAAGCATTAAAAAGCAGCCTGTTCCGTAAGTACTTTTTGCCATACCTTCTTCAAAACAAGCTTGACCAATTAAGGCGGCTTGTTGATCGCCTGCTATACCGCAAATTGGAATTTCACCACCAAATAGCTCGCTTGCAGTCACCCCAAAGTCAGCCGCTGAGTCCATTACCTCAGGTAGCATCGACGCTGGAATATTAAATAAAGCCAGTAACTCTTCATCCCAGCATTGCTGATGAATGTTAAACAGTAATGTACGAGAGGCATTGGTAGCATCGGTTTTGTGAGCTTTACCGTTAGTGAGTTGCCATAGCAAGTAGGTATCTATCGTACCAAATGCTAGTTCACCTGCGTGTGCTTGCTCTTTAGCGCCTTTGACGTTATCTAAAATCCAACGAATTTTGGTTGCAGAAAAGTAAGGATCGAGCACTAAACCGGTTTTATCATTCACCATTTGTGTATGCCCAGCATGACGTAAATTATCGCAATAGTCACTGGTACGTCGGTCTTGCCACACAATCGCATTGTAGATAGGTTGCCCAGTTTTTTTATTCCACACTAAGGTGGTTTCTCGTTGGTTAGCAATGCCAATGGCAATAATGTCGGCGGCAGTGACTTGTTGCTGCGATAATACGTTTTTAACGCTGCTTAATACGGTTTGCCAAATATCTACAGGGTCATGTTCAACCCAACCATTTTTCACAAAGTGTTGAGGGAAGGTTTGTTGAGCCGTGTCAAAAACCTCGGCATCTTTAGTGTATAAAATAGCTCGAGAGCTTGTCGTTCCTTGGTCAATCGAGAGTATGTATTTAGACATAAAAAATAGTGTTGTTTAATTTAGATAAAGACAGCTTGTCTTTAAGCTAAACGAATAGCAATGCTTTTGCACCATAATGGTTAAAATTATAGATGAGCGAAAGGTAGGGGAGAGAGGTGAACACTCAATTCTGGCGCCTACAATTTAATAGGCGCCAAATAACAACAATTAATTAGCATCCGTTAATTGTTGATGTAGCCAATCTTTTAATACCATTCGGTCGTGTTTTAACTGCTGCATGGCTTCGTCATCTATGGGTGAGTCTTGTAGCTCAAGTACTCGAATTTCTTTATCGATTTCATTATATTGCTTTGCTTTGGTTGCAAAGTTTTCATCGTTTGCATTAAGTTTTGCAATAGTTTGCGTGTAATCAGGAAAATCTTTGGTTAATGAATGGTCTTCGCCTAACATAGGTTACTCCTTAAATGGCTGTTGCATAATGCACGTCACGTTATATAAAAATGATCAGTGACTTGGGGTGACCCCATACAACAGAGCTTGGGCTGATCTAAAATAAATCAACCGTTATTGGTTGTTAGTGTGTCTATTTATGTTTGTTGGGCTGCAAAACGCTGACACCTGCAAAGGCTTCAGTTAGAATATGCCTGCGACAGGCCCTAATTACTTTGAGTACTTTATTGCATGCTTTTAATGATCGATAACTACGACTCGTTCACCTATAACTTGGTACAGTATTTTCAGCGCTTAGATCAAGACGTGTTGGTAAAACGTAACGACCAAATAACGCTGAGTGAGATCAAACAGTTAAACCCAGATCATATTGTGATTTCTCCAGGGCCTAAAAACCCGACTGAAGCGGGAGTGTCGTTATCTGTGGTAGAGCAGTTTAAAGGAGTTTATCCTATATTAGGTATTTGTTTGGGGCACCAAACCATTGCTCAAGTGCTAGGTGGTAAAGTAGTGCGAGCTAAACAGGTGATGCATGGCAAAACATCGCCTATTTATCATCAGCATCAAGGTATGTTTAAAGGTTTACCTAACCCGCTGACAGTGTGCCGCTACCATTCTTTAATTGTTGAAGCACACTCATTGCCTAAAGAACTAGAAGTCACAGCGTGGACTCAAAGCAACACTGGGCAGCGTGATGAAATTATGGGATTATTACATAACGAGCTCGCGCTCGAAGGCGTGCAATTTCATCCTGAAGCAATTTTGACAGAGCAAGGCTTAGCTTTACTTGATAACTTTTTAACACGCTTCTAGGCTTATACCTGCAAGCTATTTACTTTTTCCCTAAGATAGAGCTTATGACTGACACATTGCAGCAACAGCGTATTGTTAACGTGCTACATCAACGAGCGCATGATTTGCTACTGGGTCATAGTTTTGCTAATCAGCAAATAGGCTTTATTCATACCTTAGATCTCAATGATGGTAAACCGGTTAAAAATCGTACCTTATTAGAAGTTGAAGTGGCCGCTCAGCAAAAGCGTCAACAAAAAAGTACTTCACATCAAAAGTTACAGGCAAAAACCAGTCAAAAATTACATACGGTTATTGAAACCGTGATTGCTAAACGTCTTGAAGACATCGATTTTGTTATTAAAGACACCATTGGCATAGAAGATAACGTGTGCGCCATACTCGATATACTGGCTACTCGCGCCGCCTCGGTTGGCCGTTTAGAGCCGCTAGTTAACGATTTAAACTGGCTTGGACGAGAGCTGGTTACCTTAGTTAATTTACCTTTTTATCGTAAGCAACGCAGTAAAGGCACCTCAGTCAAAGTAGATACCCCAGCGTTGGCATTACGTTATTTGGGCTTAGATAACCTGCAACTTGTAGTGCCTACTTTTGCAGTGCGCCATTGGATGCCACATAGCACAGAACCCTTCACGTTATTAAAGCGCAGGTTAAAAGACAACACCATGTCGTGTGCAATTGCAGCGCAAACGTTTGCCCAGCTTAACGGGGTAAACCCAATGCATGCGTTTACATTGGGCATGTTACTTAATGTAGGGCAAATTGCTTTAGTGCGCTTATACCTAAAAGTGTTTGATCAGGTATGGCAGCGCAAAGTACTGCGTGCTCGTGAAGAAGGTGATAAAAACTTACACACCGCGCTATTAGAGCTAAAACCAGATCCGTTATTTTTAACAACACTGCTGAATGAAAAATCACTGCTTGTTAGCGCTAAGGTGATTGAGAACATGTCATTTAAATATTTGCCGCTTGACAGTGTTATGCAGCAGTTAGTGAATGGAGTAGCAAAGGGCGATAGTTTATTGCCATTAGCGCAAGTAATTTTAAAAGCGCGTTGTTACTCTCAATACTTAAATTTAAAAGAGCACCAGCTTATTGAAGACGATGAATTACAAAGCTGGTTTAGCTATTATCAGTTCACTAAAAAAGAGTTAGATACCTTACAAACGGGTAATTTTACTAATTTGGCACTCCAAATCGATTAAATCTGTTAATTTTTTTGCGACTATTCATTCACTTTAATTCTACTTCTTCATGTGCTGTTGGTTTATAAGCGCCATGCCTTTTTCGTTGTAGAGGCGCTTACTAAGGTAAGCATGCGTTATTTTTAGCTGCCAAATAGTTATTCACTATCTATGAAATAATATCTTAAGCCCTTTATTTTAAAGGGGTACATGAAAGTTTTTGAAGAGACATAACTCCAAATTTCTGAAATAATGAGCGCCTGAAAATTGAACCACAACGTAGTTTCAGGCAAATATAATCGTATTAATTTTGCCCACCTATTTGGTTATTAACAATAATCACACCCCTATTCTACTGCTTTGTGATGCACACAATTAAGAGGAAATAAAATGACAGTCAATCGCGAATTATTTGATCACGTAATGGTTCCTAACTACGCACCTTCAAGCGTAATTCCAGTTCGAGGCGAAGGCTCTCGTGTATGGGATCAACAAGGACGAGAGTTTATCGACTTTGCTGGTGGTATTGCCGTTAACTGTCTTGGCCATTGCCATCCTGCATTAGTAGGTGCATTAAAAGAGCAGGGCGAAAAAATTTGGCATTTATCTAATGTAATGACCAATGAGCCAGCGCTTCGCTTAGCTAAGAAAATGGTTGATGCGACTTTTGCAGAAAAAGTTTACTTTGCAAACTCAGGCGCAGAAGCAAACGAAGCGGCACTTAAATTAGCGCGTCGTTTTGCGCTTGATAAATTTGGCGCGGAAAAGTCGCAAATTATCGCCTTTAATAAAGGTTTCCATGGTCGTACCTTCTTCACGGTTACTGTAGGCGGTCAAGCGGCTTACTCTGACGGTTTTGGTCCTAAGCCAGGCGACATTGTTCATTGTGACTACAATGACCTTGCCGCATTTGAAGCGTTGATTAGCGATAACACCTGTGCGGTAATGATGGAGCCAATTCAAGGCGAAGGCGGTATCATTTCGCCAACTGACGAATTTGCTCAAGGCGTTCGTGATTTATGTACTAAGCACAATGCATTGCTAATTTTTGATGAAGTGCAATCAGGTGTTGGCCGTACAGGTGAGCTATATGCATACCAAGGTTTAAACGTAGTGCCTGATATTTTAACTTCAGCAAAAGCACTTGGTGGCGGTTTCCCAATTGGCGCTATGCTAACAACCACTGAAATTGCACAGCACCTCAAAGTAGGTACTCATGGTTCTACTTACGGCGGTAACCCATTAGCGTGTGCAGTTGCAGAAGCCGCATTTGATACTGTAAATAACCCAGAAGTTTTAGCGGGCGTTAAAGCAAAGTCGGCGTTATTTACTGAGCTATTAAATGCCATTAACGATAAGTACAACGTATTTAGTGAAATTCGTGGCCAAGGTTTATTAATTGGTGCTGTGGTAAACGAGCAATACAAAGGCCGTGCAAAAGAGTTTTTAGTTGCCGGTACTGAGCATGGCTTAATGTCATTGGTTGCTGGTGCTGATGTGGTTCGTTTCACTCCATCTTTAGTCATACCTGAAGCGGATATTCGCGAAGGTATGGCACGCTTTGAAAAAGCAGTAGCCCACGTTGTAAATGCGTAATTGCTAATTCAACTGCTTTAGGGGCAAACGTAGTTTGCCTTGCAGTTCCTATTTACCGTTATATATAAGGGAGTAAGCGGATTCATGATGATCCTTCGCCCAATCCAAAAAAGTGATTATGCAGCTTTAGTAACCATCGCCGACGAGTCGGGACATGGCTTTACTTCTTTGCCTAATAATGAAGAGTTATTACAAAAGAAGATAGCGCATTCAGTTAACTCATTTACAAAAACAACATCACAACCAGGTGATGAGGGTTACTTATTTGTTCTTGAAGATACTGAAACTGGTGAAGTAGTCGGTACTTCAGGTATTGAAGCCGCAGTTGGCTTAGATGACGCATTTTATCATTATCATTTGAGTAAAGTGATTCACTCTTCGCGCACGCTAGATGTGTATAAAGCGGTAGATATTCTCACCCTTTGTAATGACTACACTGGGGCGACAGAGCTGTGCACACTGTTTTTAAAAGACGGCTATCGTAAAAATTATAACGGTAAGCTGCTTTCAAAAGCGCGTTTTATGTTTATAAAACAGCATCAACAACGCTTTGCACAAACCGTTATTGCAGAAATGCGCGGTGTATCTGACGAAAACGGTAGTAGCCCATTTTGGCAGTGGCTTGAAGAGCACTTTTTCTCTATGGACTTCCCAACGGCAGATTATCTGACGGGAATAGGGCAAAAAGTATTTATTGCTGAGCTTATGCCTAAATACCCAATTTACGTCAACTTATTGAGTAAAGACGCGCAAGCGGTTATAGGTCAAGTGCATGACAATACGCGCCCTGCAATTCAACTATTAAAAAGTGAAGGTTTTACTTTTAATGGTTACGTTGACATTTTTGATGCGGGTCCAACCGTTGAAGCAAAAGTAGATAACATTGCGACAATTCGCAATGCACAAAACTTTAGCGTTGAAATTGGCGAAATGACAGGCGATACCATGGTGTTGTTAGCCAATGACAAACTTGAAGACTTTAGAGCAACAGTAGCGCCAATGGTATTTGACGAGCGCTCAAACAGCCTGGTATTAACACAGCAACTTGCTGATGCATTACATTTGAAATCGGGCGATTTTGTTACTGCTACCCCAGTTTAATTTAGGAGAAAGTATATGACTCATCCTGCACAATTTATTAATGGTCAATGGTCACCAGGCCAAGGCACAGAATTTAACTCAGTTAATCCTGCAAATAACGACGTTATTTGGCAGGCATCAGCTGCAAGCGCAGAGCAAGTAGATAGCGCTGTAGCATCAGCACGTGAAGCATTTTACAGCTGGGCTGATAAAAGCTTTAGCGAGCGTTTAGAGATTGTAAAAACCTTTGCTGCAACATTAAAAGAGCACAGCGAAGAGCTAGCGGTTGCTATTGCACAAGAAACAGGTAAACCACTTTGGGAAACACGTACTGAAGCAGGCGCCATGGTAGGTAAAATTGCCATTGCTGAAAAAGCATTTTTAGACCGTACTGGTGATGTTGAAAACGCTATGCCGCAAGGCCGTGCGATGATCCGTCATAAGCCACATGGTGTTGTTGCTGTATTTGGTCCTTACAACTTCCCTGGGCACTTACCAAATGGCCACATTGTACCTGCACTTTTAGCTGGTAATACCGTGGTATTTAAACCATCTGAACTTACACCTATGGTGGCTGAGCTAACCCTTAAACTATGGGAAAAAGCCGGTTTACCTGCTGGGGTAATTAACCTAGTTCAAGGTGAAGTAGAAACAGGTAAAGCATTGGCGTCACACAAAGGCATTGATGGTCTATTTTTTACTGGGTCTTCACGTACGGGTCATATTTTACATGAACAGTTCGCAGGTCAACCAGGTAAAATTTTAGCGCTTGAAATGGGTGGTAATAATCCGCTAATCGTTAAAGATGCAGAAGATACGCTTGCTGTTGTGCACGATATTGTGCAATCTGCGTTTATCTCAAGCGGCCAACGTTGTACCTGTGCGCGTAAATTGTTTTTACCAACAGGCGCTAAAGGCGATGAAATTTTAGCGCGCTTAATTACAGCGACTAAAGCAATTAAAGTTGGTAACTACGACGACGCTGACCAACCGTTTATGGGCTCAATGATCTCAGCGGCCGCTGCTGCTGGTATGGTTAAAGCACAAGATGAATTAAAGGCCATGGGTGGTGACGTGTTAGTTGAGCTTGAGCATACAGCTAACACCGGTTTTGTTACACCGGGTATTATTGAGTGCACAAATATTAAAGACTTCCCAGATGAAGAGCACTTTGGTCCACTTTTAAAAGTATTCCGCTTTGACGATTTTGACCAAGCAATTGATAAAGCAAACGACACTAGCTTTGGTTTATCAGCAGGTTTACTCAGTGATAACCAAGCTGATTACGATCATTTCTTACGTCGTATTCGTGCGGGTATTGTTAACTGGAACCGCCCAATTACAGGCGCCTCAAGTGCAGCGCCGTTTGGCGGTATTGGTGCCTCAGGTAACCACAGAGCAAGCGCTTATTATGCCGCTGACTACTGTGCATACCCTGTTGCGTCTGTGGAACTTGAAAAAGTAACCATGCCAGCAACATTAAGCCCAGGTTTAAAAATCGATTAATCGATTTTTAAACTAGTAATAAATCACTAAAAAAGCAGCTTCGGCTGCTTTTTTAGTACTGCAATCTCACAAAGCTAGCAATTATCAGTGCTTTCTGCTTAAATTAAGCAACCAGTATTTTCAAGGTAAGTAGACAATGGTTTTAAACAGGCAAGGGTACGATGACTTAATAATGTACCTAACTCAGAACTTAGCGTTGTTTGAAAAACCAGGTGAAATAAAGCCAGGTGCACCAACGGTTATTGAGTTAATTGAAGATGTAATTGCCGAAAATGTCATACGCATTTGTCAACAACACCCCGATCTATCTACAGAGCAGCGTAGTCAAATTGTACGCGAAGTTGATGGCATTGTTTACGACTTACAAGAAGTACTCAGCAGTGTGACTTCTCACACCGCCACAGTTGAACAGCATGCTTTTATTGATGAGTTTGCAGGGCTAGTCAAAAACTTATTTGATAACGCTATTAGTTAATATTTCCCCCTTTAAAACCACGCTTTATTCGCTATTTAATTTTAAATGCGTGCGAGTGTCTGCGTGTAATGAATATAAATTATTGAGATAAAACAATGCAAGCAAATGTAAAATGGGTTGAAGGTAATACTTACATCGGTCGCTCTAATAGCAATCATAATGTCGTGTTTGATGCGGGCAGTGACGGAGCAGCACCTAGCCCAATGGAAATGGTATTGATGTCGGTTGGTGGTTGTTCATCGGTTGATGTGGTGAGTATTTTAAAAAAAACTAAGCAAGAGTTCTCATCAGTAGATGTGCAGTTAACCGCTGAACGAGCAGAAACAGCCCCGCGCGTGTTCACCAAAATTAATTTACACTTTGTTGTAACCGGTAATAATGTATCTGAAAAGCACCTAGAAAGAGCGGTTTCGCTTTCGGCAGAAAAGTATTGTTCAGTTGCATTAATGCTTGATAAAACAGTAGAAATTACCCACAGCCATGAAGTTGTTCAAGAACAGGCAAAATAACGCTTTTTCCGTGAGTAAAATTCGTATAAAATCCGCGAACTTTTCATTCTGCAGGTGCAGATTTCACTAATTTATAGGTTGGTTTATATGAACAAACCCTTCGATAAACTTAAACTTCATGGCTTTAATAATTTAACTAAAAGCCTAAGCTTTAGTATTTACGATATTTGCTATGCAAAAACAGAGCAACAACGTAAAGAATATATAGAATATATCGATGAGCAGTATAGTGCAGATAGACTAACCGACATTTTAGGTGATGTGGTTGATATTATTGGTGCCAATATTTTAAATATTGCACGTCAAGATTACGAGCCACAAGGTGCCAGCGTAACTATCTTGGTTTCAGAAGAGCCAGTAGAAGAGCAGCAAAATTATGATGCTGATGAAGCACCAGGGCCGTTACCTGACTCAGTGGTTGCACACCTTGATAAAAGTCACATTTGTGTTCACACGTACCCTGAAGCACACCCTGATGATGGTATTTGTACTTTCCGTGCTGATATTGAAGTATCAACCTGTGGCATTATTTCGCCGCTTAAAGCGTTAAACTTCTTAATCCATAGCCTTGAGTCTGATGTGGTAACGATTGATTACCGTGTGCGTGGTTTTACCCGTGATGTAAACGGCGTTAAACATTACATTGACCATGCAATTAATTCGATTCAAAACTTCATGACAGAAGATACCAAAGAAGCGTACCAAATGATGGACGTGAACGTGTATCAAGAAAACCTGTTCCATACCAAAATGATGCTAAAAGAGACCGATTTAAATACGTATTTATTTGGTTTATCTACTGATGATTTGTCAGATGACGAAGAAGAAGAGATTCGCTCAAAACTAACGCGTGAAATGCAAGAAATATTCTATGGCCGTAACCTGCCAGATACAGAATAATAGCAACGAATTAAATAAAAATGGCGCTCATTGAGCGCCATTTTTATTTGTCTGAGAAAGCTCAAGTAAATGAGCAGGGCTTTTGTAAAAAATACTTGCTTAGCTAAGCATGCTGTACAGTAACGCACACACAGCTAATGAACCGACAGCCAGTACAAATAAGGTACTTAAACGATTACGGTACTTTTGTAAGCTAGGCACTTTGTAAACTGCAATCATTGGCATAATGAATAAAATCATCGCAATGATTGGGCCTGATAACTGATCCATCATATCTAGTATGCTTGGGTTTTTAACCGCGCAGAACCAAATAGCGAAAAACATCAGTACCGCACCCACTTTGTCAGCCACTTTAGGGCTCATGCTTGAGTGTTTAGTCACTAACCCAGTAAAGCTTTCGCGCGCCCCTAAAAAGTGACCTAAAAACGACGACATAATAGCAATAAAGGCAACCAAAGGTCCCAGCGTTGCAATAAATGAGTTTTCTGTAATATTAGCTAAGTAAGACAAAACAGAGACGTTTGCCGCTTTGGCTTCTGCCATTTGCTCACCTGTAAGCGATAACACACACGAGAATACAAATAACAAAACAAAGGTGATCAGTAATAAGCTGGTACGTTTTAGAATTGCTTCTGACTTAGACGTTGCTAGTTCACCGTAGTGACTGCGTTGTTTATTAACAAAGCTTGAAATAGCCGCTGCATGGCTAAACGAAAATACAATAATAGGAATTGATAACCAAAGTGTTTTACTAAAGCTGCCAAGTTCAGGCAAGCTTGTATCGGGCATTTGCCAGCTTGGGATTAAATACAAAGACAAAAAGAATAAAATACCTACTAACGGGTAAACTAAAATAGCAAAGGCGCGCAGCATTAAGCGCTCACCGCCCATCATTAAGCCAATCATTAGCGCAACTAAAATACCCGATAAAGCAACGCGTGACGGCGACTCCATCCCTAATTGATTGACCATAAAGCTGTCTACCGTATTGGTTAAGCCCACACCGTAAATAAGCAAAATAGGGAAAATCGATAAAAAGTATAACAAGGAGATCAGTCGACCCGCATTTACGCCAAAGTGCTCTTCTACTACATCGGTAAAGTCAGCCTCTTTATTTTTTGACGATAATACAAAACGCGCCAAACCACGGTGCGCCAAAAAGGTCATTGGAAAGGCTAAGCTTGCTAGAATAATCAGCGGCCAGAACCCGCCTATACCAATATTGATAGGTAAAAATAAAATGCCCGCGCCCACTGCGGTGCCAAAAAGGCTCAGTGTCCACTGCGTATCATGTAGGTTCCATTTTGACGTGTGTGTGTCTTGTGATGATGCATTTGAAAGCGTTGCACCTTGAGATGTTGTCATGTGTGTGTATCCATTATTTATAATAATAATTGCGCCGAAGAATATAGTTTTTAGGCACTCATTTCATGTGTTTTTATGTCTTGGATATAAATTTGTTGTAGCGTATTAGTTACTGACTGTCACGAATACGAAACAGCGTTTAAAAGCTGCGCAATTAGTGTAGGAATATGCCGCGAAATGCGTGAATAATGTTCACTTTTTTGAGTTAAGAGTGTGGGGAATATATTTATATGTATTTGTTAAAGTGCTAAGTGCTTGTTGGGTTTCGTTCCACTCAACCCAACCTACGGTGTTTAAATTGCCATTGAGCTACTCGCGACTCTAAGCCCGTAGCTCGCAACTCTTAGCTTTTATTCTTCCACCGCACTCACTACAAAATACGGGTTCAAATATTCATCTTTGGTGTTATATAAAAGCGGGCTGCCATCAAGTTGAGTTACTTTTGCACCGGCTATTTCGGCGATGGCGTGGCCTGCTCCGGTATCCCATTCACAAGTTGGGCCTAAGCGCGGGTAAATGTCGGCGCTGCCTTCGGCGACTAAACACAGTTTGAGTGAGCTGCCTTTTGATACCATTTCAACCTCATCAAAGCGTTTTACAAATTCAGCTAAATCAGGGGAAGGGTGGGAGCGGCTACCTACAACACGAATAAGGCCTTTGTTAGGCTTGGTGGTAACTTTAAGCTCGATGCGCTCATCGCCTTTATCTTTAAAAGCACCAATGGCTTCGGCGGCTAAATAAGATACACCCAGTGCAGGGGCATCAACCACGGCTAAAACCGGTTTGCCATTTTCGATTAGGGCAATATTAACGGTAAACTCGCCGTTCTTTTTTATAAATTCTTTGGTGCCATCGATTGGGTCAACCAGCCAGTAGCTTTTCCATGTTTGGCGTACATCCCAACCAATATCGGCACTTTCTTCACTAAGCACAGGGATATCTGGGGTGAGCTCTTTTAGTCCTGCACTAATGATTTTATGAGCTGCTAAGTCGGCGTCGGTTACAGGGCTTTCATCGGCTTTGTACTCAACGTTAAAGTCTTTATTGTAAATACCCATAATCGCGCTGCCCGCTTTGCGGGCGAGAATAAGGGTTTCTTCTAGCAGTTCAGTGTGGTTCATTACATGGGCCTATAGTATATGCTGATGTTTTAGATACGTTATCAGTTGAGCTACCGATTGGTCTAGGGTGTTTTTACTGGTATCTAAAATTATTTCAGGATTAACCGGCGGCTGATAGGTTGAATCAATCCCGGTAAAGTGTTTAATTTCACCGGCGCGTGCTTTTTTGTATAAGCCTTTTGGGTCGCGGCTTTCGCACACCTCAAGAGGGGTGTCGATAAAAACTTCGATAAATTCACCTTCATCTACTAACTCACGAACCATGTCGCGCTCAGCTTTAAAAGGAGATATAAACGCAGTAAGGACTAACAAACCAGCGTCAACCATTAGCTTGGCTGTTTCGCCTACGCGGCGGATATTTTCAACGCGATCGGCATCACTAAAGCCCAAATCTTTACATAAACCATGGCGAACATTGTCGCCATCAAGTAGGTACGTGTGCGCACCTTGCTGATTGAGTGCCGCTTCTAGTGCATTAGCAACGGTGCTTTTACCTGAGCCAGAAAAACCAGTAAACCATAAAATAGCCGGCTTATGCTTTTTTTGTTTGCTGCGCTGTACTTTAGTGGTGGCGTAATTATGCCAAACAATATTGTTATCCATTTGCTGTGTCTCTTTATGCTATAAGCGCGGGCATTAAAACGGAAATACCAGCGGGATCAAAGTTAGTACGGTAATTGAATAAATAATAGAAAGGGGTAGCCCCATCATTACATAGTCTTTTAGTCGGTAGTTACCCGCGCTATAAACCATTAAGTTAGTTTGATAACCAAAAGGTGAAATAAAGCTGGCTGAGGCGCCAAATGCAACCGCCATAATAAACGGCAAAGGTTCTACGTTAAAGCCAATAGCCAATGAGTAGGCAACCGGAAACGAAAGTGCCGCTGCGGCGTTATTAGTGATCAATTCGGTAAATAACACCGTCATTAAAAAGATTGCGATAAACGCGCCATAAGGGCCAAAGTCGCCTAGCACTACAAACATGGCGTCTGATATTTGCCCAGCAAGGCCGGTGCCTATCATCAGTTTAGCTAAACCTATGGCACTACCTACTACGGCAAGTAACTCAATAGGAAAGCGGCGTTTTATTTCGCTCAGCTTAATCGTGCCACACATCATCAGCCCAATAAGTAACACTAACAAGCCTTTAACCAGCGGTACTGCACCTAAAATACTTAACCCCAGCACACCCGCAAAGCTTAACAACACAATATTTGATTGTTTTGCGTTGAGGTGGGTTTGTAAATCAAGCCCTGAAATATACACAAACTCGCGTTTTAAGTTCGTGAGGCTATAAAAGCTTTTTCCTGGTGCGAGGATTAATGAATCACCCGCTTGTAATCGCACTTGGCCAAGCCCACCTCGTAAACGGTCATGCCCACGGCGAATAGCAATAACGGCCGCATGAAACTGCTCTCTAAAGCGGGCTTCTTTTACCGTTTTGCCAATTAACTTAGACGACTGGCTAACCACAACTTCAACGAGGTGTTCAATGTCTTTCTCGTGTTTGTCGTGCACTACTTTTAATCCATCAAAGCGAGTGAGCAAAGGCACTGACTTTATATCGCCTACAAACAGCAGTATGTCGTCTTGTTGAATAATATGTTGGGGGGTCACGGCGCAAATGCGATTGCCATCGCGAATAATTTCAGCCAAAAACAAGTCTTTTAAATCGCGTAAACCGTTTTCTTCAACGGTGCGGTTTATTAGTTTAGAGCCGGTTTGTACTTTCCCTTCTAAATAAAAAGGCACCACCTCTTGGCTATTTTTACCATTGTCGGGCAGGCATTTTAGCATCACCAAAATAGTGATTAAGCCAACACTGAGTGCGCCTAAACCCACTAAGGTAAAATCAAAAAAGCCTAATGGTGCCATCCCCGCATCTACTGCAAAGCCATTTACGATTAAGTTAGTAGAGGTACCGATGAGTGTAATAGTACCGCCTAAAATTGCGGTGTACGACAAGGGTAGCAACAGCTTTGAAGGGGAGTGGTTTGGGTTATCTTTTATGGCGGTAATTAAAGAAGCAACCACCGCAGTATTGTTAGTAAAGGAAGACAAAAACGCCGTAGAAAGCCCAAGCTTGGTCACTGATTTTACTAAACTGCCACTGGATAACGATTTAGCTAAGCGTTGAATAAGCGTGGTTTTTTCTATCGCTATCGACACTAAAATTAATAACACTAAGGTGATTAATGATGGATTAGTATAATTAACCAGCATGCTTTCTAAGTCAATTAACCCCGCTAGGTAGCTGGTGCCTATGGCACTGACAAATAACCACGCAGGATTAATACGGGTGCCAAACAGGCACCCGACTAAAAGCAACATAATGCCTGTTAAAATGAGCTGTTCTACCATGCTTTAAATGTTCCTAACAGGCGTTCATTAATGTTATAGCTTTGAAATATCAAGCGCTTGCCAATGTGGAAAGTGCTTGCGTACGAGGGCATTAAATTCAACTTCAAAGTCGCTAAATTTACCCGCATTTTCTTCACTTTGCAGTACTTGCTCTATCATTCCTGCTGCAACCGTTAAGTTTGATAAACGGTCAATAAGAATAAACGAACCGGTTTCATGATTGTGATGGTACTGATCCGCTAAAATAGTCTCGGTCAGCTCCAGTGTTACAATCGCAATTTCGTTTAACTGTAATGAATCTGCGCTGCCATGCTCTAGGGTGTTTACATCAATAGTGTGGTCAATTTTTGTGACCGTGGCCGAGGTGTTTTTACTGCCAAGTTTAAGGTTATAGCTTTTACCGAGTACCAATGGCGATTCGTGCATCCACACAATTTTAGCCTGTAATTGGTTGGTTACTTGAGCTTGCGAGTTTGCCGGTACAATCACATCCCCTCGGCTAATATCTATTTCAGTATTAAGTGTCACTGTGATTGCTTGGCCAGCTTGTGCAGTATCTAGGTTGCCATCAAAAGTAACAATTTCTTTAATATGTGATGTTTTACCTGAAGGCAGTGCCTTTACTTCATCACCTACACGTAATTTACCCGATGTAAGCGTGCCTTGAAAACCACGGAAGTTTAGATTAGGGCGTACCACGTATTGCACCGGAAGACGCGCTTCAAAACCGGTGTCGATTTCAGCGGCTGGTGAATCTTCTAACAGCTCAAGCAATGGTTTGTCGGTGTAATAAGGAGTGTGTGCAGAGCGAGTTACTACGTTATCGCCTTTAAGCGCCGACATAGGCACAAACTTAATATTTGATACGTTAAGTTGCTCGGCAAATTTTAAATAATCGGCTTTAATTTTTTCATAAACGGTTTCATCAAAATCAACAATGTCCATTTTGTTAACCGCAACCACGAACTGCTTAATACCTAATGAGTCACAAATAAAGCTATGACGCTTAGTTTGTACCTGCACGCCATAACGTGCATCCACTAAAATAATGGCAACATCACTGGTTGATGCACCCGTTACCATGTTACGGGTGTACTGCTCATGCCCAGGGGTGTCGGCAATAATAAACTTACGCTTAGCGGTTGAAAAGTAACGGTACGCTACGTCAATTGTTATGCCTTGCTCACGCTCAGCTTGTAGGCCATCTACTAACAGTGCTAAATCAAGATCTTCACCGGCGTTACCCACTTTTTCGTTATCTTTATGAAGCGCGGCTAGCTGATCTTCATAAATTTGGTGACTGTCGTGTAATAGGCGGCCAATGAGGGTTGATTTACCGTCATCCACACTGCCACAAGTCAGCATACGCAATAAGCTTTTATCTTGTTGACGTGCTAGGTAAGCGTCTATACCAATTTCTTTTACTTCATTAAATGTATCGTTATTTAGGTTAGACATTAGAAATACCCCTCACGTTTTTTCTTCTCCATAGAGCCTGCTGAATCATGATCAATCACTCGACCTTCACGTTCAGATGACGATGAAAGCAGCATTTCTTCAATAATTTCGGTTAGATTGCTGGCCGTTGATTCAACTGCGCCAGTGAGTGGATAACAGCCTAAGGTTCGAAAGCGAACCGACTTCATTTGCGGTACTTCACCTTCATTAAGTGGCATGCGATCGTCATCAACCATAATTAAAGTACCATCGCGCTCTACTACAGGGCGCTCTTTAGCAAGGTACAGTGGCACCATTTCGATATTTTCTTGATATATGTATTGCCAAATATCTAGTTCAGTCCAGTTAGACAGCGGGAATACACGAATGCTTTCTCCTGGGTTCACTTGGCTGTTATAGGTATTCCAAAGCTCAGGACGTTGGTTTTTAGGATCCCAGCGATGGTGTTTATCACGAAATGAATACACGCGCTCTTTAGCCCGTGATTTTTCCTCATCACGGCGTGCGCCACCAAATGCGGCGTCAAAACCGTATTTATTGAGCGCTTGCTTTAGCCCTTGAGTTTTCATGATATCTGTATGTTTACCCGAACCATGGGTGAATGGGCCTACACCCATTTCGATGCCTTCAGGGTTTTTGTGTACGATTAAATCAAAGCCATACTCTTTGGCTAAACGGTCGCGAAACTCAATCATTTCACGAAACTTCCAGTTGGTGTCTACGTGTAATAACGGAAACGGAATTTTTGCAGGGTAAAATGCTTTACGAGCTAAATGCAAAAGTACCGATGAGTCTTTACCGATTGAGTAAAGCATAACTGGGTTCTCAAACTCAGCGGCGACTTCGCGCATGATTTTGATACTTTCAGCTTCAAGTTGCTGAAGGTGAGTTAAAGCCATTGTTGGTCGTCCTACTAAAATGATTAAATTAAAATCTGTTAAATTACGCTACGTCTGTAAGTGGTTGAGCAAAGCTACTGATCTGCGCTTTTTCACCAAACCAGTGTAATTCTTGATGCAGCGAAGCTACTTCACCAATAATCAGTAACGCGGGTGAAATAATTTGATGCTGCTCAATGAGCTGCGCTAATTGGCCTAACTGTCCTGTGACAACACGTTGATTTTTGCGTGTACCGTTTTCAATTATGGCCACTGGTGTTGTTGCTGCTCGCCCATGTTTTAACAGCTCGGCTTGAATATGCGGCGATTTAATTACCCCCATATAAATAGCCAGTGTTTGGTTTTTTTGTGCAAGCGACTGCCAATTAAGCTCTTGGCCTTCTTTTTTACAGTGTCCGGTAACAAACTGAATAGCTTGGGCATGGTCGCGATGCGTTAAAGGAATACCTGCGTAGGCACTACATCCGGCGGCTGCCGTTATACCTGGCACTATTTGGTAATTTACGTTATTGGCTGCCAGTACTTGTACTTCTTCGCCACCACGGCCATAAATAAATGGGTCACCCCCTTTAATTCGGCACACTTTTTTACCTTGTTGTGCTAAATCAACCAACATCTTATTTGTATCTTCTTGAGCTACGCTGTGATCGCCTAAGCGCTTACCCACACAGATTAAATCGGCATCGCGACGCACTAATTCCATAATTTCATCGGATACCAAGTAATCATATACCACCACATCGGCTTGTTGCATTAGTTGCAGCGCTTTTAGTGTGAGTAGCTCCGGGTCGCCTGGGCCTGCACCGACTACGTATACTTCGCCTTCTGGTTCAACTTTGGCATCTAGCATTTGCTCTAGTTGTTGCTCAGCGCCATGGGTATCACCGGTTTGGACTTTGCTTACTACTGATGAATCAAACACGCCTTCCCAAAATTGGCGACGATCAGCAAAATGTTTAAAGCGTTGCTTTACTTTATGGCGAAAGCCACCGACCAAGTTAGCGAGTGGGCCGATATGCTGCGGGATTAGAGTTTCGAGCTTTTCACGTAAACGTCTTGCTAATACCGGTGCGGTACCTGCACTTGAAATCGCTATGGTAATTGGGTTGCGATCAACAATAGAGGGAAAAATAAAGGTACATTTAGGTTGATCATCCACCACGTTCACAAACACATTACGTGCATTGGCGAGTTCAAAAACCGTATTATTAACTTCATCATTGTCGGTGGCGGCAATAATCAAAATTTTGCCATCAAGATGTGACTCTTCAAAATAGGCATCTATTAAAGTAACTTCATTGTTGTGCGCATGTTCTTTTAATTCTTCGCAAAACCAAGGGGCAACTAGCGTTACATTGGCGCGTGCTTTTAAAAACGCACGGCATTTTCGCAAGGCAACCTCTCCACCGCCAACAACCAATACGGGTTTGTTGTCGAGTTTGGTAAAGATAGGTAAATATTGCACTGAATAACGCCCCTAAAAAATAATAAAGTGTTTAACTGAGAAGCAGAATATAGTGGCTATTGATAAGTAAAAAATAATTAAATCTTAGTTGTTATTCTTAAAAGTTATATCAATTATGTTTTTTAGGTCTAAATCGTATTTAGTAAGGGGTAGAGTGACGTTTAGTATAAAAAACGCGCTTATAGTGTTTGGTTATGAACTATAGCAAGTTTAAGCTATGATGCTTATATAGTTTAAGGTCACACAATTTCATAGGCATAAAATGACATACAATACTCAAAACGCCACGCTAGCCGTTAGCTTAATGGACTTAACCAGTTTAAACACTGATGATAGTCAAGCCAGTATTAGCGCATTAGTAAACAGTATAAATCCTAAACTAGGCACGCCTGCTGCACTTTGTGTGTTTAGTGAATTTGTTGATGACGCTAAAATAGCACTTGCTAATCGCTTATTGAGCCATGTAAAGGTGGCCACCGTAACTAACTTTCCCTCTGGTGATGCGCCACTCAATGAAGTGCTTAATGAAACGCTAATAGCTTTAGAGCGGGGGGCCGATGAAATTGATCTAGTTATTCCTTATAAAGCACTTTTAAAAGGTGAAGTAGATACCGTGCTGGAATACGTGAGTGAGAGTAAAAAGGTATGTGGCAGCCGTGCTAAGCTCAAAGTGATCATTGAAACTGGCGAGCTAAAAACGGTAGCATTTATTACTCAAGCAACTGAACTTGCCATCCAAGGCGGGGCTGATTTTGTAAAAACCAGTACAGGAAAAGTCGCGGTGAATGCCACGCTTGAAGCAACTGAAATAATGCTTAAAACCATCAAAAAATCATCAAAGCGAGTTGGTTTTAAGGCTGCAGGTGGAATCAAAACCACAGTAGATGCAAATGCTTATTTGCACCTAGCAACCGAGATTATGGGGCATGATTATTTAGCACCAGATACATTTAGGTTTGGCGCCTCATCGCTGTTAAATGACGTTTATAAGGTGTTGAATGAAGCGCAGCAGTGATGCCGAAAAACAACAATTAGAGCACGATGCGGCCAAGTTGTTTTTGCGATGTTATGAACAACAAACGGGAATTCACATGCGCCATATTTGGCACAATGAACCGAATAGACCCGATGTAAGCTGTTATCAAGAAAATCAGCAACTCGATATAGAGGTGGCGCATTTATATGCCAGTGAAACGGAAGCCATGGCCGTGTTAGGCCGGCCACTGTCGATACAAATGCAGCGTGATTTAGCCGACATGGCGCAACAACCAAGCGAACACCGGTTGCAATCAGCGTTGGAGCGCTTATTAAAACAAAAAGCGACTAAGCGTTATTATTCAAAGCGTACGTGGTTGTTAATTCGTAACGCTAGTACTATTTGGCATAAGAGCGACTTTGAAGCGGCAGTCAAAAAAGTATGTTTTCCAAATACCCATCAATTTGAACAAATATGGTTATTGTGTGATTTTTATCGCGGTGAGTTATTACGAGTGGATCATTAAAAAGTGATTTGACTAATACGTATTAAATGTTTCTAAACGGATGAAAGCCACAGGATTAATTTGATTATCAGGCCTATAAACTTATTAACAGTGAAGATTTTATCAGATGACTATCTTTACTCTTGTGTTAATGAATTGCGTAAGTATAATAGGCATCCACTTTGCAGGGGCGTAGTTCCAATTGGTAGAACAGCGGTCTCCAAAACCGACGGTTGGGAGTTCGAATCTCTCCGCCCCTGCCAATTTTTACAAGTGAATAAAGTCTAGAACTAAAAATTGGTTTGAATAAGCTTGTTTTTAAGTTTAGATTTTAATGGATTAACCCTGTCGACGTGCAGGGTTGTTGTGTCTGTAGTTAAGGTAATAATATTATGAGCACGAATATAGAAACACCATCAAGTGGGATGGAGTCAGTAAAGTGGTTAGTAGCAATTGCGCTACTTGCAGGCGCAGTCGTTGGTAATCATATGTTTGCAGATCAGTCTGTATTACTACGTGCTATTGGCGTTGTGGTTGCAATAGCGGCGGGTTTAGCTATTGCTTCGCAAACTTTTAAGGGACGTACCTTCCTTGCTTTTGCTAAAGAAGCGCGTATTGAAGTACGCAAAGTAATTTGGCCAACGCGTCAAGAAACAATGCACACGACATTAATCGTAATGGTTGCAACAGTGATTATGGCACTTATCCTTTGGGGATTAGATGGCATTTTATTCCGCGCTGTAGGCTTTTTAACTGGATTGGAGATCTGATCCCATGTCGGATGAGAATAACGAAAAGAAACTACGTTGGTACGTAGTACAAGCTTTCTCAGGTTATGAGAAGCGTGTTGCTCAAACATTATTAGAGCACATTAAAATCAAAGGCCTAGAAGATAGCTTTGGTGAAGTATTAGTTCCTACTGAAGAAGTAGTTGAGATGCGTGCTGGTCAAAAGCGTAAGTCTGAGCGTAAATTCTTCCCAGGTTACGTACTAGTACAAATGGATATGAACGATGCAAGCTGGCACTTAGTAAATAGCACTGAACGTGTTATGGGCTTTATTGGTGGCACATCAGACCGTCCTGCACCAATTAGTTCTAAAGAAGCTGATCGCATTCTTAATCGCTTACAAGAAAACGCTGAAGCGCCTAAACCAGCAACATTATTTGAACCAGGTGAAGTGGTTCGTGTTACTGATGGTCCATTTGCTGACTTTAGTGGTGTGGTTGAAGAAGTTGACTACGAAAAGAGCCGTGTAAAAGTATCGGTACTTATTTTTGGTCGTTCTACGCCAGTTGAACTTGAGTTTGGTCAAGTTGAACAAGATAAGTAATTGATTTAAAGCGTTGTGTTAAAAGTTTCTTAATTTTTGGCACGAAGCTTGAAAAAGGCCGCTGATTAACTTATAATCAGCGGCCTTTTTGTATTCAGGGAAAACGTTTGTTTAACTGTTTACTAAAAAGTGAGAAACCAATTTTTAAACTGGGAAGCCGCTAGAGTACGCGTCCTCGCGCGCACAAGGCTAAGACCCACCTAATGAGGTATTTATAATGGCTAAGAAAGTTGAAGCTCTAATCAAGCTACAAGTTGCTGCTGGTATGGCTAACCCTAGTCCTCCAGTAGGTCCAGCACTAGGTCAACACGGTGTAAACATCATGGAATTCTGTAAAGCGTTCAACGCACGTACAGAATCTATCGAAAAAGGCGCTCCAGTTCCTGTAGTGATCTCTGTTTACGGCGACCGTTCATTTACGTTCGACATGAAAACGCCACCGGCTGCTTACTTACTTAAGAAAGCTGCAGGTATCAAATCTGGTTCAGGCCGTCCTAACACTGAAAAAGTAGGCACAGTAACTCGTGCTCAACTTGAAGAAATCGTTGAGACAAAGAAACCAGACCTTACAGCTTCTGATTTAGAAGCTGCGGTTCGCACTATCGCAGGTTCTGCGCGTGCGATGGGCTTGAACGTAGAGGACTAAGATAATGGCTAAATTAACTAAACGTATGCGTACTATCCGCGAAAAAGTGGAAGTAACTAAAGATTACGAAATTAACGAAGCAGTTGCTCTTTTAAAAGAATTAGCGACAGCTAAATTCGTAGAAAGTGTTGACGTTGCTGTTAACCTTGGTATCGATGCTCGTAAATCTGATCAAAACGTTCGTGGTGCGACTGTACTACCTAACGGTACTGGTCGTGACGTTCGTGTTGCTGTATTCACTCAAGGCGCTAATGCAGAAGCTGCAAAAGAAGCCGGTGCTGAATTTGTAGGCATGGAAGATCTTGCTGATCTAGTTAAGAAAGGCGAGATGAATTTTGACGTTGTTGTTGCATCACCAGACGCTATGCGTGTTGTTGGTCAACTAGGTCAAATCTTAGGCCCACGTGGTCTAATGCCAAACCCTAAAACTGGTACTGTAACACCTAACGTTGCAGAAGCAGTTAAAAATGCGAAAGCAGGTCAAGTGCGTTACCGCAATGACAAAAATGGTATCATCCATACTACGATTGGTAAGGTTGATTTCACTGCTGAGCAGTTACAACAAAACCTTGAAGCTCTAATTGTTGCGCTTAAGAAGGCTAAACCTTCTCAAGCTAAAGGTGTTTACTTGAAGAAAGTAACTATCTCTACAACAATGGGCGCAGGTGTTTCTGTTGACCAAAGCACTTTAAGCACAGTTGTTGCTTAATTGAGTGTTTACATGGCGTGAAATTTGTACTATAATTTTGCGCCATTTTGCTGATTAATTTAGTTAATCACAAAGTAAAGAATTCGGGTTGAAGTCCATAATTTCGAAGCGCCTTAGGGCAACGCGATAAATTGGGCTTCCGTCCAAGACCGTAGGCGGCTTCGGCCTTAATATTACCTACGTAGACGGTGTGAATCCCCAGATAGATTTTTCCTAATCTTCTGGCTCTCGCCGTAAAAAGCATCTCCACCTTTATTGGTGGGGAAGAGTAAAACAGGGAAGCCGATGTACGGTAACCCATTAAACCAGGAGTAACACCCATGGCTTTAAATCTTCAAGGCAAAAAAGCAATTGTTGCTGAAGTCAACGAAGCAGCCACTGGTGCTCTATCTGCAGTAGTTGCAGATTCTCGTGGTGTAACAGTTGGTGCAATCACTGCCCTTCGTAAAGAAGCTCGTGCAAATGGTGTTTGGATGAAAGTTGTCCGTAACACTCTAGCTAAACGTGCTCTTGAAGGAACGGACTTTGAATGCCTATCTGATTCATTTGTTGGTCCAAGCTTAATTGCTTTCTCATCAGAGCACCCAGGTGCTGCTGCGCGTATCTTCTCAGATTTCGCGAAAAAGAATGAGAAATTTGAGCTTAAAACGGCCGCTTTTGAAGGTAATGTAGTAGACGCAGCTATGCTTGCAACTCTACCTACATACGACGAAGCTGTTGCACGCTTAATGAGCGCTATGAAAGAAGCGTCTGCTGGTAAATTGTGTAAAACAATTGAAGCAGTACGTGTACAGAAAGAAGAGCAAGCTGCTTAATTTTAAGCTGCTTAATCCCTTTCGGTGTAAATTTATTTGGACCTTAGAGTCCGTTAATTATTAGGAAATTTGTAATGTCTGTAACTAAAGACCAAATCCTTGACGCAATTGCTGAAATGTCAGTAATGGACGTTGTTGCTCTAGTTGAAGCAATGGAAGAAAAATTCGGCGTAACTGCTGCAGCTGCTATGGTAGCAGGTCCTGCTGCTGAAGCTGCTGAAGAGAAAACAGAATTTGACGTAATCCTTACTGGCGCTGGCGCTAATAAAGTTGCGGCAATCAAAGCTGTTCGTGGCGCAACTGGTCTTGGCTTAAAAGAAGCTAAAGCACTTGTTGAAGCTGCTCCAACTCCAGTTAAAGAAGGTGTTTCTAAGGAAGAAGCTGAAGCTCTTGCTAAAGAACTTACTGAAGCTGGTGCTGAAGTTGAGGTTAAGTAATCTAGCTTTTGCTAGGTTCGCTGCCTGAGAAATCAGGCAAGGGCTGGTGATTATTTAATCACCGGCCTTTTTGCGCTATAGAGCGACTATTCTTATAGCGCAAATAAAATCTGATTTATTCTTTAATTTCAACGCTTTATAGTTTGCTAGTGTTGAGATGGGATTAAGTTGGAACAACAGTTAAATGTTGTACATCTTGGCATAGATGCCAGTTAAGTCTGTTCTTACAAGAACAGGTCGGGTCAAAGATCAGCAAGCTGAGGAACCCCATGGCTTACTCTTATTCTGAAAAGAAACGTATCCGTAAGGATTTTGGTAAACGTCCACAAGTTTTGGATATACCTTTCTTACTGTCGACGCAGTTAGAATCGTTTAAAAAATTCTTAGTCCCGGACGCTGATGGCGATCATGGTTTGGAAGCTGCCTTCCGTTCTGTGTTCCCAATTAAAAGCTACTCGGGAAATTCTGAGCTTCAATACGTAAGTTATCGTATTGGTGAGCCAGTATTCGATGTAAAAGAATGTCAAATTCGCGGTGTGACTTATTCTGCTCCACTTCGCGTGAAACTGCGTCTTGTAGTAATGGACAAAGAAGCTCCAGGCACAGTTAAAGACATTAAAGAGCAAGAAGTTTACATGGGCGAAATTCCGCTCATGACCGATACCGGTACTTTTGTAATCAATGGTACAGAGCGTGTTATCGTTTCTCAGCTACACCGTAGCCCTGGTGTATTCTTTGATAACGACCGCGGTAAAACTCACTCGTCAGGTAAAGTGCTTTATAACGCACGCGTAATTCCTTACCGTGGTTCATGGTTAGACTTCGAATTTGATGCAAAAGATAACTTATATGTACGTATTGACCGTCGTCGTAAATTACCGGCGTCTATCATCTTACGTGCACTTGAGTACACGAGTGAAGAAATCCTAGATATCTTCTTCGATACTACTGCGTTTGAAATTGCTGACGGTAAAGTTCTTATGGAACTTGTGCCTTCACGTTTACGTGGTGAAACTGCCGCTTTTGATATCAAGAGCGAAGACGGTGAAGTCCTTGTTGAAAGCGGTCGTCGTGTTACGGCTCGCCACATCAAGAGCATCGAGAAAAAAGGCATTAATCAATTAGAAGTACCACATGAGTACATCATTGGCCGTGTATTAGCGAAGAACTATGTTGATGAGTCAACAGGTGAAATCATCGCGACTGCAAATGACGAGCTAACGCTTGAAATGATGGCTGAATTGGTTAAAGCAGGTCACACTACTATTGATACATTATATATCAATGAAGTGGACAGCGGCGCTTACATGTCAAATACATTAAACATTGACTCGTCAAGCAACCGTTTAGAAGCACTAGTAGAAATTTATCGCATGATGCGCCCAGGCGAGCCACCGACGAAAGACGCGGCTGAAGCCTTATTTGAGAACTTATTCTTCTCAGAAGAACGCTATGACTTATCAACAGTAGGTCGTATGAAGTTCAATAGCCGTGTTGGTTACGATTCAGACACAGGCCCTGGCACATTAAGCAAAGAAGACATCGTAGCGGTTATGAAAGTATTGATTGCTATTCGTAACGGTGTTGGCGATGTTGATGATATAGACCACTTAGGCAACCGTCGTATACGTAGTGTTGGCGAAATGGCTGAGAACCAATTCCGTGTAGGTTTAGTACGTGTAGAACGTGCTGTACGTGAGCGCTTAAGCTTAGGTGACCTAGACGCTGTAATGCCACAAGATCTTATTAACGCTAAGCCTATTTCGGCAGCAGTTAAAGAGTTCTTCGGCTCGTCTCAGTTATCACAGTTTATGGACCAAAATAACCCGCTATCAGAAGTAACGCACAAGCGTCGTATTTCTGCATTAGGTCCGGGCGGTCTAACTCGTGAGCGTGCTGGCTTTGAAGTACGTGACGTTCACGTAACTCACTACGGTCGTGTATGTCCAATCGAGACTCCTGAGGGTCCAAACATCGGTCTAATTAACTCATTGTCTACGTATGCACGTACCAATGACTACGGTTTCTTAGAAACACCTTACCGCAAAGTGGTAGACGGTGTAGTAACTGATGAAGTTGATTACCTATCAGCCATTGAAGAAGGTCAGTTTGTTATCGCACAGGCGAACTCAAACTTAACTGAAACCAATGAGTTTGTAGATGAACTTATTCCATGTCGTCACAAAGGTGAATCAACCTTTATGGGTCGTATGGACCAGCAATATATGGATGTATCACCACAACAGGTGATCTCTGTAGCGGCAGCACTTATCCCGTTCCTAGAACACGATGATGCTAACCGTGCATTGATGGGTTCAAACATGCAACGTCAAGCAGTACCAACATTGAAAGCGGACAAACCGTTAGTAGGTACAGGTATTGAGTTAACACTAGCAAAAGATTCTGGTGTAACGATTGTTGCTAAACGTGGTGGTGAAGTAATGTATGCCGACGCAAGTCGCATCGTTGTTAATGTACATGAAGAAGAGCGCATCCCTGGTGAAGCGGGCATCGACATCTACAACTTAACCAAGTACACACGTTCTAACCAAAATACATGTATTAACCAAAAGCCGACTTGTATGGTTGGTGAACCGGTTACTCGTGGCGATGTGTTAGCAGATGGTCCTTCGACTGACTTAGGTGACTTAGCCCTTGGTCAAAACCTTCGCGTGGCATTCATGCCATGGAACGGTTACAACTTCGAGGATTCAATCTTACTATCAGAGCGCGTAGTTGAAGAAGATCGTCTAACGACTATCCACATTCAAGAACTACAGTGTATCGCCCGTGATACTAAATTAGGCTCAGAAGAGATCACAGCAGATATCCCGAACGTGGGTGAATCTGCACTAGGCAAGCTTGATGAATCAGGCGTTGTATATATTGGTGCTGAAGTTAAAGGCGGCGATATCCTAGTAGGTAAAGTGACTCCGAAAGGCGAAACGCAATTAACACCAGAAGAGAAGCTACTACGTGCTATCTTCGGTGAAAAAGCGTCTGACGTTAAAGACAGCTCTTTACGTGTACCTAACTCTGTAACTGGTACTGTAATCGACGTACAAGTTTTCACCCGTGATGGTGTTGAAAAAGATAAGCGTGCGTTAGAAGTTGAAGACATGCAGCTTCGCGAAGCGAAGAAAGACTTCAACGAAGAGTTCCGTATTCTAGAAGCTGGTGTTTTAGAGCGTGCTCGCAAGTTACTTGTGGCAGCTGGCTTCGATGAAGACAACTTAACGTCACTGAATGCTGAAAAGTTACTAACTCAAAGCCTTGCTGAAGAAGACAAGCAAGCTGAACTTGAGCAACTAGCTGCACAGTACGATGAGCTTAAAGCTGAATACGATAAGAAGTTTGAAAACAAACGTCGTAAAATTACCCAAGGTGACGACTTAGCACCAGGTGTACTTAAAATTGTTAAAGTATACTTAGCTGTTAAACGTCGTATCCAACCGGGTGATAAAATGGCGGGTCGTCACGGTAACAAAGGTGTTATCTCGACTATCGTACCAGTAGAAGATATGCCATACGATGACAAAGGTCGTACGGTAGATATCGTACTAAATCCACTAGGTGTACCATCGCGAATGAACATCGGTCAGATCCTTGAAACACATATGGGTCTAGCTGCACGCGGTATTGGTGAGCGCTTAGAAGAAATGATGAAAGAGCAACGCGAGCTTCATGAGCTACGTGAATTCATTAAACAAGCTTATGAGATCGGTGAATCTCGTCAGGTTGTGGATATCGCTAGTTTCTCTGATGACGAAATTCGTCGTTTAGCTGAAAACTTGAAAGGTGGTTTACCGATTGCTACTCCTGCATTTGATGGCGCGAAAGAAGACGAAATCAAAGACATGCTAGAGCTAGGCGGCTACCCTAGAAGTGGTCAGGTTACACTTTATGATGGCCGTACTGGCGATCAGTTTGAACGCCAAGTAACTGTAGGTTACATGTACATGCTTAAACTTAACCACTTGGTTGATGATAAGATGCATGCGCGTTCTACTGGTTCTTACAGCCTTGTTACTCAGCAGCCGCTGGGTGGTAAAGCACAGTTCGGTGGCCAGCGTTTTGGTGAGATGGAAGTATGGGCACTTGAAGCTTACGGTGCTGCTTACACGCTACAAGAAATGCTAACAGTGAAATCGGATGACGTGAACGGTCGTACTAAGATGTATAAAAACATCGTTGATGGTAACCATAAAATGGAACCAGGTATGCCAGAATCGTTCAACGTATTGTTGAAAGAAATCCGCTCACTGGGTATCAACATCGAGTTGGAAGAAAATTAAGCCAATTAGTTGCTGCAGTGAACGCTGCAGCATCTGTTATGGCTGAATAGAATGTAGGGACGAGAACATCCGTCCTCAAGATTAACTCCGACAGGAGAGCTAAGGTGAAAGACTTACTTAAGTTTCTGAAGCAACAAAATAAGACCGAAGAATTCGATGCAATTCGCATTGGTCTTGCTTCACCAGACATGGTTCGTTCATGGTCATACGGTGAAGTAAAGAAACCTGAGACTATTAACTACCGTACTTTCAAGCCTGAGCGCGATGGCTTATTCTGTGCCCGTATTTTCGGCCCAGTGAAAGATTATGAGTGTTTATGTGGTAAATATAAACGCCTTAAACACCGTGGTGTGATCTGTGAGAAGTGTGGCGTTGAAGTAACACTCACTAAAGTGCGTCGTGACCGTATGGGTCATATAGAACTGGCAAGTCCAGTTGCGCATATATGGTTTTTAAAATCATTACCGTCACGTATCGGCTTAATGCTTGATATGACGCTTCGTGATATTGAACGTGTTCTTTACTTCGAATCATTCGTAGTAACTGAGCCTGGTATGACAACGCTTGAGCGTGGTCAGCTATTAGGTGAAGAAGAATACCTAGATGCACTTGAAGAACATGGTGATGAGTTTGAAGCGAAGATGGGTGCTGAAGCAGTATTAGACTTGCTTCGTGAACTCGATCTTGCTCAATTAATTGCAGAGATGCGTGAAGAGTTACCAACAATTAACTCTGAAACTAAGCGTAAAAAGATCACTAAACGTCTTAAGTTAATGGAATCGTTCCACCAATCAGGTAATAACCCTGAGTGGATGATCATGACAGTACTTCCAGTATTGCCACCTGACTTACGTCCATTAGTACCACTAGACGGTGGCCGCTTTGCGACATCTGATCTAAATGACCTTTACCGTCGTGTTATTAACCGTAATAACCGTCTTAAGCGTCTACTAGATTTAGCTGCACCAGATATTATCGTACGCAACGAAAAACGTATGTTACAAGAAGCGGTTGATGCGCTACTTGATAACGGTCGTCGTGGTCGTGCAATTACAGGTTCTAACAAACGTCCACTTAAATCGCTTGCTGATATGATCAAAGGTAAGCAAGGTCGTTTCCGTCAGAACTTACTTGGTAAGCGTGTAGATTACTCTGGCCGTTCTGTAATCACGGTTGGTCCTACACTTAAGCTTCATCAGTGTGGTCTTCCTAAGAAGATGGCATTAGAGCTTTTCAAACCATTCATCTATGGCAAATTAGAACGTCGCGGCATGGCTACGACAATCAAAGCAGCTAAAAAGATGGTTGAGCGTGAAGTAGCGGAAGTATGGGATGTACTAGATGAAGTAATTCGTGAACATCCAGTATTACTTAACCGTGCACCAACACTTCACCGTTTGGGTATCCAAGCGTTTGAACCTGTGCTTATCGAAGGTAAAGCGATTCATTTGCATCCATTAGTATGTGCGGCTTACAACGCCGACTTCGATGGTGACCAAATGGCGGTACACGTACCGCTAACAATTGAAGCGCAACTAGAAGCTCGTGCGTTAATGATGTCTACAAACAACATCTTATCGCCTGCTAATGGTGAGCCAATCATCGTTCCTTCACAGGACGTTGTATTAGGTCTTTATTACATGACGCGTGACCGCATTAACGCCAAAGGCGAAGGCACCGTATTTAAAGATCCTAAAGAAGCAGAAAAAGCATACCGTAGTGGTAATGCCGACCTTCACGCAAAAGTGAAAGTACGTATTAGCCAATCAGTAGCGAATGAAGATGGTGTTGTAGAAGATACAATTACTATCATTGATACTACAGTGGGTCGTGCAATTCTGTCTCTTATTTTACCTAAAGGTATGCCGTTTGAGTCAATCAACCAAGCCCTAGGTAAAAAGCAGATTTCTAGCTTACTAAATGAGTGTTACCGTCGTCTTGGATTAAAAGACACAGTAGTTTTTGCTGACCAAGTTATGTACACCGGTTTCCACTACGCAATGAAGTCAGGTGTTTCAATTGGTATAGATGACTTAGTTATCCCACCAGTGAAAGCATCAATCATTGAAGCAGCAGAAGCTGAAGTAACTGAAATCAACCAACAATTCCAATCAGGTCTTGTTACGGCTGGTGAAAAGTACAACAAAGTTATCGATATCTGGTCACGTGTAAATGAAAACCTATCACGTGAAATGATGGCTAACTTGTCAAAAGACACCGTAGTGAATGCGCAAGGTGAAGAAGAAGAGCAACCGTCATTTAACTCAGTGTTTATGATGGCCGACTCAGGTGCTCGTGGTAGTGCCGCTCAGATCCGTCAGCTAGCAGGTATGCGTGGTCTAATGGCACGTCCAGATGGTTCAATCATCGAGACGCCAATCACGGCTAACTTCCGTGAAGGTCTAAACGTACTTCAGTACTTCATCTCAACGCACGGTGCGCGTAAAGGTCTTGCCGATACTGCACTGAAAACAGCAAACTCGGGTTACCTAACGCGTCGTCTAGTAGACGTTGCACAAGATTTGGTAATCAACGAAGACGATTGTGGCACAGAAGATGGCTTAACAATGAAACCGCTAATTGAAGGTGGTGACGTTGTAGAAGCACTTCGCGAACGTGTACTAGGTCGTGTTGTTGCTGAAGATGTTGTAATACCAGGTACTAATACAGTACTTGTTGAACGTAACATCATGCTTGACGAAAAACTGTGTGACCTTTTAGAAGAGCACTCAGTAGATGAAGTGCGTGTACGTTCAGTTATCACCTGTGATAACGACTTTGGTGTATGTGCTAAGTGTTATGGTCGTGACCTTGCACGTGGTCATATCATCAACGCGGGTGAATCAGTAGGTGTTATCGCAGCTCAATCAATCGGTGAGCCGGGTACACAGCTTACGATGCGTACTTTCCACATCGGTGGTGCGGCATCAAGAGCGTCTGCTGAGAATAATGTACAAGTTAAAACAAACGGTACATTAAAACTTCACAACGCTAAATATGTATTAAATACAGACGGTAAGATTGTTATTACCTCTCGTTCTACCGAGATCACTATCATTGATAGCTATGGTCGTGAGAAAGAGCGTTATAAAGTACCTTACGGTGCGGTATTAACAGTGCATGACAATGCAGAAGTTCAAGGTAACGACATCGTTGCTACTTGGGACCCGCATAGTCACCCAATCGTTCTTGAGCATAAATCAAAAGTATCGTTCAGCGATATCGATGATTCAAACACTGAAGCACAGACTGACGAACTAACGGGTTTAACTCGTGTAGTTGTTAAAGATCTTGCTAAAGCGAATGCGAAAGAGCCAAAGCTTATCATTGAAAGTGATGAGCGTGGATTGCAAGAAACGCGTCTTCCTTCATTCACTACGATTGAAGTAACAGACGGCGCGACTGCAAACCCAGGTGACGTATTAGCACGTATTCCGCAAGAAGGTTCGAAAACTCGTGATATCACGGGTGGTCTACCACGCGTAGCCGACTTATTTGAAGCACGTAAACCAAAAGATCCTGCAATCCTTGCAGAAATCACCGGTACTATTAGCTTCGGTAAAGAGACTAAAGGTAAGAAACGTTTAGTTATTACACCAGCTGAAGGCGATCATTACGAAGAAATGATTCCTAAGTGGCGTCAGCTTAACGTGTTTGAAGGTGAACAAGTGTCTAAAGGTGAAGTTATCGCCGATGGTCCAGAATCACCGCATGACATCTTACGCCTTCGTGGTGTGACTCATGTTGCTAATTACATTGTTAACGAAGTGCAAGAGGTTTATCGTTTGCAGGGCGTTAAGATCAATGATAAGCACATTGAAACTATTATTCGTCAAATGCTACGTAAATGTATCATTCTAGACGGTGGTGATACTGAGTTCTTAGCCGGTGAGCAAATTGAAGTGGCACGCGTTAATATCGCAAACCGCGACCTTGAAGCTCAAGGTAAGATCCCAGCTAAGTTTGAAATCCAGTTAATGGGTATCACAAAAGCATCACTAGCGACAGAATCTTTCATCTCAGCAGCCTCGTTCCAGGAGACAACTCGTGTCCTAACAGAAGCCGCTGTAAATGGTAAGAGCGATGAACTACGCGGTCTGAAAGAAAACGTAATTGTGGGTCGATTGATCCCAGCCGGTACCGGTTTTGCGTATCATCAAGAGCGTATGGCTCGTCGTAAGCAAAAAGACGTTGTTGAAGAGCAAACGGTAAGTGCGGAAGAGGCAACTCAAGCACTCACTGATGCTTTAAACGCGGATTTATCTGGAAATCAATAAACCGAATCTAATCAATAGATTAGAGTTTCACAAGGTAGTTATCTACTGCCTTGTGAGCGGTTTAGGTTGACAGGTCAATCTTTGCTCATTAAAATTCCGCCACCCATTTACTTGCACGTTTAAAACATGCTGGTAAAACAAGGGCGGATTTTTTATTTTTTTCAGTAGTAATTTTAATTTCAGGAGCTATTTAAATGGCAACTATTAACCAGCTAGTGCGTAAGCCACGTCGTAGCAAGGTTACTAAAAGTAACTCAGCTGCGCTTAAAGCGTGTCCGCAAAAGCGTGGTGTATGTACTCGCGTATATACAACTACACCTAAGAAACCAAACTCGGCGTTACGTAAAGTAGCTCGTGTACGTTTAACTAACGGTTTCGAAGTAACTTCATACATCGGTGGTGAAGGTCATAACCTTCAAGAGCACAGTGTAATCCTAATCCGTGGTGGTCGTGTTAAAGATTTACCAGGTGTGCGTTTTCACACTGTACGTGGTGCACTTGACTGTGCAGGCGTTAGCGACCGTCGTCAAGCTCGTTCTAAATACGGTGCAAAACGCCCTAAAGGCTAATTGTTTTCCGTTAGTAAGGCCAAGCACTAAATATTATTAATTATTGTTTTGGGTGATTGACTCGAAAGAGCAAACCTGAATAAACCGGAGATACAAAATGCCTAGAAGACGCGTAATAGGTCAACGTAAAATTCTTCCAGATCCTAAGTTCGGATCGGAACTTCTTGCTAAGTTCGTTAACATCGTAATGTTAGACGGCAAGAAATCTACTGCTGAAAAAATCGTTTATGGTGCGCTAGACGTGGCTGCTGAGAAATCAGGCAAGTCGCACCTAGAAATCTTTGAAACTGCACTTGATAATATCCGTCCACAGGTAGAGGTTAAATCTCGCCGTGTTGGTGGTTCAACTTATCAAGTACCAGTTGAAGTACGTCCAGTACGTCGCAACGCATTAGGTATGCGTTGGTTAGTAGACGCTGCTCGTAAGCGTGGCGAAAAATCTATGGGCTTACGTTTAGCTCAAGAAATCGTTGACGCTGCTGACAACAAAGGCACTGCGGTTAAGAAACGTGAAGACGTTCACCGTATGGCTGAAGCGAATAAAGCATTCGCTCATTACCGTTGGTAATCTGTCCTTAACCTTTAAGAGGATTTTATGGCACGTACAACTCCACTTGAGCGTTACCGCAATATCGGTATTTGTGCTCACGTAGATGCAGGCAAAACCACCACAACAGAACGTGTTCTGTTCTACACAGGTCTTTCTCATAAGATCGGTGAAGTACATGATGGCGCCGCAACTATGGATTGGATGGAGCAGGAACAAGAGCGTGGTATCACAATCACTTCTGCTGCAACAACGTGTTTCTGGAAAGGGATGGACGCGCAATTTGACAACCATCGCATCAATATCATTGATACCCCAGGACACGTAGATTTCACTATCGAAGTAGAGCGTTCTTTACGTGTACTAGATGGTGCGGTAGTTGTTCTTTGTGCTTCATCGGGTGTACAGCCGCAAACTGAGACAGTTTGGCGTCAAGCGAACAAATACGAAGTTCCGAGAATGATCTTCGTAAATAAAATGGATCGCACAGGCGCTGACTTCTTAACGGTTGTCGGCCAGGTGAAATCTCGTCTTGGAGCAACGCCTGTTCCAGTCCAGTTGCCAATTGGCGCTGAAGACGACTTTAAAGGTGTTATTGACCTTATTAAAATGAAAGCTATTAACTGGAATGATGAAGACCAGGGTATGACTTTCTCTTATGAGGCAATACCGGCAGAACTTCAGGATTTAGCTGAAGAATGGCGCTCTCATTTAGTTGAAAGCGCTGCTGAAGCCTCTGAAGAATTAATGGATAAATACTTAGAAGGTGAAGAGTTAAGCGAAGCAGAAATTAAAAATGCTTTGCGTCAACGCACATTAGCGAACGAAATTGTTCCCATGACCTGTGGTAGTGCATTTAAAAACAAAGGCGTTCAAGCTGTGCTTGATTGCGTTGTTGAATATATGCCATCACCAACACAAGTGAAACAAATCCAAGGTATCCTCGAAGATGGTACCGAGGAAGAGCGTCCTGCTGATGATAAAGCGCCGTTTGCTGCACTTGCTTTTAAGATTGCAACAGACCCGTTTGTTGGCACCTTGACCTTTTTCCGTGTTTACTCTGGTACTGTTAAACAGGGTGACGCGGTATATAACCCAGTAAAAAGTAAGCGTGAGCGTCTTGGTCGTATCGTTCAGATGCATTCAAACTCACGTGAAGAGATCAAAGAAGTCTACGCAGGCGACATCGCGGCGGCTATTGGTCTCAAAGACGTAACAACAGGCGAGACACTGTGTGATCCGAATTCTATTATTACGCTAGAGCGTATGGAGTTCCCAGAACCAGTTATCTCTGTTGCGGTTGAGCCTCGCACAATCGCTGACCAGGATAAAATGGGTATCGCGCTAGGTAAACTAGCGGCAGAAGATCCATCTTTCCGCGTACAAACTGACGAAGAATCAGGCCAGACGATTATCTCTGGCATGGGTGAACTTCACCTTGATATCATTGTCGACCGTATGAAACGTGAATTCAGTGTTGAATGTAACGTTGGTAAGCCGCAGGTTGCATACCGAGAAGCTATTCGTTCAACTGTTGAAGTTGAAGGGAAGTTTATACGTCAATCAGGTGGTCGTGGTCAATATGGTCACGTCTGGCTTAAACTTGAACCGATGGATATTTCGGATGATGAAGCCCCAATTTACGAGTTCGTTAACGAAACCGTAGGTGGGTCAGTTCCGAAAGAATACATCCCTGCGGTAGACAAAGGTATCCAAGAGCAAATGGCTCAAGGTGTACTGGCAGGCTACCCATTACTTGGCGTGAAAGCGACTTTATATGATGGTTCATTCCATGATGTAGATTCGAATGAAATGGCATTTAAAATAGCAGGTTCACTCGCTATGAAGCAAGGTGCGCTAGATGCAAACCCTGCTTTATTAGAGCCAGTAATGAAGGTTGAAGTACTCACTCCTGAAGCAAACATGGGTGATGTAGTTGGCGACCTAAACCGTCGTCGCGGCATGATCGAAGGCATGGAAGATGCACTTGGTGGACTTAAGCAAATTAATGCTCAGGTTCCGTTATCTGAAATGTTTGGTTATGCGACTGCTTTACGATCTGCAACACAGGGCCGTGCCTCATACTCTATGGAGTTTTTGAAGTACGCTGAAGCCTCTAAGCAGGTTGCAGATACAATAATTTCAGCTCGCGCTGTTATATGATTTTAGCTTGTCTGGCTCAATACTGAGTCAGGCTTTAATTTCTTTATTAGGAATTTTTTAAGATGGCAAAAGAAAAGTTTGAACGCGTAAAACCGCACGTAAACGTTGGTACAATTGGCCACGTTGACCACGGTAAAACTACACTAACTGCAGCAATCACTAACGTACTTGCAAAAGTATACGGCGGTGTTGC